>JAOLZA010000019.1 GCA_028343615.1 Verrucomicrobiota bacterium
TACTGATGCGCCATAAAGGCACATTAAAATATGAGCCAAAATAACGCTAAACCTCATGGTTTCAACATTGCCAACAATGCAATAATTGCATTTTCCTACAGTAATATAAGGTTTTTTCGGTTTTGAGGTGCGTGGCACGGTTCTTGTTACTAAAGAGTGAAAGATTGAGTTTTAATCGGTCGCAAAGTCAATGGGTGGGACTTAGCGGCTAATTTTTAACACCGCCTGAAAGGAATGAAAATGAACACATTAAGTATTAGGAATCCCATCCGCGAGATGGACGAGTTGTTTCACAATCGGCTAGCATCGGTGTTGGGCGGCGAGGGGTTGCAATCGGCGGCGTGGTCGCCGGTGGTGGATATTGAGGAATCGGCCGAAGCATATACCATCCACGCCGAGTTGCCGGGGGTGAGCAAAGAGAAAGTGAGAGTGACGGTGGAGAATGAGGTGTTGACGCTTTCGGGCGAGCGCGACTTGGGGCGCTGCGTGGAAACTAAAACCTTCCATTGTGTGGAACGCTCGCACGGGTCCTTCAGCCGCAGCTTCACGTTACCGGAGGATGTGGACGCTGAGAGCGTAGCGGCCAATTTCAAGGACGGTCTGCTTGCGGTCCGCGTGGCAAAGCGCGAGGAGGCGTTGCCCAAATCTATTGAAGTGCGTGTAGAGTAAAAACAACCATTAGCCGCTGGGGGGTGAGTGCTCCCCAGTGCGTCTTATTCTGTCGGCAACTTTGTCGTCAGTCTGTAAACACAAACTTTGTCGACAAAATGCCGGCAGCACATTTAACCGAAGGGAGTTGAAACAATGGTGGAAAAACTGACACAAAAATCTCAGGAAGCATTGCAGGCGGCGCAGGAGCTGGCGCGGGAGTGGTCACATCAGGAATTAGATGGGCCTCACCTGACGCTCGCGTTGGTGCGGCAGGCGGATACGATTGTGCCTACGCTGCTTCTGCGTGCGGGTGTGGATTTACCGTCATTGGAGGCAGAGCTGGAAACGGAACTAGACCGGCGCTGCACTGTTGAAGGCGCGAATGTCAGTAATATTTTTTTGAGCAGCGACTTGAAGCAAGCATTTGATGCTGCTTCCAAAGAGGCGAAAGAGTTATCTGACGAATACCTCAGCGCGGAGCATTTGCTGCTAGGCCTGCTGGATAATGGTGGCTCATTGAAAAATATTCTTTCGAAGCACGGAGTAAAGCGGAAGGTGTTACTAGAGAAGATGAGCGAGATTCGCGGCAGTCAGCGAGTAACGGACGAGTATCCTGAGGAAAAATTTGAGGTGCTGGAGAAATACGGAAAGGATCTCACGGCATTGGCTCGCGGTGGGAAAATCGATCCGGTGATCGGTCGTAATGATGAGATTCGTCGGGTGATGCAGGTGCTCACGCGGCGCACCAAGAATAACCCGGTGCTGATTGGCGAGCCAGGTGTGGGAAAGACGGCGATTGCCGAGGGCTTAGCGCGGCGGATTGTGAGTGGCGACGTGCCGGACAGCCTGAAGCGCAAGCGGCTGGTTGCGATGGATATTAGTGCGATGATCGCGGGCGCGAAGTACCGCGGTGAATTCGAGGATAGACTAAAAGCATTCCTGAAAGAGGTGACGTCCGCAGATGGCGATATTGTTTTGTTTATCGACGAACTGCATACAATCGTGGGTGCCGGTGCCGCGGAGGGGGCTGCCGATGCGGCGAACATGCTGAAGCCACAACTTGCTCGCGGCGAATTGAGGTGTATTGGCGCGACGACGCTAGATGAGTACCGCAAGCACATAGAGAAGGATCCGGCGCTGGAGCGACGCTTCCAGCCGGTGTTGGTGGACGAACCGACTGTTGAGGAATCCATCGCGATTTTACGGGGGCTGAAGGAACGCTATGAGATGCACCACGGCATTCGTATTCAAGACAGCGCAATAGTGAGCGCGGTGCAACTTTCGAATCGCTATATCGCCGAACGCTTTTTGCCGGATAAAGCGATTGATTTGATGGACGAGGCGGCATCGCGGCTGCGGATAGAATTGGATTCGATGCCGGTGGAGATCGACCAACTTGAGCGGGAGATCCTGCAATTGGAAATCGAGGGGATGGCTCTCAAAAAAGAAAAGGACGATGCATCAAAGGAGCGACTAGGAAAACTGCAAAAGCAGTTGATGGACTTAAAGGAACGTGCCGCGAAGCTAAAGGGTCAGTGGCAAAATGAGAAGGCGACGATCGACGCGGCTAATATCATCAACGGTAAGCTCGATACCGCTCGCTGTAATCAGGAGGAAGCCGAACGCGTTGGTGATTTGTCGGCGGCAGCAGAGATTCAGTACGGAAGTATTCCGAGTTTGAAAGAGAAACTAGCGGCCGCAAAAAAGGCAATCAATGAGCAAAACGGTGATCGCTTATTGAGTGAAGAAGTGACAGAAGAAGACATTGCCCGTGTCTTGGAGGTTTGGACGGGCATACCGGTCAGCCGCATGCTGGAGGGTGAGCGCCAGAAACTCGTCCGGATGGAGTTGCGTCTACACGAACGGGTGATTGGGCAGGACGAGGCGGTTACGGCGGTGGCCAATGCGGTAAGGCGGGCACGTAGCGGGTTGCAGGATCCGCAGAGGCCGATGGGCAGTTTTATTTTTCTCGGGCCCACGGGCGTAGGCAAGACCGAGCTGGCGCGGGCGTTGGCGGAGTTCTTATTCGATGACGAGCATGCGATGACGCGAGTTGATATGAGTGAGTATATGGAGAAACACAGCGTTAGCCGGCTGGTCGGCGCGCCTCCGGGTTATGTAGGATATGATGAAGGCGGACAGCTCAGCGAATCGGTGCGGCGGAGCCCGTACAGCGTGGTGTTATTCGACGAAATCGAAAAGGCCCATCCGGATGTGTTCAACGTGCTGTTACAGGTACTCGAAGACGGTCGGCTCACCGATGGCCACGGACGCACAGTGGATTTTCGAAACACTGTGATTATTATGACCAGCAACATTGGCAGCCGGCATATCTCGAAGCATTTCGCAGCCGAGAAGCCCATGGACGATGCGTTACGAGTGGCTGTGATGGGCGAATTGAAGCGCCACTTTCGGCCGGAGTTTTTGAATCGAGTGGACGATAGCATCATTTTTCAAACTCTCAATGAGGCCGAACTGGGCGCAATTGTGGACCTGCAACTCAATCGAGTGGACACGCGTCTTGCTGCTCAGCAGTTGACGCTGGCGGTGGACAATAGTGCGAGGGTGCTCCTAGCCCAAGCGGGCCACGACCCACAGTTTGGAGCTCGCCCTCTTAAGCGCGCCATCCAACAGCATCTGCTGGATCCACTTTCACTGAAATTGCTTGATGGCGAATTCAAGCCTGGCGATGCTATTACCGCTACGGCTATAACGAATGAGGTGCAATTTTCCCTTGCCGAGTAAATATCAATTGGTAATGGGCAGATTTCATTGCCAATCGGTGCGGTTCCCCTCTTGACGTTTCCCCGTCTTTGGTCGATACAACCCGTGCCGATGGATTTCATCACGGGCATTTTCAAAACGTCGCTGGGGCGTAAGTATGTTATGGCCATTACGGGCGCGGGTCTGTTTGGTTTTGTGGTGATGCATATGCTGGGTAACTTGCTGGTTTTCGCGGGGCCGGCGGCGATCAATGAATACGCCGCGAAGCTGCATGCACTGGGGCCATTGCTTTGGGTGGCGCGGATTGGATTACTGGGAATGGTGGGGCTGCATATTTGGTCGGCCATTAAATTGACTTCAGAAAATCGCGAGGCGCGCACGGTGGAATACGATGCGGCGGCGGAGCCAGTGGATGCGCATCGGCGTGGTGATATTGTGGCGAAGTTTGCCGCGCGCACGATGATTTTCAGTGGACTGATAATTGCAGCATTTGCATTCTACCATTTGGCGCATTTCACGTGGAAGGTGCCGCAGATCAATGGTGCGGGTATGGAGGATTTCGAATCGTATTATGTGGCGGACGATTTCACCACTCCATTGGCGGAGGGGAAAGAAGGCAAAAATCACGCGGATGTTTTCAAGATGATTGTCACGGGTTTCAAAGTACCAGCAGTTTCAGTTTTCTATGTGGTGGCAGTGGGGTTGCTTTGTTTTCATTTAAGCCACGGTTTGAGCGCGATGTTTCAGTCATTGGGGATAAAGAATAAAAATATTGCGCCGTGGATGGACCGGTTTGCGGTAGGCGCATCTGCTCTGATTTTTCTCGGTTATATTTCCATTCCCGTGAGTGTGCTCGCGGCCTTTATTAAAATAGGATGAATCTCGACGCCAAAATTCCGTCCGGCCCGATGGCCCAGAAATGGGACAAGCACCGCTTTGACCTGAAGCTGGTGAACCCGGCCAACAAGCGGAAGTACGAGGTGATTGTGGTAGGTAGCGGACTGGCGGGCGCTTCGGCTGCGGCCACGTTGGCGGAGCTGGGCTACAACGTGAAGTGTTTCTGTTTTCAGGACAGCCCGCGTCGCGCGCATTCCATCGCCGCGCAAGGAGGCATCAATGCGGCCAAGAATTATCAGAACGATGGCGACAGCGTGCATCGGCTTTTTTACGACACTGTGAAGGGCGGCGATTATCGCTCGCGCGAGGCCAACGTGCATCGGCTCGCGCAAGTGAGCGTGAACATCATTGACCAATGCGCCGCGCAAGGCGTGCCCTTCGCGCGCGAGTACGGCGGCTTGTTGGCTAATCGTTCCTTTGGCGGTGCGCAGGTCAGTCGCACGTTTTACGCGCGCGGTCAGACGGGACAGCAATTGTTGCTTGGCGCGTACTCCTCGTTGTCTCGGCAAATAGGTCTCGGCAAGGTGCAGATGTTTCCGCGCACGGAGATGCTTGATGTGGTGTTAGTGGATGGCCACGCGAAAGGTATCGTGGTGCGCGATATGGTGAGTGGAGAAATAAGCCGGCACTCGGCGCACGCGGTGGTGCTGGCAACGGGCGGCTACGGCAACGCTTTCTTCCTTTCCACAAACGCGATGGGATGCAATGTCACTGCGACGTTCCGCGCCTACAAACGCGGCGCGGCTTTTGCAAATCCGTGTTACACGCAGATTCATCCCACTTGCATTCCGGTGAGCGGAGATCATCAGAGTAAGCTCACGTTGATGAGCGAATCGCTCCGGAATGATGGCCGAGTATGGGTTCCCAAAAGCCAGTCGGTTGCGGAAAAAATTCGGAAGGGTGAGCTGAAGGCAAGCGATGTGGCGGAGGGGGATCGCGATTATTATCTCGAACGCAAGTACCCCAGCTTTGGTAATTTGGTGCCGCGCGATGTGGCGTCGCGCAATACGAAGGAAGCGTGCGATGACGGTCGCGGCGTGGTGGGTTCGGGTCTGGGCGTGTATTTGGATTTTGAGGATGCCATCAAGCGGCTGGGAGAAAGCGCGGTACGGGAACGATATGGGAACCTTTTCGACATGTACGAAAAGATTACTGGTAGTAACGCGTACCAAAACCCGATGACCATTTTCCCTGCTGTGCATTACACGATGGGTGGTCTGTGGGTGGATTATAATTTAATGAGCAACGTGCCGGGCTTGTACGTGGTGGGTGAGGCGAACTTTTCCGACCATGGCGCAAACCGATTGGGCGCCAGCGCGTTGATGCAGGGCCTGGCGGACGGTTATTTTGTGTTGCCGTACACGATCGGCCAATACCTCGCCGGGGTGGCGCCAGATGATCGAACTGATACGAATTCGGCTGAGTTTGTCGGTACGGAAGAAACTGTCCGGGCGCAGATTGATAAGTTGTTATCTGTCAAAGGTAAGCGCACACCCACTTCGTTTCATCGTGAGCTAGGGCAGATTATTTGGGACGAATGCGGGATGGCACGGAATAAGACTGGGCTTGAGGCAGCCATTAAAAAAATTCCGGAGTTGCGGGCTGAATTTTGGGAGAACCTAAATGTGCCGGGCGAAAATGGTTCGCTCAATCAAAGCCTTGAGCAGGCCGGGCGTGTGGCGGACTTTCTCGAGTTTGGCGAATTAATGTGTCGCGATGCGCTGCAACGGGAGGAATCTTGTGGCGGCCATTTCCGTGAGGAACACCAAACTCCCGAAGGCGAAGCCAAGCGTGATGATAAAAACTTTTCCTTTGTTGGTGCGTGGGAATACAAAGGCGAAAACCAAACCCCCGAACTTCACAAAGAGAATCTTGTGTACGAGGAAGTGAAGATGACGCAACGTAGTTACAAATAATGGACAAGCTTATGAATTTAAAACTCAAAGTTTGGCGCCAAGATGATGCGGATGACGTCGGCCGCTTTGAAGAGTATCAAGCCGATGATATCAGTCCTGATATGTCCTTCCTTGAAATGCTTGATGTTGTTAACGAAGGGCTTATTGGATCGGGCAAAGAACCAATTGCATTTGATTCCGATTGTCGGGAAGGTATTTGTGGCTCCTGCTCGATGGTTATCAATGGCACGGCGCACGGTGGGCAGAAGGGCACGACGGCGTGTCAGTTGCACATGCGGCATTTCAGCGATGGGATGACGATCACCATTGAGCCTTGGCGCGCGACGGCGTTTCCGGTGCATCGTGATTTGGTGGTGGATCGCACAGCGTTCGATCGCATTCAGCAGAAGGGCGGCTTTATCAGCGTGCGCACTGGCAGCGTTCCTGATGCCAACGCTATCCCTGTGTCCAAGGACGAATCGGATCTCGCGATGGATGCCGCGCAATGCATTGGTTGCGGCGCTTGTGTAGCCGCTTGCAAAAATGCCAGTGCGATGCTCTTTGTCGCCGCGAAGATTTCCCATCTCAGCCTCGTGCCGCAGGGCCAACCTGAGCGCGAACGCCGTGCGCTGGCGATGGTGAAGCAAATGGACGATGAAGGGTTCGGGAACTGCACCGTCACCGGATCCTGCGAAGCCGTTTGCCCCAAGGAAATCTCTCTCGATTTCATCGCCCGAATGAATCGCGAATACGGCCGAGCTTTGATCAAAAAAGGTACGATTTAAGGCGTCCTTTCCCCTTGCCAACCCGTCCCCATGGCGTAGCCTTTTGCTTTCCGCAAACTGGCTTATGAAAAATCATTTAAACCGTCGTCAATTCGTTGGCGCCACTGCGGCCTCGACGGCTGCGGCGGTAGCTTTCCCCTCCATCCTTCGCGCGCAGGATACGCAGAAGAAAATTACCGTGGGCGTTATCGGGCTCAGTCGCGGGATAGGGCATGTGTTGAAATACATCGAGGCGTCGAATTGCGAGGTGGGTTATTTGTGTGATGTTGATTCGCGGCGGGTGGCCAGTGGGATGAATCGCGCGAAAGGGCCTTTGGAGAAGGTTCCGCAAACGAAAGCACCGCAGGGCATCGATGATTTCCGGCGCATTTTGGATGATAAATCGATTGATGCTGTTTCGATTGCCGCGCCGAATTTTTGGCATACCACGATGGCAATTCTCGCGATGGAAGCGGGCAAGCACGTTTATGTGGAAAAACCCGGTAGCCAGAACAGTCGCGAGGCAGAGTTGCTGGTCGCCGCGTCGCGCAAATACAAAAAGAAGGTGCAGATGGGCAACCAGCGCCGGAGTCAACCGGGCATCATCGAGGGCGTGGAACGCGTTAAGGCGGGCGAGATTGGCAAGCCGCTGTATGCGCGCTGCTATTATAACGGCTCACGCCCCAGCATTGGCAAAGGGAAGCTTGTGGACGTGCCGGCGTGGCTCGGCAAAAAAGGCTGGGAACGCTGGCAAGGGCCGTGCCCTGAGCGGCCATACAAGGACAACCTTGTGCATTATAACTGGCACTGGCATTGGCACTACGGCGGCGGCGAAATGCAAAACAACGGCCCGCACTTTTTGGACGTGGCCCGCTGGGGGTTGGAAGTGGATTATCCGAAGCGTGTGACCATGAGCGGCGGCCGGTATCACTTTGATGACGATCAGGAAACGCCCGACACCGCATATGCCGTTTACGATTACGGTGACGTGGGTATTAGCTGGGACCAAAGCAGCTGTCACCGCCGCAAGCCTGAGCCGCATTCGTTCGTGACGTTTTATGGCGACACCGGCCAGCTAGAAATCCACGGCGCCGGCTACAAACAATTCGACAAAGCCGGCAAAGAGGTGAAGGCTAACCTCGGAAAATGGGACGACGGTTTTCACTTCGGTAATTTCCTTAACGCCATCCGCACTGACGAGCCATTGAACTCAGAAATCGCCGACGCCCAAATCAGCACCCGCCTAACCCACCTTGGCAACATTGCTCACCGCACCGGCGGCGCGATTGATGTGAACCCCAAAACCGGAAAAATCACCGGCAACGAAGAGGCCGTAAAAAAATACTGGGGCCGCGAGTATCGGAAGGGTTGGGAACTGAAGGTGTAAGTCGCCGGATGGACCTGTTCAAACCGTACCGACAAATCGAAGCGTCTGATGAATTTGTGGTTTACGAATTCCGAACGGGCTTCGTTTATCTACTATATGCGATTCTCCTGATCATCGGCGCTGGTTACCTTTTCCACCAAAGCGTGGTGAGCTACGCGGGCGTGGGCTTGATGTTGTTGTACCTGTGTTTAGTTTCAACACAGTACCGGAGTCTTTCGAAAAAGATCAGCCAAGCGTCGGCTGAAGCCACAGTGGAATTTTCCGGAAGCAAATGGTCATTCACTAACCCGCTCAAAGTGAAGATTCCAAATGAGTATGTGCATCGGTGAAATCAGTGTTTCGTCAACTCACAGCATCCACGCACCTCGTGCAGCATTCGGGGTGGGCTTCGTGTTGGCCGACAGTTTCTTCCCATCGCCAGCAGCGGGTGCATTTCTCGCCATGGGCTTGGGTAACAGTGTAGGCAGGGGTCGCAGCGGATTTATCCCCTACTAGTTCGAGTTGAGAAATATTGATGAGTTCGCGGAGGGTTTCGGCGTGGGCTTGGGCTGTGGTGAGATCGGCGGCCCGGATGGTGACTCGGGCTTCGAGGGCTTTGCCAATTTGTTTTTCTTTGCGGGCTTTTTCCAATTCGGCTAGCGCGAGTTCGCGATGAGTAAAGAGATTTTGCCATACGGCTTTTTCTTCAGTAGGTAATTCAAAATTTTCTTCGGGCCAATCGGCGAGGTGGATAGAGTCGGCCTTTTCAGTGGGAGTGCCCGGGAGAAACTCCCACGCTTCCTCTGCGGTGAAAACGCAGATGGGGGCGAGCATTCGGGTGAGGCCGGTTGCGAGGCGGTGCAGGGTGGTTTGCGAGGCGCGTCGGCTCGAGGAGTTGGAGGCCTCGGCGTAGAGTCGGTCCTTGATGCAGTCGTGATAAATTGCGGAGAGTTCCACGGACACAAACTGGCTGATGCGCTGGTAAACGATGTGATACTCGAAGCGTTCATAAGCTTCGGTGACGTCGCGGACAACGGCGGTGAATTGGTCGAGCATCCAGCGGTCTAGGCTGGTGAGGTCGGCATCGGACACGGTGTGTTGCGCGGGGTCGAAATCGTACAGGTTGCTGAGCTGATAGCGCAGGGAGTTACGGAGGTTGCGATAGGTCTCGGCAACTTTTTTGATGCGCTCGTTACTGACCGTGATGTCGTTGCGGAAATCCTGCGAGGCAATCCACAGCCGCACGATATCCGCGCCGTATTCGCCGATGTAGGCCTCGCTGGTTTGCGGCTTGGTGTTTGCGCTTTGATTGCTCTTGGCAATTTTTGCGCGGTCGGCATCGACCATGAAGCCGTGGGTGAGGACAGTCTTGTATGGCGGCGCGCCGTTGCCGGCGAGTGAGAGGAGCAGAGAGGATTGGAACCAACCGCGATGTTGGTCACTGCCTTCAAGGTACACATCGGCCTGCCAGTTTTCGTTGCCTTCCTTATCGGATTGCTGCAGTTCCTCGCGCTGCATTAGCACGGCACGAGAGCTGGAGCCGGAGTCGATCCAGACGTCGAGGGTGTCGGTGGATTTTTTTGTGGGGGTATCTCCGTTCCAATCGTCGGGGCGGACGTCGGACCAGAGTTCGGCGATTTCGCGCTCGAACCAGATGTTGGAGCCGTGTTGCTCGATGAGTTCGGCAGTTTTGCGGACGATACGGGCGTCGAGCAGCGGTTCGCCCTCGGCATTGTAAAAGGCGGGGATGGGCACGCCCCACGTGCGTTGCCGGCTGATGCACCAGTCGGGGCGAGACTCGACGGCGCCTTGGATGCGGGCCTTGCCCCAGTCGGGCACCCAGTTGACTTCGTCGATGGCGGCGAGGGCGGTTTGGCGAAAGTCTTCGTGGTCAATGTTGATGAACCACTGGTCCATACCGCGAAAGATGACGGGCGTTTTACTGCGCCAACAGTGCGGGTAGCTGTGCGTGTAATTTTCCTGATGCACGAGTGCGGATTTTTCGCGCAGCAATTCGAGTACCGCCTCGTTGGCTTCGTTTTTGCCATTTTTTTCGAGGATGGATTTACCGAGCAAGTCGGCGGGCATTTGGTCGGCCAAGGGAAGGTCATCGGTATGGGTGAATTTCCCGTCGTCATTCACGGGGCAGTAAATGGGTAAGCCGTTCGCGCAGCCGAGGTGATAGTCATCCATTCCGTGTCCGGGGGCGACATGGACGAAACCAGTGCCGGTTGTGTTTTCGACAAAGTTATCACCGGCGAAAAGCTTGGCGGTTTTGTCAATGAACGGATGGCGGTATTCCAGCGCGCCGAGTTCGTCGCCCTTAAGCGATTGCATTTCTTCGATGTTTTCCCAGCCGCACGTTTTAACGACGGTCGGCAGTAGCGTGCTCTCGAGAATGTACATCTCGCCGTTGACGCACACTTTTTTGTATGTGAACCGCGAGTGGTACGCCACCGCGAGATTGGCGGGGAGCGTCCAAGGCGTGGTGGTCCAAATGATAAGGTAAGTATTGTCCTCGCCGTTGACAGGGAATTTCACAAAGACACTTTGGCTGACATGGTCGGCGTATTCCACCTCGGCCTCGGCTAGGGCGGTCCGGCAGGGGATACTCCAGTAGACCGGTTTTTTACCGCGATAGACGAAGCCCTTTTCGACGAGGTCAGCAAAGAGGCGCAGCTCCTCGGCTTCATATGTTTTGTCGAGCGTGAGGTAGGGATTATCCCAATCTCCGAAGACACCGAGGCGTTTGAATTGTTCGCGTTGGATATCGATGTACTTGTGGGCGTACGCCTCACAGGCTTTGCGGATGTCGGCGGCGGTGGCGTCTTGGCGGTTTTCCTTGCGGAGATCCTGCATTACCTTGAATTCGATGGGCAATCCGTGGCAATCCCAGCCTGGCACATACGGCACACTTTTGCCCCGCATGGTTTGGAATTTGAGAATGAAATCCTTGAGCGTCTTGTTGAGCGCCGTACCTATGTGTACATCACCATTGGCGAAGGGCGGGCCGTCGTGGAGGAGGAATGACTCGGTGGCTTGGGCGTGGCGTTTGCGGATGCGGTCATGGATGTTCTCCGCGTACCATTGCTTGAGGCACTCGGGTTCGCGTTGCACGAGACCGGCTTTCATCGGGAAACCCGTTTGCGGCAAATTGAGTGTGTCTTTGTAATTCATGCCAAGCAAAGGGCGGGACGCTAACAATCGCGCGCGGACGTGTCAATGAAGTGGCAGCTTCACGCGCTCGATTTCCAGTAGTTTCATCTTCCAATCCATACCGCCGGAGAAGCCGATGAGGCTGCCGTTGGCACCAATGACTCGATGGCATGGGATGAGTACGGGAATGGGATTGGATCCGCAAGCGCTGCCTATGGCGCGGGCGGCTTTGGGTCGGTGGATAGCACGGGCGAGTTCCCCATAGCCGCACGTGCGACCGGCGGGAATACACAGCAGTGAGCGCCATGTTTGTTGCTGAAATGTGGTGCCGGCGGAGAGATCTAAAGGCGGGAGATTGTTTGGGGCTCTTCCGACGAGCATGTTTTTGAGCGCGTCGGTGGTTTGGCTCAGCCAATTTTTTGAGGGCTCGATGGTATCGGCGACGGGTTCAGGCTTGACCTTTGGAAACTGTAAACGGGCCAAGCCGCGCTTGGTGAATTGGGCGCGGAACTTGCCGTGTGGGGTGTCGATAAACGTGGCAGACATTTCGCAACGCTGACGGGGTCGCAAGCTATTTTATAACTGCGGGATGAGCAGGCTGAGGACGGTCCAGAGCATTGCGAGCAGGACGAAAGCGAGGAGGATGAATCGGTTGCGAGCCACGCGGCGTTCGCTGCGGAGGGCAGTGTAGCCGTGGTTGCGGCCGGCGGCGAGATAGGCGACGAGCTTGTCGTTACCTGTGGGTGAGGAAGCGGGTTGGGACCGGGCGCGAAGCCACCATCCGGCGAGGTCAAACTTCCGTACACCTTGATCGTTGTAGAGACCGGAGCAATTGGAGTCGGTGGCGGGCGGCAGCGAGTGGGTCAACGTTCCGTCGGCACGTAGGATCGGATCGGGCGGAAGGTATCGTGTTTCCTTCAGCACGGTTCGGATTTGGTGCGGGTCGGCCAGCGTTGAGGCGTCTCTAAGTTGGGCGATCTGCGACTCGAGCGCGGCAATTTCGCTGTGCAGTTCGCGTGATCGCGAGGTCATCGGGTCGATCTTGCGCTTGAACCACCCCATTAATTTACCCCCGCAACAGGAGCACAGCGGTGATCGCCGTGCCGATTAAGAGCATCGGCCATGTCAGAGCGAGGCCCCACAGACAGAGTTGACCAAAACTTTTTGGCAGCGGCAGGCCCGTTTGTCCGGGCTGAACAGGCGCGATAAAGTCTTGTCTTTCGTCATCGCGGATGCCGCTCAGCAGCGTCCATTTCAGGCGCGCGGAGTTCAGCTCCATGCGGGCGTTTTCGATGGTGGTGAGGTTGCGGGTTAGCAGCACTTTCCAATCCTCATCGTGGGTATCGACCTCCACCAGTGAGTCAACTTTTGTGAGGGCGTTGCGCAAGTCATCCATCGAGCGGGTCATTTGCTCAGCATCGCGTTGGGCGTCAAGTTGCGCTTCCTCCAGTAAACCGAGGCTGCGCGTGAGTTCATGGAGCATCTCTTCGCGCCCGGTTTGGAATTCTGAAAACCGGCGGCGTGATTCCTCCACGGTGGCCTTTTCCCGTTCCAGCTTATCACGCGCGTGATTAAGGTTCGCGAGTTGGGTTTGCAGGGTTGAAACCTGATCATCCAATTCCTCGTGATCCTCATTTACCAAAGTTGCGCCTTTGGCAGTAGCGGGAAAATCCTCCTCTAACAAATCCGGCCCATCAAAAACAGCCATGACCATACTATAAGGAAAAAAGGGTGCGGTGTAAAGCTTTGGTTGAAATGATGAGGGTTTCGTTTGCCGGTCGTCAGTGCTCGAATTTTTTCACGCGGTTCAGCGCGTAACTCAACGGGCCGAGGCCGACGATGGTTGAGAACACGAGAAACATTCCAAGATAGATCATTCGGATTTCCATCGAGTGCCGACCGAAGACTTGCCACGGCGAGCCGAAGGGTGAGCCCGCACCGAGCAACATCACCGCTAGCCCAATGTACACAAAGCTGATCACGAGACAGAACGTGCCGCCAAAGCCCGCGACTATTTTGCTTGGGTTATCTTCTTTGAGGTTGGGGTACATCACGCCCATGCCCACAGCGAGACCATTGAGAGCTACGGACATGATGGAAATGGCAACTATGAAGAACACTACCTGACTTGCCGGCAACTGCAGCATGCTGCACGAAAACCAAATGAGCGGCAGGCTGATGAGCAGTGAGATGGTCGAGGCTAACATAAACTTCACCTTCACAACGCGCGAAAGCCCCAGCGGCGAGAGGCCGACAATCCATAGCCGTTTGCCTTCCAGGGAAAATTGCGGATACACAAAACGCGTGGTCAATGTGGCGAGATTCAGTGCGCACGCGGCGAGGTTCATAAAGCTGACAAGTTTGAAAAAGTAATCGCCCCCAAAGCGGCCGCCGGTGAAGAGCGAGGTAAATTGCTCGGTAAAGAAACGGAGGTTCAAAATATACACGCCGAGGATGCCGAAGAGGATGAGCGATTGGCCCCATTGCGCGGTGTCGCGCCAAAACATTCGGATGTCCTTGAGCAGTACTGCCAGCACGTCGGAAGGCAAGCCGGGGATTTTCTTAAAAATGCGCTCGGCCAAGCCCGGTTCGTATTTGAACACATTCCTTTTATCCTGCCATTGCTCGAACCATTTTTCAAACCGCTCGGCGAGGGGGGATTGCCAAATTGTGGAAATCCCCTGAGCCAACGCGGCGGCGAGCATGAGCCACGCGCCGAGGCCGAGGAATTGCCAGCCGGAAATACCGAAAGCCCTTCCGCCGCCGGTGCCGTCGAGCCGGGTTAGCCAGTGATCGCCACCGGCCATGAAGGCAATGAAGAGACCGATCACCGCGGTGGCCGCGATTAAATGGGCCGTACGGCTGTTGAACATCCATGCCAACAGGGCCATAAGCGGAATGGCCAACAATACCATTGGCGGCAGGGCGGCAGCTTGAGCAGGTGGCGGAGGGTGAGCGGCTACTGGGGTTCCCACGCGGCCCAGTTGCCAGTGTTTCCAGTCGAGCTTTTCGGTGGCATTAGTGCGCCACATTTGAATTAGGTCTATCCCGTGTACGCCGGTTTCTTCTTTGAGCGTTTCTCCGGGTAGAGTGAATCGTAGCGTATCGCCCTCACGCGCGAGGGAACCTTCAAAATAATTTCCGTGATCAGTGATCCAAACTTTTTTCCCGGTGGGCTTGTTGTCGGCATCCACCAGCGTCACTTGACGGCGGAGGAACAGGCGGTGGATTTGTTTGGGTAACGGTTCATCGGCTCCAGGTACGGCGGGAAAAGTAAGTGTGCGGTTGGTTAGCCTGGGGGTGCCGAGGGCATGCAGAACCACTACCTGTGATTTCGGCAAAGGCTGCAGCAGTGTGGCTTCGGGCTCGGCGGCAAAGTCGGCGGCGGCCCCGCGTAGCAGTGTGCGGTTGCGGGCAAAGTCCAGCCCGGATAAGCTGGGGCGCAGGTTGGATTGCAGTAGATGGTCGAGGTCCGGGCCAAGTTGCATCATTTCGCCCGAACTGCTGCGGAGATAAAGGTTACGGATATCCGGCTGCAAATAATAAAGCGCACCGCGCGCGAGACGGGGTTCCAACTCCGCCACATGATTGGTAAGCCAGCGCCCAAGCGATTGAGTGTCGACATCTTCGGAGCTTCGTTGCGCGGCATAATTTGCTGAAAGTGGTGCGAGTTCTTCCCGCCAATGTTTTTGTAGAGGCTCAAAATCCACCACCGGTAAAAACCATGCCAGCAATACCACTTGCGCACATAGGCGCGGTATATGGCGCATGGCGGTGGACCAATCACCGGCGAGACTGCCGCGACTAAGCGTAGAGGAAAGCGACGCGAAAAAATGACGACCCGTTTGCGTGAAACTGAGAAAACCGAAAAAAAGTACGTTGGACATGAGCACCGCAGCAAAGAAACCTGCCGCCGCCCGTGCGCCTTCCACCCAGTGGGTTATAGTACTGGAGAGCCAATAGCTGGGCAGAAAAGGAAACTGTGCGATTTGAGTTTTGGCGAGCAGGCGGTCAGTAAGATCCACCACTCGCGTTTCGAGCGTCTGCTCGCTGGCGGCTTCTGGTTGGAGATAAACCTTCACTGCATAACACATCGCCAAAACTAGCAGCACGGCGGTGGCTTGGAAAAGTGAGCGGTCGAGAAAGCGCGCTATCGCCACAGCGATCCAGCAGCCGAATATCGCTGGCAGCATAATGAACACCGCTACGAGGGGCGGGGTGAACACATAAAAATGCCAGTCCGCATGTTGATGAATGCCGAAGGCGAGCAGTAGCGGTGCCACTAAAACGATGAACGCCCACGAGGCGACTACTGCGGTCTCAATAAGTTTCCATCGGAAAATAGATTGAGCGGGAATAGGAAGGGTGTTCAAGAATCTCGATTCCTGATTTTTGAACATATTCGTATAACCGACCACGACATTGGAAAACAGGAGCAGCATGAACAGAAAAGCAAAGAGCAAAAATATGAGCCGTTCGATTAAGAGATCGCCCAGCCCGGGGAACTTCGAAACGTATCGCAGTCCGCCATAAAACATGCCGGCGGCGAGCAGCGGATAAAAAAGCATAAAGCTTACAATGAGCACCGAAAGAAATCCCGAGCGCTGGCTTGCCTCCTTAAAGCGCCGCGCCGCCTGCGCGAGATGTACACGCAGCAGTAGCATCAGTGGCGAGGCAAATCGGTTTCGGACAGCAGGCAGGAATTCCATCGACAGTTATCCCTGCTGGACTTGGCGCTGTATGCTCACATCGGATTCCTCACTAGTGAGGGCGAGGTAGGTTTCTTCCAGCTCGGCCTTGCCACGGCCGCTCATGGCGTGCAATTCTTCCTTGGTCCCCACGGCGACGAGCTTGCCCATATGAATGATCCCGATGCGATCGGCTACTTCCTCCGCCACGCTAATCTGGTGGGTGGAGAGGAAGACCGTCATCCCCTCGGCGGCGCGTTCTTTCAACACCTCTTTCAAGATAAACTGATGATGCGGGTCGAGGCCCACCATCGGCTCATCGAGCACAAACACTTCCGGCGCATGCATTAGCGCAGAGACAATCGCGATGCGCTGGCGCGTTCCGTGGCTGAGGCTCTCGATGCTCTTTTGCAAATATGGATTGAGGTTGAAACGCGGAATAAGTTCGCGTGTGCGTTCCTGAATTTGTGCCTCGTCCATATGAAACAGCTGGCCAGTGAAGCGCAGGAATTCCCACGGGGTGAGCTTGTCGTATAGGAAAGGGAAATCGGGGACGTATGCAAGATGACGGCGAACAGCGATAGGGTCGGCTTGCACGTCGATGCCACACACGCGCACGGTACCGGCGTTAGGCTTGATGAGGCCCACGAGCATTTTTATAGTAGTGGTTTTGCCGGCGGCATTTGGGCCGAGCACGGCGACGAATTCACCTTTTTCAACGGTGAGGCTCAAGTCATCCACGGCGGTGAGATCGCCGAATTTTTTTACCAGATTTTCGAGTTCGATCATGGGTTGCGACGGCGGGCGACGCCGTAGTAATGGGTGTTGCGTAGTTCATAGCCTTGAGGTAGCCGAATGAGCAAAATTTCGCCGGTGGAGTTGATGTACGCGCTGGCGGGCCAGCCTTTGAGAGGCTCGAAGTCCACGCGATAAACTTTGATATCTGATCGCACGCCGGGCAGCCGGTCGAGGTGCGCCGTGCGGGGGAGTTTGAAATCGAAATTAAGTTGCGAGCCGAGATTAGCTTCATCGAGCAGTTTATTGATGGCAAACAGGGTGGTGATCGTGGCGATTTTTCCCGTGCCGCGCAGTGCGAGGATAGCCTTGGAAAATTTTCGTGGGTTACGCATGTCCTCCAGCGGCATTTGAATTTGATTGGTGAAATTCTGTAGCTCGAGGCCGAGATTGAGCACTTGATTACTTGCCGTGGCGGACGCGCCAAGGTACAGGTCCGAATTGCTTTCAGCATCGAGTTTTCGGAAATCGATCCGCACCGTTTGCCATGCGGAAGCGCTGTTCATTGCCAGCTCGATATCAAACCGCACTTGTCCTTGATCGGCATCGAGCAAAAAAACGCCGTTGTCCACCTCCAGTTCGTAGCCATCGATACGCGTAATTTGGCCTTCTAACTGTGAGGTGTTTTCGGTGAGCACTTTGGGTTCCCAATCCAGTTCCCCCAATAATTTATCCGAGGGGACGTGGACAATTTGCAGATGGGAGTCATCCGGCGCGCGGCGGATCTTGTCCCACACCGTAGCAATCTCCACTGCCGCGCCGAGCTTTTGGCCGGCGTATTCCACACGCCAAAGTTGCCAAGTCATGAACAACCAAAAACAGCCGAGGGTAACGAGGAGGAGGCGCTGCATGAGGGCTAGTTGCGCGGCGGGATTTTTAGTTCATCGCCAATCTGCATTCGGGATGGCTTGAGGCCGGGATTGGCCGCGAGCAGTTTGGGAACGGTAATGCCATATTGGCGCGCGATGCTGGTGGGGTTGTCTCCTTGTTTCACTTTGTGCGTGTGCAGGGTTGTTGTGGTGGGTCGCGGCGGGTTAGGTACGCTGCTGCCACCTCCGGGCCGCGGCAGCGTGGTTGTGGAGTTTGTGGTAGTCGCCGGATTAGGGGTGATGCCTTTGGAAAGCAACTGATGCTTGAGCGCCGCATTTTCTGCCGCCAAATGATTGAGCTGCGTGCGCAGTGCTTGGATCGATCGGTTTGGTTGTGATTGCGGGTTACCGAGGATTTCGCCTGCGAGATCGCTCTTCAATCCTTCGATTTGCCCGAGCACGGCCTTTTTATTTTCTGCCGCCGGTTTGAGGATGAGGTATCGTTGCAGGTGGAAAATCGCCGCCGCCGGATCATTCTTGCGTGAAAGAAACAGCACGCCCAATTCATAATGCGCCGCTGACGAGCGAGGGTTGGCCTCGAGCGCCTTGTAAAAGGATTTCTCGGCGCCATCGTAATCCTGTTGCGTTACCATCTGCCGACCCGCCAGAAAATGCGGCTCGCGGTCTTCCGCGGTGGCATCGCTTTTCCCATCACCGCAGCCGACTAGTAGGGCTGCCAACCATGCTATTGCCCAAAGTTTCACGCGCCCAACTTAACCGAACGCACGCGTGCTGGCAATGCTGGCAAATAGGCTATTACGACTTATCATCGCCGTCATTGGATTCTTGAAATGGATTGGGCTTTTTTGGTTCAGCGATTTTGCTTTCACCTCCGTCAGCGTCCATTTCCTCCTCCTCGCCTTCGAATGGGTTGGGATCGCTCACTTCGATGCGCGGTAGGAAGAAGGGCGCAAAAAATAAATACCCCCACGCTACCAAGGCCGCCAACGGCACCAGCACCAGCAACCCCATCCATGGCAACAATCCCAGAGCGTAGCAAAGAACTCCCGCCGAAAGCAGTAGGGACGCCGGCAACTGTGCCGCGGCCGCGAGCCGCCATCCACCGCCAGTGGGGCATTGGCGGTCCACATAAAATGCTATCGAGCGCACCACCACGCCGCCCGCAATGCCCAGCGCAAGCCAGCCCAGCCACGCCAGTGCGCCCGCCGTGGCACCCAGCGCCAGCAACAGGAACGGTCGCCGTGCGCCCCACCATGGTGCAAGTTCTTCGCGCAATAAGGGCAAATCGCCGGGCGCATATTTCAATTCAAAATAGCCGAACACCGAACCGAGCAGCCAATCCTCGCGGCGCAGTTCAATCTGCATATCGGCCAGTTGGCCTTGGCGCGCCTTGCCTTCGGGATCCACGATGAGGCAGAAATAATTGTTACGGCCAAACTGCACTGGTTTGTCATCCGGCCATACCAGAACGCCATTGCGCCAACCCGTTTCGGCGGGGAGTTGCTGCATTGCAGAATCTATCACCGGTGCCCAGTGGCGGGCGAGCACGAGCAGCACCGCGCCGCCCAGCGCGAGGGCTATCAGGAATTGCCAGCCAAGCAGGCGTCCCCAGCCGGTTTCAGCAAAAGATGCCACGCCGCTGAAGGAGACAGGAAAGCCCTGGGAGGGCGAAGGCTTTGGCTCGACCGAAGGTTCGATGGACTCCGGAGAATTTTCCTCCGGCGGTTCGCCATTGGGCGGGGCCGGTTCCATAAATTAATTTTGTTCGCTTGCGTTGGCGTCGCTGCCGCCGCCGTTTTGGTCTTGCGGCATCATTACCAATGGTAGCGGATAACGCAGCTTGAGTACGTCGTCGACAGTCACTTCCACGTAATACACACCGGCTGCGGTGAACTCCACGTTTTGAAACAGGTGTACGTTCGTGCGGATCATGCCAGGGTTCTCCAATGAAAAGGCCAGTGCGTTTTCACGCACCACCGTAGATTGGTCGGGCGCGAGCAGCTTCACCACTTCATTGAACTCGCCCACGCCGGCGGTCCAGCGGTTGAAGCACGCTAGCTTGTTGGCCATCACCGGCACTTGCGGCACCACGATTTGGTTTAGCACGCCGATCAGGATGATGTTGCCATTGGCTTCTGGTCGGACGTCCTCGCAAATCAGCGAGCATTGGAGGTCGGGGAGAATTCGTGCGTCGGTCATTTTATATAATTAAATGGATTCAAGCTCAACGCCTGTCGCGCGCGCGGCGGCCCGCGCGGTGTTGCGCATGAGTAGCGCGATGGTCATCGGCCCTACGCCACCGGGGTTGGGCGTGATGAGCCCGGATACGGGCTGGACGGCTGCGAAGTCCACATCGCCCACCAGCCGCGTGCCGTTCTTGGCTTTGGGATCGGCAATACGGTTCACGCCCACGTCGATAACCGTGGCGCCGGGCTTCACCATATCCGCTTTCACAAATTCCGCCACACCGATAGCGGCGATCAATATATCCGCGCGGCTGCAATGTTCGGCGAGGTTGGCCGTGCGCGAGTGGCACAGCGTGACGGTGGCATTGGCGTGATTCGCTTTTTGGCAAAGAATGGCGGCCATTGGTTTGCCAACAATATTGCCGCGGCCGAGGATGACGACTTCCGCGCTTTGGATGGGCACACTGCTGCGGATGAGTAGCTCGTGCACGGCGGCGGGGGTGCAGGGAACAAAGCCACCGGAATCACCCAGCAGCAGTTTGCCGACGTTGACGGGATGAAATCCATCGACGTCTTTATTAGGCGACACAGCGGCGAAGATGGTTGCTTCGTTGATGGTCGCGGGTAGCGGTGCCTGTATGAGGATGCCGTGCACGGTGGGGTTAGCGTTCAGCTCGCTGATGAGCTTGAGCAATTCCTTTTCCGAAGTGCCCTCCGGTAGCACGTGGGTGGTGGACTGAATACCGAGGCGGTCGCAGGTTTTTTCCTTCATCCCCACGTACACGCGCGACGCGGGGTCCTCGCCTAAGCGCACAAACACAAGACCCGGCGGCGTGCCCCGCTCACTCAGGGCTTCAATATGCCGGCGGGTTTCCCCGTGTATTTGCTCAGCGATAGCCCGACCATCAATTCGGTTTTCAATGGCGTCGATAGCCACGTTATTTGTCGGTGTCGTCAGTGGTCTTTAAGGTCTTGATGATGAGTACCGGCGTGTGCTGATTACGTGCATCCATTGCTTCCTGTCCGCTGACGAGGATGCGACGACCGAGCAGTTTTTCCATTTTCTTCTCCAACGTTGGATGTTGGGTGATGAGGAAGTTAATGGTCTTGCCGCTCTCGAGATGCTCGAGCACGTAACGCGAGGGGGCGCTTAGGCTTAGCGTGCGATGCACGATGCCCTCGCGGGTGACGATGCGAATGGGCGCACCGTTTTTGTCTAACACCGGTTTGCTGGGCGGAGGAAGGTTTGGGTTGGCCTTGGCCACTTGCACGGGCTTGGTAGGCACGGCGGGTTTCGCTGGTTCGATAGGCTTGGTAATCGCCGGTGCAGTTGGCTTGGGTGGTTTTGGGAGGATGCTGATGCCTCCGGGGGTGGTTGTACCTCCGGGGGTGCCGAAGGTTTTGGGGTCAACGGTGATGGTGGTTTCGGCGGGCACAGCTGGTGTGGCTCCGGGAACCGAAGGGGCAATGGTGCCAGGTTGTGCGGGCTGCAAAGGCAGGATGATGGGCGGTTGCGGTTGGATATCCGGCTGGGGCTGTATCGGAAGAGTCGGCACTTTAGCGACGTTGGCTACGTTACCGTTGGCGCGTTTCACGAATTGCGAGGCCACGTATACGGAGCAGTTGCTTGGGGCGAAGATTTCCAGCCACTTACCTTTTTGCGCGCCTGTGAGGGCGACGTCTGTGCCTTGAGGCAGCTGACCGAGGACGGGGAACGCATCGCCTGCGCCGCCGCGCACGTTGAGGCGGTTGGGCTTCACACTGGCGTAGGTGTGTGGTGAGGGTTTGCCGTCGCTGCCCACGATGGTCACGATGCGTTGGTTGTGAAGAAACTGATGATGCACCCACAAGCCGGCATCGAGTGGCACTTGCACACGATACCATTTGCGCGGCTCACCGGCCTTGGGCTCGGCGAGGGTGATTTCCTCGAGGAGATTCACCGGTTCATTTTGGCCAAACCGAAACACGAGCTGGCTGTGCACCGTGGCCTTGCCTCGCGCGCTGACGCGTGTGCCGGTGATGACGCCCGACCCGATGGAGGCCGGTGGCGTCGGGAGTGTTAATTGAACTGGCTTGGGTGCCGCCGGAGGTTGGGTGGCGGGTGGAGTGACTGTTGGCGGCACCACGGGGGGGGTGATGCTGGGCGGCACCAGCGGGACAGCGGGTGCGGCGGGCACTGCCGGGGTGACGGTGGGTGGAATGATTTCCGGTGAGGGCGTGGGTACAGCCGGTGTGGGGGCCGGTTGCGCAGGCGGTTTGGGCTGGCGCGTGGGTGGTGCGCCGGGGCCGACTGGAATAGGTGGCGCGGTTTGCGCGGTGAGCAGGGTGGTGGCCGCGAGTGTTAGCGCGGGGATTAAGATACGGGACGGGGTGGTTTTCATCGGTTCCTCAACAAGGTTTGGATTTCAGTTTCTGTTATTGTTCGCCATTTGCCGGGGGGCAACTCGCCTAATTTTATTTTTCCTATTTGCACCCGTGTCAGTCGGATGACTTTTATTTTCTGTGTCGCAAACAATCGGCGTACCTCGCGGTTTTTGCCTTCGGTGAGTTCAATTCGCACGATGCTGTGTGCGCGAGTGCTACTCACCAAAGTTGCTTTGCGAGCCCGCAACAAATCGCCCGCATCTTCCACGCCTTCGGTGAAATTCGCCAGCGCCGTTTGTGGCACGTTGCCTTTCACTTCCACTGTGTAGACCTTGGGTACGTTGTACCGCGGATGAGTCATCCGCAGTGCGAACTCGCCGTCGTTTGTGGCAAAGATCAATCCTTCACTGTCGCGGTCCAGTCGGCCCACAGGTTTCAGGTCCCAGTCCGGCGGCAACAGGTGGCCCAACAGGGGTCGTCCGCGCTCGTCTTTCCGGGTACACAAAACCCCCTTGGGTTTATGCACCGCCACATAGCGATGACTCAACGGTTGGATGGGTTTCCCGGAAACAGTCACCACGTCTTTAGCGGGATCCACTCGGGTTCCCAGCCGTGTGACCGGCCGACCATTCACCTCCACGCGCCCAGCCAGAATGATCGCCTCGCTGGCACGCCGCGAAGCGATCCCAGCTTGAGCTAAGAATTTTTGCAGGCGCACCATCAACTGTTTTCATCCGGGCACAGAACAAATGTTCAGTGTCCAACCGGGAAACAGATGCACCTCCGGGCGAAGGCCCGTGACATCGAAGCGATAAAACGTACGACCGCTATTCGGAGGGCTTCGTCTTGCGAAGCCCTACCACTCGGTCGCCCTCTTTCCATATGCCGCGCTCCTTAAGTAGTGCCACGCGCTCAAAGCGCTTCAGCACGTTGCGCTTGGCGCCCAGCGTATTCGAAGATCGTAAACTGCGATGTCGTGACATAAATCTGTTTCCTTGTCACCCCGCCCAGCCTGTTCGTAGCGCCTTTTTCAAAACACAAGTCCTTGGCACGGGCGAGGCATTTTTTATAGTTGATAGCTCTCGCAAACGGCAAAAGTTAGTTACTAACACTGTTAACACCTGTTAACAACTGAAATTTTAAAAAAATGCTACTTAAGCCTAAGCCTGTCCCGTGGATTGCTTTTTTCCCCAAAACTCCCTAGTTTTCAGCCACGCGCGCGCGCGTCATAGCCATGGAAACCCTGCTCATAGCCCTGCTCGCCGGCCTCGGATTCATCGTCGCCTACCACACTTATGGCCGGTGGCTCGGGAAAAAAATATTCCGGCTCTCCGCCAGCGCTGTGTGCCCCAGCGAAAAACTCGAGGACGGTGTCGACTACGTGCCCACTTCCAAGTCGGTCGTCTTCGGCCATCACTTCACCTCCATCGCCGGCACCGGCCCTATCGTTGGCCCGGCCATTGCGGTGATGTGGGGTTGGCTGCCCGCGCTGTTGTGGGTGATATTCGGCTCCATCTTTATTGGCGCTGTTCATGACTTCGGTGCTATGGTCGTCAGCCTGCGCAACAACGGCCAAACCGTGGGCGATATTGCCGGCCGCGTGTTGAACCGGCGGGTACGCTTGTTGTTTCTTTTCATACTATTCATGGCGCTCACCATTGTGCTGGCTATCTTTGGTCTGGTCATCGCCTCGGTGTTTCGGATGTATCCCGCCGCCATCTTTCCCTGCCTTGTGCAAATCCCCATCGCCATTGTCATCGGCGTGTTGTTGCATCGCAAGGGTGTGGGCCTGTTTCTGCCATCGCTCATCGCCTTGGGCGTGATGTATCTCACCGTCATTTATGGAAACGTGGGCGTGCTGAATACGCTCAACCAAGCGATGGCCGAATGGCCAACGATTGTCTGGGTGGCGGTGTTGCTCGTCTATTCGTACGTGGCCTCCGTGCAGCCGGTGTGGACGCTGCTGCAGCCACGTGACTACATCAACTCGCTCCAGCTCATCTCCGCGCTCGGGCTGATTGTCCTTGGCTTGGTGGCCGCCGCGTTCGGTCAGGGCTCTGTGCCCGCGCCTGGCACTGGAGCGCAGTCGCTTGAGTTTGTTGCGCCGATGGTTGATTTTCATCCGGCCGAGGCGCCGTTAATTATTCCGTTTCTTTTTATCACCATTGCCTGCGGCGCCATCAGTGGCTTTCATTGCTTGGTTAGCTCCGGCACTTCCAGCAAGCAACTCAAGAATGAAGAGGATGCCCAATTCGTCGGTTACGGCTCGATGCTCACCGAGGGGTTTCTCGCCACGCTGGTTATCCTTGCCTGCTGCGCGGGGCTGGGGATGGGGGCCAAGTTGGTTTTTCCGAAGGACGCGAAGGGCGTGGTCTTGCCCGCCAGCGTGAAGTTGGCTGATGGTCAAAAATTGGAGGTATCGCCGCGCGCCGACGGGCAGTTTGCCGTGACGGGAACGAATGGAACGGCCGGTGTGTTGGGGCCAAAAGGTGGCGGGGAATTTGCCGTAATGGGGCTGCACTATTACGGCACGGCCAACGATGCGACCGTGGTGATGACCGGCCGAACGGCGTGGAATACGCGCTACCAATCCTGGAGCAGTTCCAAGGGGTTGTCCGCAAAAGTCGGCGCGTTCGTGGATGGCGCGGCAAATTTCCTGATGTCATTGGGCTTGGGCGCCGCGGTGGCGGTGGCGTTGATGGGCGTGTTGGTGGCTTCCTTCGCCGCCACCACATTGGACACCGCCTGTCGGCTGCAGCGTTATGTGATTCAGGAATTGGCCATCACGCTGGGCCAGACCGGTGATGATAAAAAATCGGTGGGCGGAATTTGGGCACTACTGGCCTCGAAACACGGTGCGACTTTGTTCGCGGTGGTGATTGCCGGCGCGATGGCCTCGATGAACGGGACGCCCAAGCCGTGGTCGCTGGACAACGCCGGCACGGGCGGCCTCATTCTCTGGCCGCTGTTCGGCGCCACGAACCAGTTGCTCGCTGGGCTGGCTTTTTTGGTGATTACCTTTTGGATGTGGCGGCGCAAATTGCCGGTTTGGTTTATGGTCATCCCGATGGTTTTCATGCTCATCCTGCCGGCGTGGGCGTTGTTGTATCAACTCTTCTGGAAGGCGGTGGGCTCGGAATCCAGTTGGTGGGCAAGCCAGAATTGGCTGC
Source organism: Verrucomicrobiota bacterium (assembly GCA_028343615.1). Classification (GTDB taxonomy): domain Bacteria; phylum Verrucomicrobiota; class Verrucomicrobiia; order Limisphaerales; family UBA1100; genus JACNJL01. The sequence continues at coordinate 25,487 of JAOLZA010000019.1, forward strand.
TCATTTTCATCGCACTGGCCACGCTCGCGTTGGAGGTCTGGATGATTGTCGAGGCGGTTTTAGCCTGGCCCAAGGCCAAGGGTGTGTTGGAGGAGAATGCGTTGGATCAGCAACCGGAATCTGCTTCCACCAAGGCATAGCATGGCGGCGCAACGCATTGGTCTCTTTGGCGGTTCATTCGATCCCGTGCATCTCGGGCACACGATGGTGGCGCGGACGGCGTTGGCGGAGGTGGAGTTGGATCGTATTTTTATTATCCCCGCAGCGCAATCGCCATTCAAGCCGGAGCAATCGCCCGCGCCCGGAGCGGATCGGTTGGCGTGGTTGCGGTTGGCGTTTGGGGATGAGCCGCGTTGTGAAATTGATGCGCAGGAAATCGAGCGCGCGGGCGTTTCGTACACCATCGACACGGTGCGCGATTATGCGGCGCGCTTCCCGGGGTCGGAGTTGTTTTATCTCATTGGTGCGGATCATGTGCCCACACTGCCCGAATGGCGCGAAGCGGCAGCGCTTGCGGACGCGGTCACTTTTGTGGTAGTGCCCCGTCCCGGTGAATTGGAAACTGAGGTGGCAGAGTTCCCGCTATCCTTTCGCGGCACGGTGTTGCGCGGAAAACCGGCGGCCATTTCCGCCAGTGATTTGCGCAAACGTTTGCGCGCCGGGGAATCGATTGAAAATTTTGTGCCGCCTGCGGTTGCGGCTGCACTGAATGTGAAGCATTGTTATTAAGGGAAATATGGAAGGACAAGCATTGGCTCTGGCGTGCCGCAAATACGCTGACGATAAAAAGGCGGAGGGATTGCTCGTGCTCGATGTGCGCGAGGTGTCGACGGTCACGGATTATTTTGTGATCGCCACCGGCAACAGCGAGCCACACGTGCGCGCTATTTGGACAGATATCGCCGGCCGCCTCCAAAAGGATCACGCCGTGCCCTCGGCCAAACCCGAGGGCGATCGTCGCAATCAATGGGTCGTACTGGATTATTACGACGTAATTGTGCATGTGATGCTCCAATCTGTCCGTGATGAATACGACCTCGAAGGACTATGGAACGATGCCGACGTGGTGGAACCGGCGGTGCTGTAGCCCAGGCTACACTGTGTTGCGCTTTTCTTCTCGTCTCACTGCTGCTTTCCACGCCAGCACTAGTTGGGCGACTAATCCGAATAGCACCAACAAATTTCCCACTTGCGAAATGCCGTGTAGTGGGCCGAAGGATTTGTTGGCGTAGGCCGTTTGTTCGGGAGTGGTTCCGATTTTAAAATAATCAGGGTACTTCAGCTGATGCAGCCACTCCAAGCGTGGAGTGATATAAATTAATCCGAACACAATTAGTGCCACCAACCCCATCAACAGCAATCCCCGTGCGCGGGGAAGTTTGCCGCCGTCTAGTCGCCAACCTGCCAGCAAGGCCAGTGCGGCGATGGTTGCGAGCGAAAGTTGGAAGGCGGTGAAGCGGTGGATGAGTTCCTGTGCCACGAGGCCGTCGCGCGGTTTGGGGAGTGCTTCGGCCAGTTCCGGTGCGAAGAACATTGGCCCGGCCACGAATGTGAAGAATACAGCGCCGCCTAGCCACACGGCGGCGGTCAGCACGAATACCAGTTGAGCTATACGCAGTGGATTATTTTTTGGCTTCATTCGAATGATCCGTTGCGTCGGTTTCATCCGAGTCCCGTTCGCCGGGTTCGGGTTTCTCCGGTTCGGCATCCTTGTCCTCCACGGATTCCTTGAGCGGTGTGGTGTGGTATTGCACTCGCGCGGCCACGAGCGCGCCGTACAACAGAATGAGCCACGTAAAATATACTGCCAACATAAACACGGGCAGCAGGCCGAGGCTGCCGCCGTAGGTTTGTGAGTACCAACCTTTCTCCACGACCACATGCGAAATATACAACGCGCTGGCGAGGTGATTGAGCTGCCACAAAATGCCGGCCACCACGCCGCCCCAAATAGCGGCAGTCCAAGAAACCCTAGTGTTTGGGATGAGCTTGTACAAAAATGTGAGGCCCGCCATCGCGAAGAGCAGCGGTACGAGCACATTCACCAGTGTGCCCATCGATTGCAGGTGCGCGCTTATTTTTTCGAAATGTACCGCGTTGGCCAGCGCAAAGGCGAGAATGATACCGCCGGGCCCAAGCACCAACCCTGGCGAAAACTTCAGCAGCTGTGCGTACCACACACGACTTCGGCGCACGGCCCATAAATCATTAAACGTATCCTCCAATTGCATCACCACCATCAGGCCGAGATACACAAACACCAGCGCGCTGAGCACCCCCGTCTTGTCGAAACTTACTTGTTGAGCAAGGTTATTTGTGAAATCAGAAATATTATCGCGCAAGCCATCGCGGATCTCGGCGATCTTCTTTTCCTTAACTGGATCCTCGTGTTTGGCCGGTAACACACTAACGATGATTTTTCCCACAAACTGCTGCACCGGCGCATTTGTATCGGCCGCACTCCCGACGGGTGATTCATCCATCAGCCAACCGGTGAGCACCGTGGCCAGCGCCAGCACGGGGATCAGTGCCAGAAGCGAGTTAAACGACAGCGCCGCCGCGCGCATAAAGCAGCGTTCTTCGTCGAATTTGCGATACGCCAGCAGGATAAATCGCGCCACTCGCATCCACTGTTTCGGCAGCACCGCGCGGCTTTCCTTCTTCATGACCTGTGCAATATCTTCGCGAAAGATCTTCCACGGGTTCGGAATATTCGGCAAAGGGTTGTCCACGGTTGGACGGACGTTAGCAGGAAAACCTAGGTGAGACAATTTTCGAACCGCAAAGACTTCAAGAATTTCTGGTAAGGACGCGTAGTAGATGTCCCTACTATGGAAATAAAACTTTTATTCAATATTTACAGTGTTAGAATGCCTTTAATTGGACGATGTCGAAGTGCGGGTTGTTTATACAATTCTCATTGGGTACCGTTTACGCCTTAAAGATTGGGAAAATAATCGAGAATAACCGCCAAGACACTAAGTTTTATAAAAATGGTTTTTCTTGGCACCTCTGCGTCTTCTCGGCTTATTCTCTTCATCAGTTTGAGTTTGTAAAACACATCAGTTTCTGTTCTAATTTTTGGCGGATGGCGCGCAAAGAGGCTCCCTTAAAAACGGATTCCAAAGGAGGTGTCAACGAAGTGCTCGGCATTGGGTTACTTGCTCTGGCTGTGTTGTTTTTGTTGGCGCTGTTTTCCTTTGATAAAGGCGATCTGTCGCTTAACGGCACAAACGTCAATGACCCCCTGCACAATCTCGTAGGCACGCTTGGGGCATGGCTGGCGCAGGGGTGCTTTATGACGCTGGGTGTGACGGCGTATTTGTTGCCGCCGTTGACACTAATTTTCTCTCTCGCATTTTTCACGGATAAACTCGACGGCTTGCGCAAGCGCTGGCCGTGGGCGGTGGCATTGGTGCTGGCGGGGGCTTCTGGGCTAAGCTTGTATCCTGGGCTGTTCGGCGGGTTGGCGCAAAGCCTGAACACTGTGGACGCCGGCGGCTATGTGGGGTTGCTGCTACACAAGGGAATTTTCCAACACGTGGGCACGGCGGGTGCTACGGTGTTATTGTTGGCGGTGTATTTGGTGAGCCTGCTGTATCTCACGAATTTTCAACTCAAGAAATGGGTCCAGGCTGCGCGTGAGAAATGGAAACAGCGCAAAGTGGATCGTTCGCAACCACTGGCCAACGAAGAGATTGAGCTGAATCAACGCGAGGCGGAACTCCAACAGCGCGTGGCGGATTTGCAAAAGGAACTGGCCATTGCCGCCCAAGCGATGCCCACGGCTGTCATACGCGAGGAGCCAAACATCATCGATCTCAGCCAACCGCAAGTGCGCTCCAAAGGCACGGCGGCGAATGGAGAAGTGCTCACGGAACCGCGCCGCAAGCTGGCCGCAATTATGTTCACGGATATCGTGGATTATTCCACCCTCGCCAATCGCGATGAAAAGGCGGCGCTCAAGCTCATCAAACAACAGCGTAAACTGCTCAAGCCTATTGTCAAAAAGTTCGAAGGCGAATGGCTCAAGGAACTGGGAGATGGGTTGTTACTTAGTTTTGACAGCTCGCTCAACGCTGTGGAATGTGCGCTGGCAATTCAGCAAGCCACGCGCGAGGAGGAGCATTTAAAGCTGCGCATCGGTATCCATCAGGGCGATGTGGTGCGCGAGGGCAACGACATTCTTGGTGACGGCGTGAACATCGCCTCACGAATAGAGGAATACGCGCCGGTCGGCGGTGTGGCAGTTTCAGGGAAAATCCAGCAGGATCTCATCAGCCAACCCCAATACGAAGTACGGCTGTTGGGCGAGTTCGTGCTGGACGGTCTCGCCCAAAAATCAGAAATTTACACCGTCGCCGTCGCCGTGGAGGCATTGCCTGAAACAGTATTTGAGGACGAAGACCTCACCGCAAATCCAGAGGTGGTCATAGAGGGGGAAATCGCCCATGCCGTAGCCACTGCGGAAGATATTCTCGGTGACTCGGAGGACGACACCGAGCCGACGGTGCACATTGCTCCCGCTATTTCCAGTACCGGCCCCGCCAGGCTAAGGCAATCCAAACGCTCCAAGCCCACCGCCGTGGCGCGCGGGCCGCTCATTGAGAATTACAAACTGCCGCCGGTCGAATATTTGCAGGCCCCCGAATTTATTGCAGGCCCCACCGATTCCACCGACGAACTGAAAGCCGCTGCGATTACCATCCAGCAAACGCTCAAACAATTCGGCGTGGAAGTCGCGTTGGGCGACATCACGAAAGGTCCAACCATCACGCGCTTTGAGCTGCATCCCGCGCCGGGCGTGAAGATGGAAAAAATCACCACCTACACCAACAATATCACTGCCGCATTGAAGGCGGAACGTATCAACATTCTCGCCCCTGTACCTGGCAAGAGTACTGTGGGCGTCGAGGTGCCCAACCGTATAAAGACGAAAGTCATTATGCGCGATTTGCTCGAGAGTGATGAGTGGAAGAAAAGCAGAGCTAAGGTCCCTGTGGCGTTGGGCAAGGATGTGTACGGCAAACCTATCGTGGCCGACCTCGCCGAAATGCCTCACCTTTTGATCGCCGGTGCCACCGGTGCGGGTAAGAGCGTGTGTATGAACGGCATCATTGCATCGTTGCTTTACAAATTTTCACCGGATGAGTTGCGATTAGTAATGATCGACCCGAAAGTGGTAGAGCTGCAAATGTATAACACCCTGCCACATCTCGCGATGCCGGTGGTGACTGATCCAAAAAAAGTTACCCTCGCCCTGCGCTGGGTGGTTTCGGAAATGGAAAAGCGCTACAAAATTTTTGCGAAGGAAAATGTGAAGAATATCCATTCCTTTAACCAACGCAGGCGCGACAAACCGCCCGCTGAGCCGGAGCCACAGATGTCACTCTTTGACGGCGAGCGCGGCAGTTCCGAAGGGTTCGCCGTGGAAATTGATGAGGAAATTGTTGTGCCTCGCGATGAGGAAATCGAAATCCCCGACCGCCTCAGTTACATCGTGGTAGTCATCGACGAGCTGGCTGACCTCATGCTCACCGCTCCCGCCGAGGTGGAGAATGCTATTGCGCGCATCACCCAAATGGCCCGGGCCGCGGGCATCCATTGCATCGTGGCCACTCAGCGGCCGAGCGTGAAAGTCATCACCGGCGTGATCAAGGCCAACATCCCAAGCCGTATTGCGTTTCAGGTGGCTTCGAAAATCGACAGCCGCGTGATCCTCGACGAAATGGGCGCGGAGAAGCTTTTGGGCAAGGGCGATATGCTTTATCAACCGCCCGGCGCGCCTAAACCCACCCGTGCGCAGGGACCGCTCGTCACCGACGAAGAAGTGCAGCAAATCGTCAGCTTCATCACCGGCCAAGGGAAGCCGACGTTTGAGGTGGAAATCACGCAGCAACTTTCCAAACCTGCCGCACTTGCCGGCTCGGCCGTCAGTGGCGAGGACGAAGACCTTATCGAGCAATGCATTGAGGTGATCCGCAGCGAGCAAAAAGCCAGCGTCTCCAAGCTGCAACGCCGCCTGCGCCTCGGCTACACACGCGCCGCGCGCATCATGGACGAGCTTGAAGATCGCGGCATCGTTGGTCCGGCCCAAGGCCACGAGCCTCGCGAAATCCTCATCGACCTCGACGGCCGTGGTGCTGACGGCCAAGGGCAAGGCGTGCCGGAATTGGTTTAGGGAATCACAAAATCCCCCTTCCCATTCACACGTTGCCAGCGTAACTTACCCGTGATGGCGATGGCGAAGAATCGAACTTACAAGGTGTGGGCTGCGGATGACGTGGTTTATGGCCCCATCGATTTCCCGACGCTCAGTCAATGGATCCGCGAGGCGCGGGTTACCGATGCCATTTGGATTTATCTGGAAGACACCGAGCAATGGGCGCGTGCCGGCGAGTTACCGGAGCTGGGTCTCTTTTTTGAAAAGGCGGCGGGCTTGATTAAGCCCGGCACCATCGCGCACAGCCCGCTCATACCTGGAGTTCCTGTGGGCGCGCTGGAGGGCGTGGGAATTTTTAAGGGAATGTCTGACCAACAGCGAGGCCGTTTCGCGCAAAGCATGGAAGTGCAAAAGTTTGCGAAGTTCGAAATCCTTGTGAACGAAGGGGACGTGGGCAACGCGATGTTTGTGTTGCTCGAAGGCGTGGTACGCGTCCGCAAAATGGTGGGCGGCAAGGAAACCCTGCTCGCCACGCTGAAGGCGGGTGAAGTGTTTGGTGAAATTTCACTCTTTGACCGCGGCAAACGTAGCGCCGACATCATGGCCAACAGCGACGGTGTGCTGCTCAAGATCGACGCTAAGGAATTCGAGCGCCTTGTGGATCAACAACCCGAAATCGCCACGCCCTTTCTCGCCGCCCTCGCTGTAAAAATGTCTACTCGAATGCGCGCGGACAACGAACGGCACAAGAAGGATTTGATTCTGAGGCAGTCGAGTAGTTAGCTGCCGTTGGCCGCGATTGATGGATGAGGGTTGATTGGCTTTTCCTCAACACTCAACCAACTGATCATCCTCCAAAAACGTCACCCCCATCTCCCCTAACGCCTCGGCGGCTTGGGCCTTCAGGACTCCGAGGTTTTCGCGGTATTGACGGGAGAGGTGGGTAAAGCAGACGTGGCCGATGGGTTTGCCGGCGAGGAGGTCGAACAGTTCAGCCGGTTCCACGTGGGCGAGTTCGCAGCAGAAAAGATCGAGCGGCTGATCGAGCAAAGGCTCTAGGTCGGCCGCACCGCCGATGTCACCGCTGTGGGCGATTCGGGTATCTTCGGTTTCGAAAATAAAGCTGAAGGCCTCGAAGCCTTGTGGATATTTTTCCTGAAAATGTTCACGCAAAGTTTCGAGGTGCGTGGTGGGGTGCGGAGTGATTTTTACTGGGCCGATTTGCAATGGCTCGCTGGCTGTGATCGGGGCGAAGTCGAGCTCACCAGGCATCAGTTCGCGGAAAATAAACGCAGCATCCAGCATTCGGCGCACGGGCTCGAGGCCTTCGGCGGGCATATGCACGGTTAAATCCCGGGTGCGGTTTTCTAACCAAAAACCTTGCATTAGCATAAAAAACCCGCCGATGTGATCGCAGTGCAGATGGGTTAGCAGGATGCCATCGAGATCATCGGGCGCAATACCAGCTGCACGCAAGCGGCTGCTTACCGGTTCTCCACAATCGACCAGTAACGTGCGACCGCCCAGCCCGTAAACGAATGCCGAACGCCCGCGAGAATCGCCGGCCCAGCCATCGCCCGTACCTAGCGCGTGAAGGGTTGCCTTGCCCATGTGGCGGCGAAACCTATCGGAAGTCGCGGACATTGTAAATGTTGCGGGCAAGGAATAGGGCTGAACCACTAAGGCACAAAGAAAATCATTTCTTAAAAATCTTGGCATCTGCGAGCCTTGTCGGTCCAAAAAACCCAGATTGAGTTCCCTCAATGTCCACAATGTCTTTGGGATAACTTTTTGTCCACAAGCCGCTTGGTCAGGGCTAGATTGGCCGCGTGCCAACCGTGGCCGAACAACTCAGACACGCACGCGAAGCAAAAGGCTTGGCGCTGCCGGAGGTGGTGGAGACGACCCAGCTCAAGACCGACCAAGTACAGGCTCTGGAGGGTGGCCGCTTTGAGGAGTTTGCCGCGCCGGCGTATGTGCGCGGCTTTGTGCGCAGTTACTCGAATATGCTGAAGCTGGACACCGAGGCACTGCTTACCCAGCTTGATTCCGAAATGGGCCCAGCTTCGGGTCTCCAGCCTGATGGCAGCAACGCCGCATTACGTGCCGGCATTCTCGACGCCATTATGCTTGCCTTTTCGCGTGTGAACTGGCGACTCGTGCTGCCGGTGTTCGCGTTTGTGACTCTAGCCGCCGGCGTTTTTTATGGCGTTAAATGGAAACGCGAGTTCGACAGCACCGATCATTTGGAAAACATAGGCACTGGCCTTTACGCGCCCGATGCCGCTTCCGATGCCGATTTGCTTCCGCTTGATTCCGACTCTTGATTTTATTTTCGGAATCACTAGGCTGTCTGGGCCCGTGACCCGCTCGTCCCAACGTAATGCCGTTGCTGCCCCCACCCGCGTGGGGTTGATCTCGCTGGGTTGTGCGAAAAATCTTGTCGATGCCGAAGTGATGCTTGGCTCGCTTATGGCAGATGGGCTTGAGATTACAAATGAACCCGCCGAAGCTGACGCGTTGATTGTCAACACCTGTTCCTTCATCGACACCGCGCAGGAGGAAAGCGTGAACACCATTCTCGAATCTGCCGAATACCGCGAAGCCAAACGCCCCGGCCAGGCTCTCATTGTTTCCGGCTGTCTCTCACAACGTTTCCGCAAGCAACTTCCCAAGCTGATGCCCGAGGTGGATGCCTTTATGGGTGTGGACCAAATCGCTGATATCTCCCGCATCGTGCGCGAAGCCATCGACCATCGCGCTGAGCAACCGTCCAGGGGTGCCCCCAAGCGCGCGCGCAAAAAAGCGCCTGCGCCCATCAGCGAAATTCATTCACGCCCAGAGTACGTTCCTGATGTGGAAACCCCGCGCTTCCGCCTCACACCGCGTCATATGGCGTATGTTAAAATCGCCGAGGGCTGCAATCATCCGTGCAGTTTTTGCATCATCCCGCGAATGCGCGGCAGTCATCGCAGCCGTCCGCAAGCCGACCTTATCGCCGAGGCGCAGCAGCTCATTGATCAAGGCGTGAAAGAGCTGAACCTCATTTCGCAGGACTCCACTTATTACGGAATGGACCTTCGCCCCGGCCATCGCCGTACTATTTCGTCACCAGAAAATTTCGCGCGCGCCAATGCCGACCTTCCCGCCGATGGTGCGAACCTCAGCACGCTGCTTCACGCACTTGATAAGCTGCAAGGCGATTTTTGGATTCGCCTGCTTTACACCCACCCCGCGCACTGGACCGATGAACTCATCCAAACCATCGCCGATTGCCCGAAGGTTGCTCGTTACGTGGACATTCCGCTGCAGCACATCCACGACGTAATGCTCGAGCGAATGCGCCGTGAGACCGATGGCCAATACATCCGAGATCTCATCAGTCGTATTCGCGATGGCATTCCCGGCATTGCCCTGCGCACCACGTTTATTGTTGGGTTTCCTGGTGAAACTGAAAAGCGTTTTGAGGCGTTGCTGGAGTTTATCCGCGAGACAAAATTTGAACGGCTCGGCGTGTTTGCTTATTCCAAAGAAGACGGTACACGCGCGGGTGGGATGCGCGGGCAAATCCCAGATGCGGTCAAAAAAGAACGCTGCGCCGCAGCGATGGCCGAGCAGAAAAAGATTTCCCGGACACGCGGCAAAGCCAAAGTCGGCACCAAGCTCAACGTGCTCGCCGAACGCCTCGCCACCGATGCCGACCTCAAAGGCGCGGACATCCGCTCGTGGGAACACGGCCATATGCGGGACAATGCCCGCAAAAGCCCGAAACTCGATGCTGCCCAATATACCCTCACCCGTGGCGAAGCCGACGCTCCGGACATCGACGGCCGCGTATACGTGAAAGGCGAACTTCCGCTGGGCGATTTTTCTTGGGTGCGGGTGGTGGGTTACACGGATTACGATTTGATTGCAGAGCGGATGTAAACGGACGCGATGAATCTCCCCAACAAACTCACCACCTCGCGGTTTTTCATCACGCTTATTTTCGTCATCATCGTGCTTTGGGACACGTTGCCATATAACACTTCGTGGGCCGCGCTCTTATTTTTCATCGGTGGCATGACCGACATCGCCGATGGCATCATCGCTCGCCGGCGCAATTTACAGTCAGACTTCGGCGCACTGATGGATCCACTGGCCGATAAAATTCTCGTTACCGCCGGATTCATTTTGCTCGTTGGGATGAAAATGAACCCCGAAACCGACATCACTGGTTATCATTTTCCAGAAGCCATTGCCGCGCCTGGCATTGGCGACCACTCGCTCATCCCCGCGTGGATGGTAATCGTAATCGTCGCGCGCGAACTCGCCATTACCGGCCTGAGATTGCTCGCCGCCAACAAACAAGTCGTCCTTCCCGCCGAGAACATCGGTAAACGCAAAACCAATTTCCAATTTGTCGCCGTCGTCGCTATGCTTATCCTCGTGAGCTACCCCGGTTGGGGCGAGGGGTGGGTGAAATTTTTCGGTTGGCAAATTGCCGGCTGCCCATGGAGCATCTGGTTCACCTTCATCGCAACTTGGGGTGCCGTGGCACTCACCGCCATTTCCGGCGTGCACTATCTTTGGAGCAATCGCGATCTCTATATAAAGGATATGTAGAAATATGGACCGCCTACTCCTCTGGATCGCTCAAGGCACTTGGCTCGGTCGTGTGCCCAAAGCCCCCGGTACCGCCGGTACCCTCGGAGGTTTCCCTCTCACCGCGCTGCTCCTCTGGCCCGGCAATTTCTGGGCTTACCTCGCTGGATGCATTTTGTTGATCCCCATCACCGCCCGCATCTGCGAACACGCCGAATGCATCCTCGGCGAAAAAGATCCCACTAGCGTTGTGCTTGATGAAATCATCGCAATTCCCATCTGCTTCCTCGGCATCTTCGCCTATATGGAATTCGCTGGGCCCAGTCAACCCACCCTCATCGCCGTAACGGAAATCCCAAACTGGGGCGCGTGGGCCTTCGCCGCCTTTGGCCTCTTCCGCCTTTTCGACATCTGGAAACCCGGCCCCATTGACACCATCCAAAAACTCCCCAACGGCTGGGGCGTAATCATGGACGATGTACTGGCTGGTGCAGTCGTCTGCATCATTCTCGGCGTAACGTTTTATCAAATTTGAACTACCAAGGTTCAAAGACGCTGAGATTTTTGAAAGAGTGGCTCCTCTTGGCGATTTTGAAAAAAATGGGGCAAGGTAGAACTTGCCCCTACCCTGGTAGATACACGCTGCTGTGCGTCCCTACCGTGCTACTTCATTTTGTCGAAGTTTTGTTGGAGGATTTGGTGGGCCTCTAAGTCTTTGGTTTTCTCCATAAATTTCGCGTTGATGGTTTTTTCGCGGTCTTGTTTGGAGGGCCGGTCGACTTGGTAGACGATTCCGAAGTGTCCGGGGAAGGGTTGTCCGGCTAGGTCGTAGGCTTCGGTTTCGTTAGTGGGATCGTGGTCTTCGGGGACTTCGAGGAATTCACCGCCTTTGCGGGGGTTGCTGGCGTCGAAGGCGCCGTTATAAAATTCAGTGCATTCGCTTAGGCATTCGATGAAGCCGAAACCGTTGTGGTCCATCGCGGCTTCCATCATGGCGAGGAGGTGCTTGGGGTTGGTGTGGGTGGTGCGGGCAACGAAGGTAGCACCGCCGGCGATGGCTTGTTTAAGGGGGTTGATGGGTTGATCGACTGCGCCCCACATATCGGTTTTGCTTTTGAAACCGATTGGCGAAGTGGGGGAGGTTTGTTTTTTAGTTAGCCCGTACACGGAGTTATCCATCACCACATAGGTGAGGTTGACGTTTTTGCGGGCGCAATGGGTAAAATGGTTTCCGCCAATGGAGAAGGCATCGCCGTCGCCGCCAAAGACAAAGAGATCGAGGTCCTGCCGGCTCATCGCGATGCCAGTGGCAAAGGGCAGGGCGCGGCCGTGGATGAAGTGGACGCCGTGGCCTTGCACGAAGTAGGGGAAGCGGCTACTGCAACCGATGCCGGCGACAGTGGCGATTTTCTCGTGATGGATACCACGGTTTTGGATGAGCTTGAAGTAGAGTGCGAGCACGGAGAAATCGCCGCAACCGGGACACCACGTGGGGTGGTCGGCGGCAAGATCTTTTTTCTTCAGCGGTTCGCGGGTGATTTCTGCAGTGGCGCTCATGGTGTGAATTAGCTTTTCAATTCTCCGAGTTTTGATTGCACGTGGGCGAGCACGTCTTTGACACGCCAGGTGAGGCCGTCGGTTTTGTTGATGCCCACGATTTTTGGGTTGGCAAATTTGGCGCGCATCAGGCCGCAAAGTTGGCCGTAGCCGTAGAGGCCTTCGTCGTTGTTTTCCACGACGAACACGTGATTGAAGCCGTCGAGAATATTTTCCAATCCTTCGGGCATCGGATGGATGTGGCGCATCGTGAGGCAGGAAATACTATCGCCGGCTTTGCGCGCTTGCTCGGTGGCTTCGCGCAGGCTGCCTTGGGTGCTGCCCCAGCCGATGAGCAGTACGTTGCCTTCCTCGGGGCCGAACACTTCGGGCAATTCCAGATCGCGACCGAGCGCCTGTAGTTTGCTTCGGCGTTTGGCGGTCATATCCATATGCATTTTGGGGGAACCGCTGGGGTGCCCCATTTCGTCGTGTTCGAGGCCGGTGACGACTGGATATTTGCCGCTCCTTATGTGAGTGCCGGGCGGGGCGTGCTGCGTGATGCCGTCGGGCGCGGAGAGATCGTAAGGCTTGTGCACATCGCGTGGGGTGAGGTCGGGCGAAATGTCCTGACACAGCTCCTTCAACTTCGGCATTGCGAATGCCTCGATCCGCGTGGCGATGGCTTGGTCAGTAAGAATGATGACCGGTGTGCTGTATTTACGCGCGATGTTAACGGCCTCGATGGCGGTGTAAAAACAATCCTCCACACTGGCCGGCGCGATGACCACGCGCGGCGAATCGCCGTGGCCGCCGAAGCAGGCGATGTTGAGATCGCTTTGCTCCACATTAGTGGGCATGCCGGTGGAGGGCCCTCCGCGTTGGACATCGATGACGATAAGCGGAATTTCCGCCATTACCGCCCAGCCGATTGCTTCGCCCTTGAGCGAAATGCCGGGGCCGGAAGATCCTGTGACAGCCACGCGTCCACCCCAGCTGGAGCCAATGGCCATCGAGACGGCGGCGATTTCATCTTCGCACTGCACAAAAATTCCATCGTATTTGGGCAGCTCGCGGCGGAGTAGTTCCATGATATCCGACCACGGCGTGATGGGATAGCCCGCGCCGAAACGCACGCCGGCGGCGAGGATACCGTAGCCGAGCGCGTCGTTGCCGTTGCAAACGACTTGGTCGGCATCACGCGCCTTGGGTTCCTCAAACGCGTAAATTTCCTCCAGCGTGGTGAGGGGATAACCATAGCCTGCGTGAAACGCTGTGAGCGCGGTGGTGGTGATACTGCTGGCCTTGCCTTTGAAGCGTTCGGCGATGAGCCCTTCGAGCTTGGCGGCATCGAGATCGAACATCCGTGCTACGAGCCCGAGCGCGAAAATGTTTTTACCCTTATCCTTAGCCGTGCCGCCGATGGCCTCCACCGTCCGCTCCGCGATGGGGCAGCCGATGTGGCGGTATTTTTGTAACAACTCCGGGTCCGGCTCCACGTGGCTGCTATCGTACAAAACGATGCCGCCTTCTTTTAGAAAACCAATGTGGTTCTCATAGCTGTGCTGGTAGAAGGGCATCAGCACATCCGCGTCATCGCCGGAAGTGAGCACCTCGCCGGATCCAATGCGCACCTGAAAAATCGATGGCCCGCCCGAGATGGTGGCGGGAATGGTCATAAACGTCATCACCTCCTGCTCGCTTCGGCCCGCCAATTGGGCGAGAAAACCGCCAATGGACTGGATGCCGTCCTGCGAGTTGCCGGCAATGCGGATGACGGCCTCGGTTACTTTCGAGACCTTTGGGCTCTCACTAACGACCTCTTTGGTCGCGGGACTGTCGCTCATTGAATGTGTGGATAAAATTGCCGGCAGTTACCACTAGGTCATGCGCCACCGGCTTCCCTGCAAAGGGATGCGGGAAACTATCATCATCAAGCAACCTGTCAAATGATATTCATAAAATACGTGGTTTTTTTGCACGCCAAGGCTCGGGGAAACTAGGGGGAGTGTTAGAATACTCAAAGTCATTCATATCGTCGAAATCGGTACTCCTGTCTTGCTCCCATCAAAGGCTCCGCCCACACTTGCGGGCTGACGAATGGCTAAGAATCTGCAAATCCAATTTGATGACGCTGTGTTTGCCTATACAACGGGCGATTATGCCGCGGCGGTGGCGGGGTTTGAGGCGGTTTTAGTAGTGGAGCCGGAGCATTTTGAGGCGCGGCTATCGCTGGGGATGGCGTTTTATCGACAGGAAAACTACGCAGCCGCCATCGAGGAAGGCCACAAAGCTGAGGCCATCAACACTAATGAACAGCGCGTGCACACTAATCTTTCGCTTGCTTATATGAAGAGCGGCAACAAAGAAACCGCCGAACACCACGGGTTGCAGGCCAAGATCGCCGGCTGGAAAGCAGACCCCGAGGCAACGGCGACGGCAGAAGGCGGTGGCGATTTGAAAATGGCGGAGCCTAAGCTGGAGAATATTAAACTGCCCACCAAGTTCCCCGAACAACCGTGGAAGAAAAATAAGGACTAAAATGAAAAGCGCATACGAACTGGCAATGGAAAAACTGGACAAAGAATCGCCCGTCCAAAAAATCAGTGACGAACTCAAAGCCGAACTGGCAGAGCTGGATAATCTTTACCAATCCAAACTTGCCGAGCGCGAAGTATTCCTCGCCGGCAAAATCGCCGAAGCCGAGGCGGGGGGCGATTTTGAAGCACTCGAGCAATTACAACGTGAGTTGACCTCTGACAAGAAAACGTTGGAATCAGATTTAGAAGAGAAAAAGGAAGCGGCGAGGAACAGGTAATCTTCAATTATTCCTCCATCGCGAAGTAATGCAACGCCGCTAAAATCACTGAGTGACGGATTTTATTTTCCTTCACGAGGCGAGGTAAGTCTTCGATGGGCACGAGACGGGTCAGTAAATCTTCACCGGCGTCCATTTGCAGCTCGTGGGTGTGATGACAGTTTCCCACGAGGATGGTGTGGACGTGGTTGTTCATGATGGCGGGGTTGGCGAGGCATTCGCCGATTTTGCGTGCGCTGGCGTTGTCGCCAGTGTAGCCGGTTTCCTCCCGCAACTCTCGCAACGCCGTTACCACGGGATCAGTCTCGTGGGGGTCCATCATTCCGCCGGGGATTTCCAACTCCACCGTTTCGCTGCCTTGGCGGTATTGCTCCACCATCACCACCTTGCGTTCAGGTGTGAGGGCGATGATGTTGACCCAGTCCGGGCACTCAAGAACCACCATTTTACGTTCATTACCGGTGCGCGGGTTGACGACGGTATCTTCGCGCAGTTTAAAAATACGATGGTCACTCAGCGGTAGGCTGCCGCGCTTTTCCCATTTACGAATTTTGTCAGTCACCTTGTTTGTTGCGTTCCTCGTGTGCAGTTTTCATAAGCTGCAATAAATGGATGAGCGCTTGTTCGTAAGTGTGGTCACCTTTCGCGGTAAGTTGATGGGCACGCTTGTCGAGTTGAGTGGCCATCGGGGGAGCTTTGGCGGTAGGCACGCCGAGTTGTTGTAGCGCTTGTTCGAGAGTGGCTTGTTCGGCGTCGGTCATTCCACACCTGCGTCTTCGCGCGACACGATGGTGATGGACATCACGTCCTGCCGTTCTTCGGGGCGGCTGCCTTCGCCACCACCGCCACACGGTACATCGCCGAGCGTTTCGAGCACGTCCATGCCTTTGATAACCTCGCCGAAGCACGTGTATTCGCCATCCAAAAAACTGGCGGCCTTGAGGCAGATAAAAAACTGGCTGCCGGCGGAATTGGGATCGCTGGAACGCGCCATCGAAATGACGCCCTTCACGTGCGGACGATCGCTAAATTCAGCATCAATTTTGTAGCCCGGATTGCCCGTGCCCCAGTCGTCTTCCAGCGCGGGATCCTTGGTGTTCGGATCGCCGCCCTGAATCATAAAGCCCTTCACGATGCGGTGGAAACAGGTGCCGTCATAAAACGATTTGTTGGCGAGTTTCTTAAAATTCGCCACCGTGCCCGGTGCTACATCGTCCCAAAGTTCCACCACCATTTCACCCTGACCAGTGCTGATCACTGCTACTTCATCAATTGAATCGTCCATAAGGCGCAACCTGCGGGGAGTCGACAGATTTGTCACGCCAAAACACAAAATATAGAAAAAAGGCTCGCCTCTCGCTGTCAATCCGCTTTGATGGGGCCGCTATGCGTACCCCGTTTCTCAAACCATTGGGCACAGCCGTTTTGGC
>JAOLZA010000002.1 GCA_028343615.1 Verrucomicrobiota bacterium
GTCGGTCTTGGCAAGGCGTTCGGCGCGGGCTTCGACGATCACTTCCGTGGCGACGTCGAGAAAGAGTTTTACGGATCGAATGGCGTCGTCGTTGCCGGGGATGGGGTAATCTACAACCTCAGGATCGCAGTTGGTATCCACGATGGCGACGATTGGGATTTTTAATTTCCGGGCTTCGGCCACGGCGTTATGTTCGCGCTTGAGATCGATAATGAAAATGGCGTCCGGCAAGCCTTCCATATGGCGGATGCCGCCGAGGTTTTTGATGAGGCGCGCCTTTTGGCGGCGGAAGCGGGCTTGTTCCTGTTTGACGTAGCCGGTGATGCTGCCGTCCTCTTCCATCGTCTCAATGTGGTTGAGCTTCTTGAGGGATTGCTTGACGGTTTTGAGATTGGTGAGGGTGCCGCCGAGCCAACGCTCGGTAATGCACGGCTGGCCGGTAGCTTCGGCAACGTCACGAATGGCGGACTGTGCCTGTTTTTTGGTGCCAACAAACAGCACCTTGCCGCCGCTGCGCACTTGGGTGGCCATAAAATCGCAGGCGACGTTGAGCAGTTCGAGTGTTTTATCGAGGTTAATGACGTGGATGCCGTTTTGCGCCCGGAAAATATAGGGCTTCATTCCGGGGTTCCATCGCCGTGTTTGGTGTCCGAAATGGACTCCCGCCTCGAGTAATTCCTTGATGCCAATGCTAATCATACTTATTCCTTTGTTAAAGACCTTGTGGGCCATCCCGCGGAAATGGGATTTCGTTTAGTGTTATTGTGGCCGCCAACTTCACTCAAAGTCGGACGTTTCAGGCCATGGTTCTTCCGCGGGAAACCCACGGAAAAGGGCGGGGAAATTAGCAGATGCCCCAGCAAAGGCAATAGTTTTTTGAAGAAAAATTCAGTTATCGGAATAGCCGAATGCGAGTGCGTGATCCTCGCCGGCGGCGGAAGCACCCGAATGGGCTGCGCCAAGGCGCAGCTGCGGCTGGGGCGGCGCACACTGTTGGGCCACGCACGTGCGTTGGCGGCGGAGCTGGACTTACCTTGCCGCGTGCAATCCCATGACGACACACCTGGCCAAGGCCCGCTGGGCGGCGTGGTTGCGGCGTTGCGGCGTGCGCGGGCGCCTAGGGGGAAGATTTTGTTTCTCGGATGTGATATGCCGTTTCTGAGCGCGGAACTCACGCGGCGAGTTTTGGCAGTGGAAGCGGAGGCGGCATTTGCGTCGCTCAAAGGCATGGTGGGGTTTCCCTTCATGCTGTCACCCGCTGTGCTGCCAAAGGTGGAGGCGCAACTGGCAACGGACCAACGCTCGTTGCAAAGGCTCGCCATACGGCTGCGGGCGCGGCGCATTCGAGTGCTTGCTTCCGAGGCCTCGCAATTGCAAAACCTCAACACCCCCACCGAATTTGCCGCTGCCAAAAAACAGTTGTGCTAATGTTCCGGTAGCACATAAACGCCTCAAATCCCAGTCGCGGCTTGCTTTGGGCGGCGGTTTTGATAAAGTTTTCTGTATGCCACGTTTTTTCCAAGTTGCACAGGTTTTATGCTGTGCTGCGATGTTGGCGCAAGCTGATAAATTGCACCTCAAAGGCGGTGCGGTGATTGAAGGTAAATTACTGGCCGAGAAAGAGGAAGTGCTGGTGGTGGACATCGGGTACACAGTCCTCACGCTCAATCGCGCCGAAGTGCAGCGCATCGAGCGCATCGGTGCGCCGGTTGCTCAAACCGTGGCTAAGGCGAAGGGCCTCTACACCGTGGCCGTCAAGCCGCCGCCATTGCGACCGGTGAAGCAGTTGATGGAGACGCTCGGGGTTTCGGTCGTTCAAGTGAAAACGCCGGGCGGATTGGGCTCCGGATTTATTATCCGGGAGGATGGCCATCTCATCACGAATTTCCACGTCATCGAAGGCGAGACGCGTATTTCGGTGGAGGTGTATCACCAACGCGATGGACAGCTCGAGCGCAAGACTTATCGCAAGGTGCGCATTGTGGCGATGAACAAGTTCGCCGATTTGGCGTTGCTGCACATCGGCGACAAGGACGTACCGAAATTTTACCCCGTGCCGTTGGCCGCCGATCCCGCGCAACTGGAAGTGGGCGAACGCGTGTTCGCCATCGGCAGCCCGTTAGGCCTCGAGCGTACGGTAACTGAGGGCATCGTGAGCACGCGCAAACGCCAGATGGAAGGAGCGCTTTATCTTCAGACGTCTACGCCCATCAACCCCGGCAACAGTGGCGGACCGCTCTTTAATCTGCGCGGCGAGGTAGTGGGCGTCACCAATATGAAAATCTCCAGCGGCGAAAATCTCGGCTTCGCCATTCCGGTTGATCGGGTGATGCATTTCCTCGAAAATCGCGATGCGTACGCCTATGATAATGATAATCCGAGTAACGCTTACCGCTATCTGCCGCCCCCGCGCAAGCCGCGCAAAACTTCCGCGGCACCGTAATTGTAACTTTTTTTAAAAAATAACGTAAACACAGACCATAATGAAAAACCGTATTCTGTTTGTACCCATCCTGATATTGCTGACCGTTTTTGGCCGTGCCACTGCTCCTGAAACAATCCTACCGCCCACCACCTTTGCTGTGGCCAGCGTACCGGATATGAACGCCGCGCGTTCCGCGTGGAGCCGCACTCCAATGGTTCGTATGTGGAACGACAAAGAGATGGCCGCTTTTTCCGGCAAGCTCGAGAATGCGTTCCGCGATAGAGTGCTCGCTGAAGTTGAGGAAAAAGCGAATTTCAAGTTCTCCGAATACTGGAACCTTGCGCAGGGTCAGGCCACCGTGGGCCTCACGCTCATCCCTGGCGAGCAAAAGCCCGGAATGTATTTGTTAGTCGATGCTGGCAAAAAATCTGACGGGTTGTCCAAAAAAATCGGTAAGCTCCGTGAAACGCTGGTGGAAAATGAAGTGCCTCACAAACGCCATCGCATTCGCGGCACGGATGCCATTTCCATCACGCCCCCCAACGACGAACTCGATGGCATGTCCGTTTACATTGGCCAAGCTGGTTCGTTGTTTATCGTGACCAACCACGAGCAACTGCACGAGCAGATCGTGGCGTTGCACCAGGGCGCAGGCGGCAAGTCGCTCGCCGAGGTTCCCGGCTTCGCCGCGCGCCATCGGGCTCAGTTTAAGAATGCCCTCGCTTACGGATGGCTGGACTTTGCCGTTGTGGTGGAGAAGGGGCTCGAGGCTGCCGAAGCATTTGAAGACCCCGACGCGGAGCCCGCCTTTGGCGAACCCACCGTGGACGGCGTGATCACCGCGCTCGGCCTAAAAGGTTTGCGCTCTATGAGCTTTTCCGCTCATCAGGATAAGGACGGCGAATTGGTCGATCTTTTTGTCGATGTTCCCGAAGCCGGCCGCCGCGGCTTGCTCGAGCTCTTGGCGCCAGACGTTGAGGCCGCCGATCCGCCGCCCTTTGTGGGCGCGAATGTCACCAGTTTCGCGCGCTTTCGCCGCAACGGTCAGGCCGCGTGGAAAGTTTTTACCGGAATGCTCGCCGAGATTTCCCCCGCCGCTCCGATTGCGCTGGGTGCACTGGACGGGTTTGCTCAGCAGAACGATCCCAACTTCAGCTTCAAGGAGCAGATTATCGATACCCTCGGCGATGATTTCATTATGATGGAAATGGCCCGACCGGATGCCGGCAACGACTTGGAGGATCTCATCAGTTCATCAACTCTGTTTATGTTCAAATCACGCAAACCCGCCGTCACGCTCGGCGCGTTGCAGACGATCATAAAGCTTGCCGTCCCTGTCCCCGCCGAGTCACGCGAGTTCCTCGGCCGCACCATTCATTCATATGACATCGTCGGTGAAGGTGGCGACACCGGCCTGCACCTAAGCATCGCAGGCGGATACCTCATTCTCTCCTCCTCCGCTAAAGCCATCGAAGATCACCTGCGCGGCCCCGGCAAAGACGCCCAGCCACTGGCCAAATCCGCTGCGTTGAAAAAAGCTGCCGCCAAAGTGGGCGGGATGAAAGGCGCCTTCGCCTACGAAAACCAGCAGCACTTCCTCGGTCCCTTTTTCAAGATGTTGAAAAACAATCCGAACGTCATTGAACAAACGCTGGACAACCTACCCATCGGCCCCGATCAGGAAATTGATCCCGACACTGGACTGCCCGTGGCGCCGGACTTCAGCGATTGGCTCGATTTCAAGTTGCTGCCGGACTTCGCCAAAATCAAGAAGTACCTGCACATCACCGTGAGTGGAGTTGAAGTCAACGAGGCGGGTATACGGTTTCGCACCTTCTCCCCTACGCCTCCGACGTTGAAGTAGGGTGGTTTTTGAAAAATTCTTAGGCCGCGCTGCATTGCAGGGCGGCCTTTTTTGTAAACCACCAAGGGGAAACATTTTAAAAATATTGGCGTCTTTTGCGCCTTGGCGGTTCAATACAAACCCGTCACTCCTCCTGCGTGTACAACAGCACCCGATCGTGCACCAGCACCGCGAGGTCATTGCGTTTATCACCATCGAAATCCGCAATCACCGCTTCGCGCGGTTCCACTCCCCCACTACGGCCGCGGAAGGAGCGTTGCTCAAAAACCCGCCAGCGCAACGCCGGCAGCACTTTGCCCGGGGCATCCCACGCAGCGAGGTCTAGGTGGTTTTTGGACGTTTCCAGAAATACAAAATCCTTCCGGCCATTTCCCGTGAGATCGCCGCACACCACATCGCGCAGCTCGGCATCCTTGAGCGGCGTTTCGTAGCTGGCACGTTCCTCCAGTTTCCAAGTGATGCCGGTAAACGCTAACCACGCCGCCTGATTCACGCCGGTGAACGCCAGCGCGTTGACGGTCTTGCTTCCGAGGGCGAGTGTTTGGGCTTCAGTGAAATCGACCGTTGGTAGTGTCAGATGTTGCGTCGGTTGCCATACGCCGGTGCGGTCGCGCTCGCACACGGTCAGCTCCTTGCGAGCGGTGTCCAGCAACAGCAGGGCGGTTTGGCCACCGCCTGCGGGCAGTGCCACGGCGGTGCGCAGGCGCGAGTCCGTGCCTGCGCCGTTGATTTGATCCTTCACTCGCAGGCGCCATTTATCTTTTTGTTTTTCCAGTTTCACCGCTCGCAAAAAATTCTGCTGCGCCAAAAGCAATTCCGTCTTGCCGTCACCGTCCACATCTGCGGTATTAAAATTCGGCTTGTCTAGCGTGCCACCTGGAGGAGCCACGTCCACCTCCTCAAAATCGGCGTCCACGCGATTCACCAGTACCTTGATCTTTTCAAACGGTGCCAGTAGCAATAAATCGTTTTGCCCGTCCTGATCCATATCGTGAAACGCCACGATAGACGGGTTGGCTTTGTAAGCTTTGTTCAATTTCTGAGTTATCATTGCTGCATCCGGTTGATGCAACTGGAGATGGCGGGAGCCATCCTTTTCCACCACCAAAGCCAGCGCCGGTTTGTTGCCGAGCTCGAGTACACCCACCGCGAGCGCGAGCGGACGATGCTCATCGGTGTCAATTGGTTCGGGGAAAGGCATTCTGCCATTCTTTTCCAGCCGCGTGATGCCGGCTTGTTTTTCATCGGCACTGAGTACAAAAATTTCCGGCCGCCCATCGCCGTTCCAATCCGACACTGCAATTTGCGTGATGCCGCTGAGGCAGGGGAATCGGCGCGGGCTTGCAAATGTGCCGCGCTCGGTTTGCGTTTGCAGCACGAGCTGGCTTCCCTCTGGATCGGCATAAATCAAATCCGTGCGGCCATCGCCATCCACATCCGCCCACGCACGTCCGCGCTTGCTCTTGGTGGTTTTGGGCAGGGCGAGCAGTTCGAGCTGGCCGCGCTTGAGTTCGCCTGCGAGTGCTTCGGGTGCGTGCGTGGCGAGATGATGTACCTTCACGCGGCCAGATTGCTGGGCAATGGAAATCAACTCCGCACGGCCATCAGCGTCCAAATCTTCCGCATGGAAGCTGCGCAGCTTGGGCATCCGAAACTGCAGCTCCGGTCCGAGTTGCCCGTCTTTGCCCTGCAATCGAAACCGAAACGGCGCGGCGCTCTGCCAATTCATCAACGCCAAGTCACTGCGCCGGTCGCCATCGAGATCCACCACCTGAAACGCTTTCACGCCGACCGCCAGCGAGTGGGTCACCGGTTTGCTCAGCGCGCCCTTGGCGTCCTGATACAACACGTATAATTTCGATTCCCCCAGCAACAACAAATCTGTGTGACCATCGCCGTTGAGATCGCCCGTGCCCAGCGCGTTGGCGCTGATCTGCCCGTCGCGTACTGCCCAACGCTTCGGCGCGCCCCAGCCTTTAGGCTCGCGGTATTGCACCAGCAATTCCTTCGGTTCGCCATAGTAGGCGAGGTCCGGCTTTTTGTCGCCATTCAAATCCGCCACCACCAAGCTGGAAATACGTTTCTCCGATGGGATGGATTCAATTCGAAACCGTGCATCAGGTGGCAGCGCATTCGCGGTGTTGTCTGTGACCTTCGCCGGTTTGCCGTCGGTGTGATTATAAAGCAGCGTAATTTTGCTGCGTGGATTATTAACTAAAACCAAATCCCGCCGCCCATCGCCATCGAGATCCGCTTGGCGGAGATTATCGATGCCACGCCCGACCGGAAAAATTTCCGGCCCCAGAAACCCAAACCGTTCCGCCGCCGAGGAAGCATCCGCCGCCATGAGCGTGGAGACGGTAAATAGGGACAAAAGTAATGTGCGCATAATCATAAGGTAAGGCCAAATGATGTGCTGTGGTGGTTTGTTTGACCAGATAAATTGAACCGCCAAGGCGGTTCAAAATTATTCCCCGATTAAATGCACCGTTACTTTGCGGTGATGGCCGGCGTGCCGGTGTTCCCAGAGATAAACCCCTTGCCAGGTGCCGAGTGCAAGGCGGCCGCTGGTGATGGGGATGGAGAGGTTGACGGCGGTGAGCGCGGTGCGCACGTGCGCGGGCATGTCATCAGGCCCCTCGTAATCATGTTCGAACATCGGGTCCCCATCCGGGCACACCCGTACCATGAACCGCTCCAAGTCCCGCCGGACGGCGGGATCCGCGTTCTCCTGAATCAACAGCGACGCGCTCGTGTGCTGAAGATGCGTCGTAGCCAGCCCCTCAGTAAAGCCCGCTTCATCTACCAATGACTCCACCTCGCTGGTGATATCTGTGAAATCCCGACCGCGTGTGGGTATGGCAAGCGTGTGCGTATGTTGCGAAAGCATAAAAAGGTGTGCCGCGAAAGTTGCCGAAAGGCAAGCCGCGAGGACGGAGGTGGACCGCCCTCGCGACTTTTAGGTGGAGCTGAACCGGCGGAGGTGGAGGGCGTTGGCCGCCCAAGGGGGATTGTTTTCCGCCGGTTCAAACCGCCAAGAGGAGAAGTAGGCACTGGCGGCTTCATTGTCATCAACGCGCAATTCCCGTAGGAGGAAACTCAGGATGGGCGTGCGAGTGTTCCATTGCGGCAGGTGCTCCAAGTTCGCGATGGTGTACACTTCACCTTCCCGCGGCACGGTGGAGGTCCAATCCCAAATCGCGCCGGAAAAGTGGTCGTTGGTGCAAATCACCCGTTGTCCTGCATACCACATTTGCCATTCTCCTTAGCTTAACGTAAGGCGGTTTGTTAAATCGTGCTTAGAAAGTTGCTAACCGAGTGTGAGTAAGGATTGAATCGCATAGACGTCAAGGGAAACCATTTTCAAAAACACCCCGCGTCTTGGCGGTTCAAAAACGTTCACAAAAAAAGGCGACCCGAAGGTCGCCTTCTAAATTCTAACTCCTGAATTGTATCTCTAAGCTAGATTCCTTTATCAATCATTAGTTTGAGCAGGTCGCCGACGCGATTTGAGTAGCCCCATTCGTTGTCGTACCAGCTGACGACTTTGAAGAAGTTTTCGTTTAACTCCATTCCCGCGCCTTGATCGAAGATACTCGATTTAGGGCAGTGGATGAAGTCGGTGCTGACCACTTCGTCTTCGGTATAGTCGAGCACACCGTTGAGATACGTCTCGCTGGCGCTTTTCATGGCGGCGGAAATTTCCGTGTAGCTGGTGCTCTTCTCGGTTTTGAAAGTGAGATCTACCACGCTGGCCGTGGGCGTTGGCACGCGGAAAGCCATTCCGCTTAATTTGTCTTTCACCGCAGGGCAAACGAGGCTTACTGCCTTGGCTGCGCCGGTGCTGGCGGGGATGATGTTGATGGCGGCGGCGCGACCATCGCGCCATACTTTGCGGCTGGGGCCGTCCACGGTTTTTTGCGTGGCGGTGTAAGCGTGAATGGTGGTCATCAAACCCTCGGCAATACCAAAGCCTTCCTTGAGCAACACGTGCACCACCGGGGCAAGGCAATTAGTGGTGCAGCTAGCATTGGAAACAATGTGATGATTCGCTGCGTCGTATTGGTCATCGTTCACGCCCATCACGACAGTCAAATCCTCGCCCTTCGCGGGGGCGCTGATGATAACTTTCTTCGCGCCGGCTTCGAGGTGCCCCTTGGATTTTTCGGCATCAGTGAATAGTCCGGTGGATTCGATCACCACATCGACGTCCAGCTCTTTCCACGGCAGCTCGGCTGGGGTGCGGGCGCTGACGACTTTCATTTCATCGCCATTGACGATGAGCGTATCGTCGCCCTGATGTGTGACCTCGCCGGGAAACGTGCCCTGCGAAGAATCGTATTTAACAAGGTACGCGAGATTATCCGCTGGGACGATATCGCCCACTGCGACGACGTCGATTGCCGTGCCCACGAGCCCTTGTTCCACCATCGCGCGGTAAGCCAATCGGCCAATCCGCCCGAAACCATTAATTGCAACTTTGATAGCCATAGTATAATCCGCTACTGAAAAATGCGGGTCGCGCATCATAGCCACGGCGGCAGCGGCGTCAAGAGCGGAGTCCAGCGCCCTCGACATTTCCGTATTGCTGGGCTAGCCTAACGCCGATGTCACTGCTGGAAATCAGCGATCTCAGAAAAAGTTTCCGCACCCCCGAAGGTGAAACTCAGGCGGTGCTAGATATACCGTCCTTTTCCCTCGAGCGCGGTCAACAACTGGCACTGCGGGGTGCCAGTGGCACGGGTAAGACGACCTTGCTTAATTGTATCGCCGGCATTCTCAGTCCCACTTCCGGCATTGTGCGACTCGATGGCCACGACCTCGCCACCGCCAGCGAGCCCCAACGCGATGCCCTGCGCGCGCGTTGCATCGGCTATATTTTTCAAACCTTCAACCTGTTGCAAGGATACACTTGCATGGAAAACGTGCTGCTCGGAATGAGCTTCGGGCGCGGGCCGGACACCGATGCTGCGCGCGGCTTACTCGATCGCGTGGGGCTCAACCATCGGCTACATCATCGCCCCGGCCAACTTTCCGTGGGCCAACAGCAGCGTGTGGCTGTGTCGCGTGCGTTGGCCAATCAACCATTGCTCGTCTTGGCCGATGAACCCACCGGCAATCTTGATCCCCAAAACGCGCGCGAGGCGTTGCAGCTCATCCGCGAAGTGTGCGAGGAAAGTGCCGCCGCATTGCTCATCGTGAGCCACGACCCGATGGTGCTCGATCAATTCGACGATTGTCAGGATTTGGCTGAGTTAAACCACGCTGCGCAGGAGGTGTCCGCATGACGTGGTGGATGATTATCCGCAACAGCCTGCGGCAACACGCACTCTCCACCGCCATCACTGCGCTGAGCATCGGCCTGGGCGGCGGGCTATTGATGGCGATTTGGGTGGTAAATTTCCAATCACAGCGCGCGTTCAAGAATGTCACCGGAGGCTTCGACGCCATCCTTGGCCCGCGCGGATCCGAAACTCAATTGGTGCTCAACAGCCTTTTTCATATGGATTCCTCGCCCGGGCTCATCAACCATGCCGATTATGAAACTTTCCGTAAAAGCCACAAACGCTTTTACCGCAACGCCGTGCCGATTGCCGTGGGTGATAATTTTCAGGGCTACCGGATCGTGGGCACCACGCACGATTTGTTTGCCGCCGAGCATTCGCCGGGCGAACCGTATGCGCTAGCGGCGGGTGAATATTTTATCCGCAACGAAAAGCAGTGGAATAAAGAGGCGGTAATCGGTGACACTGTGGCGCGCAAACTCGGCTGGCGCGTGAACCAAAAATTTAGTCCGTATCACGGCCTGAACTTTATTGAAGGTCAGGAACCGCACAAGGATAAATACACCGTGGTGGGAATCTTGCGCCCCACCGGTACGCCTGCCGATCAAGTGATTTGGATTCCCATTGAAGGCCTGCAACAAATGGATGGACACGATGCGCAATTTGCCGGCGATGTGAGCGCCGTGCTCATTCAGCTTAGCACTAACACCACCGCACGCGCCTTCGGAATGAATAGGCTCAACGCAATTTACAACAAAGATTCCGATCACTTGACCTTTGTGAAATCCACCGCCGACGTCGTGGCGCGACTGTTCGACCGGTTAGGTTGGGCGGAAAAAGTACTGCGTTGGGTGGCACTCCTCGTGGCCGTGGTGGCGGCGGGCTCAGTGCTCGCGAGCATTTACAACACGATGAACGAACGCCGACGTGAGTTTGCTATCCTACGTGCATTGGGCGCGGGACGCGACACTGTATTCGGAGTCATCGTACTCGAGAGTGCCACCATTGCTATCATGGGCGCGTTGATTGGATTTGCTGTGTACACTGGAATTATGTTTGCCGCGGAGAGCATCCTGCGTAATGAAATCGGCGTCACCCTCCATCCCTTCGAACAGCACCCCGTGATGGTCATTGTGCCTGTGGGACTGGTGATGCTTGGCGTGGTGGTGGGTATTATCCCCGCACTAAAAGCCTACCGTACCGAAGTAGCTGAAAACCTCATCCCTCAAAGTTAAAATGAAAAAATATCTAAAAATGAAAAACTATATCCTATTTCTATTGTTGGCTGCCACGCTTGGTTGTGGCAACAGCCACGACCATAATCACGATCACCACGGCCACAGCCACGGCGATGGTCATGGCCATCAAGCACCGCATGGCGGCGTGCTGGTAAATGTGGAAGATGAGTTTTGCCATCTAGAATTCGTTCAGGAACCCGGCACAACACGCCTACAAATGCATGCCCTTCGTTTTCACCCACGCGAAGCACCGGTGAAATTTTTCATGGAAAAAATCGAGGCCACCGCCGCAGTAAATGGCGAGGTAAAGACGTTCACCTTCCGTCCCACCCAATTGGATGGCATTACCGCCACCACCGATCCCACCTCCCTTTACGTTGCCGAAATCGACTGGCTGAAAGACACAACTATCTCCACCGGCATTCTCACAGAGTTGAAAATTGAGGGCAAAACGCTATCAAAAATAACTTTCCAATTTCCCAAAAAGGATTAAACTATTGTTAATGAAAATTTGGCAGGCAATTCTTTGGGCAACACTGGCGGGCGTGGCCGGTTGTGGCCATCAATCGCCGATTCAATCCAACGTGATCGTGGAACGTGGCGAAGTAGTCTTGCGCCAGCCATCAGCACCAGATAAGCCATTTATAGAGGAGGTAGCTGTGCCTACGGCACCGATAATCGCCAAGCCGGAACAACCGCTCATCGCCGGTACATCCCCGATGGAGAAGCCCGTACAGAATCCAGAAGCCGCTAAACCCGTGCCACCGCCGGCGGAATTGGCTCAGCCAGTCAATGAGATGATTGGTGATTATGTGCTCGTCCATTTTGACAAGCTTGCGGATTTTGCCTACGAGGTACCCGATGATCCCATCACCGACCCCAAGGCCAAGGCGATCATCGAGAAAAATATTATTCCCAAGGCGGTTACTGATTTTCACAAAAAGAAAATTGCACTGAAGGGCTTCATGCTTCCGCTTAAGGTGGAAGGCGGCAAGATTACCGAGATGCTGATCATGCGTGATCAATCTATGTGCTGCTACGGCACTGTGCCCAAGATCAACGAGTGGGTCAGCGTACGCATGCCCGAGGGCAAAGGTGTGAAGCCTATTATGGATGTACCCATCACCATCTTCGGAACGCTCAAGGTTGGCGAAGTATTGGAGAACGGCTACCTCGTTGGCATCTATGAACTGGATGGCGACCGCCTTGGCGGACCAATTGACCTCTAATCAATCAACCCGCCACACCCGCAAATCATCCACTGCAATCGGTGTCCCTGAAAATGGTTGGCCCCAAACGGTGGCGCGGCCGGCGAGTGGCTCCACACTTTCTGTCCAAAAGAGCTGCCACTCTTTCGGCTCCAATTCACTATTGTGCCATATCTTGGCCATCAGCCTCCATTTTAGACCCGGTAGTGACTGAATTTGTAAAGTCATGTGTGTCCAGTTTCCGGGCACCCATGTATGATTTATTTCGTGCACAAGCACATCATTTCGAAAAAGTTTCAACTTTTTTTGGCCAGGACTCACCATCACGCGGAAACCGCTGATGCCATTGAGTCCCAAACCAAATTCAGGAAACTGTCGCCTCTTCGACTCAGCCCGAAACCGCGCGTCTACTCGTAGGTTATCGAGTAACGCCGGGCCAAACATCACCCCGTGCAATTGCAACGGCTCGGCCGGCAAACGTAGTGCACCGTCAACGACAGTGACTTCGCCGTTGAGTTCAATCCAGCTTTTAGGCAATGCGGTGGACTGAAAATTTGCCCGCACCAGCGGAGTTAAATTGGCATCCGTGCGCGGCTGCGGCATCACGCAGGCGGAGAGCAGCAAGGCAAGCAAAGGCAAAAAAATCCAACGCGTCATGGCCGGAGTGTAGTCGCCCATTACTCGTTGCGCAATGCCGGCAATAATTTTCCACGCAGGGCGGCCACGGCGGCGAGCCATGTCCAAAGCAGTCCACTAAGCAAAATGCCGCCCACCGTCCACGCAAGCAATTTCAGTGGCATCCCTTGGCCGGGGTTGCTGAGCGCCGGCCAAATCGCGACGGCCGCACTGATGATACCGCCAACCAAGCCCAGAACCAACAGCCCACCGTGCTCGGCCAGCACCAGCCAATGCAGTGCGGGTTTTCGGAAGCCCACCGCCGTAAGCAACGCCAGTTCGCCGCGTCGTTCAAGCACGTTACGCAACACCACTACGCCGAGGCCCACACTTCCAAGCAGCAGCGCTAGGCCACCGAGCGCTTGGAAGATGTCGAGGTACGTGTTTTGTACTTGGCTGAACTCCGCCAGTCGTCGCGTGGCGGGCGTCAGCTCGAGGGCGTAATCCTCAAGCGTGTATTTTAAATGTTCCCGCGCTTCCCACATGGCAAATTCGATTGGACATTC
Source organism: Verrucomicrobiota bacterium (assembly GCA_028343615.1). GTDB lineage: Bacteria > Verrucomicrobiota > Verrucomicrobiia > Limisphaerales > UBA1100 > JACNJL01. The sequence goes on from JAOLZA010000002.1 coordinate 13,202, forward strand.
GTCCTGAAACCCTTGCTTTAACTTTGCATATGTATTGCCATCAACTTTACCCTTCTTATTCGCATCTTCAAGTTCATCGATTTTTTCAAGCACGCTGATGTCACCCGCATTATTCGGCCAATCAATCAGAAACACACGATACCCGCTGGCGGAGGGGAAGTGTTTCACGAATTGTTTTTCGGAAATGATGAGATCGCCCTGCAGCACGGAGTTGGCAAGGAATCCGGCGATGCGGATTTTGAAAGTACCCCCGGATTCATTGGGGTAATCGATGACATCGCCCACCTTCACGTGCAGCATCCACATGCCGGTGTTCATATCCACCACAGCCGGCACAGCATCGCCTTCAGATGTATTAAGCACTTCCCAGCCCGTGCCTTCGGCGAAGGTGAACGCCTTTTTCTCCTCCAGTGATTTTGGATTCACCCCGAGCAATCGAGGTTCGCGGGTTTGATTGAGGTTCAGGCAACTCGCATCATCGCCCGCGCGCACCCGAAACTGCACAAGGCTCTTAGCGGGAATCTTATCGCCATCAAGCACCATTTCCTCGCGGCCTTTTTTGGTGTTCAAATCATACAACACCGGAACATCGCTCTGGCCAAAGTAAGCAAACCCCCCGGTGCCACTCCAGCGCTGCCCTGCGCCTTCGTTGGGATCCAACCGGAACGCACCCACCGCAATCAGTAAGAACACCCCGCACGCCAGCAGTCCAATGCAGGCAAGGCTGCGCCCGCGCCGACGCGCGCTACCGCGCCAACCCATCACGCTCAGCGAGGCAAAAGATGCGCCGCCGCCCGTCGCAAGTTTGGCTAACCACACGTGGCACACGCACAGGAAACTGACAAGCAGCAGTATCCCCGCGCCAAAAAATCCACCCGCCTTCATTTGCCCATGCGCATCTTTCATCGCAAACCCAAGCGCAATCGCGCCCACGGCACAAATGAGCGCGGTCAAGAGCGCCTTGAGTCCCGCCTTGGTCGTAGCGAGGGGAGCCGTTTGGCCTTGAATGAGCGCGATGGCATTGGCGCGGCTGAACTTGCGGACAGTCAGCCAAATGGTGAACAACGCCACGAACAAACCGCCAAGCACGCCGTACAGCACCGTGAACGGTTCGGCGTGGTACACAATGTTGCCGTTGCCGATGGCGCCGCCCCAATCCGAATTGAGGAGGCTAACAAGTGACCGTGTGTACGCTAACCCTGCCCAACCGCCGAGCAACGCACCGAGCAATGCGAGCACGAAGCCTTCGGCGAGGAGTAGGTTGCGAATCGTTTTACCGGTGAAACCAATGGCAAGCAGCGTGCCGATTTGGGGCGCGCGCTGTTCCACTCCGAAGACGAAAAGGAGGCCCATCAAAATGAGCGCGGCGAGCACGAGGAAAAAACTGAGCCCAATAAACAGCCCTCCGAAATCGCTGGCGGATTGGCCGGTGATCGCTTCGGTGCGCACATCGCGGAACACGAGGCCGATTAGTGCTGGATTGATTTTTTCTTTAAGCGAGAATTCGATTTGGGCGCGTTTCCTTTTGGCGGAAGCGAAACGCACCGTGGTGGCTTCCCCGTAGCGGTTGGCCCAAAGTTTTTGACCGGTAGCCAGCGCGACAAAGGCTTTTGGGGTGCCGCGATGTTGTTTCCAATATTCCTCGTCTTGGTCGCGGATGCGGCTGGAAACAACGCCGATACCGGGATTCCAGTCGCGCAGATTATCTTTGTCCACTATGCCGGGAAAGTTGGGCATTAACTCGCGCCAACCTGGCTCTTCCGTGGGCACGATACCGGTGACGGTGAAGGTGTGCGGGTGCTCTTCCAACTGCCGGTTGAGGCCGAGCACATAATAATTTACTTCAATTTTGTCACCGACTTTTGCTCCGAGGTCATCCTTGAGCCATTGGGTGATAAGCATCTCATCGCCTGTGGGTGTGTTCTTAAAAAATCCCTCGCTCACGCCGGCAATCATCGAATATGGAACGGCATTCGTGCCGATGCGAAATTCGTTGGCAATGTACGTGAGCGCCGTTTGGGAATCGTCAGTGGCTTTCAGCGTGTTGGCATCGAGAAAAATACGGTCGGTGCGAAGGTCGATGACGTTATCTTTCCCATTTTCAATTAGCATCAATTCTGCATCCGCCAATCGCCACTCCTTTTTTATTTTAGCATTGGCCGATCGCACCAATTCCTTCGTCGGTATCAGCCCACTCGCAAGCATGGCGTTGGCGCGGTTGGTCAGATCGGATTTTTTTTGCAGCCACGCAAGTGGTACGAAAACATTGAAGGGTGGCACGGCGTTGGGGCGCAGACTGAAGTTGGCTAACTCAGAATCCTCATCGGTTACTTTGGCGACAGTGAGCGTCAATCGCGCGGTGAGGTTTTCGGCCACCGAGAGTGGGGCATCGCGCGGGAGCACACTTGGCTTGGCAATGCGTAGGCTGAATTCATCGCCGGCCTTGAGTCCAAGCTGTGCGGCAAGGACCCGATTGATGAGGGCTTCGCCATCCTTCAAAGTTGGCGGTCGGATTGATTTTAGCCGGGCGTGTCTCCAAAACGAATCGTCGATGCCTATGAGTTGGATTTGATTGGCGCGTTTTTTTGTGTCCGTGACATATCCGGCGGCGTTCAATTTGAGAATCGGAGCAAAATGCGTTTCGTCATCGAGATCTATGGCGTTTGCCAGGTCCGCACGAAAGAATCGATCGTGCTGCACAAGTGCAGCTTGGATGTGGCCAAGGCGTTGTTCGGCTTGGTTTTGAAGCGTTCTCTTCACTGAATCGCCGATTACCAACGAACCGGTTAACACCGCGCCGGCCACGATGGCACCGAGCAGCGTGCCCAAGTGCGAGCGTGCGTGATGCGTGAGGCTGTTGAAAATGAGTCGGCCGAAGGTCATGCGATGAGAGGGGGATGTTCTGTCTTACTCCATTTCATTCGGGAGATTTGGGTCGAGGTGAAACTCGTCCCCCCCTTGGAGTTATTAGGCAATCTGGCCATCTTTGAGTTCCACGGTGCGGGCCATTCGGCCGGCGAGTTTTGCGGAGTGGGTGACGGTGATAAGGGTGACGTTTTCCTCGGCGTTCAATTCCACGAGCAATTGACCGAGCTGGTCGGCGGTGGTTTGGTCGAGTGCGCCGGTGGGTTCATCGGCTAGCAGAAGTTGGGGTTTGTTGATGAGCGCGCGCACCACAGCCACGCGCTGGCGTTCGCCACCAGAGAGTTGGCTGGGCCGATGCGAAAGGCGTTCGCCGAGTCCCACACGATTGAGGAGGTGACGAGCGCGTTCTTCTTCTTCGTTGGTGGCACGTCCGTGGGCGAGCGTGGGCACGAGCACGTTTTCGATCACCGTGCATTGCGGCAGCAGATGATGGTTTTGAAAAATAAATCCCATCTCGCGATTGCGCAGAAGGGCGAGTTCATCGTCATTTAAAGCAATGAGGTCGCGCCCATCAAAAGCGATCGCGCCATCGGTCGGTTGGTCGAGGGTGCCGATGAGATTAAGCAACGTGCTCTTGCCGCAACCGGAGGGGCCAATGATGGCAATGGATTCACCGCGCGCCACGTCCATCGACAAGCTGCGCAACACCTCCAACGGCGTGCCGCCCTCGGTCGAGGGAAATTCGCGAGAAATATTTTTTAGCTGGAGCAAAGAAGTGGCGTTTGTCATGAGCTATTCTTTTATCCAGCGGTTGGCTTTGAGTTCGAAGCGCGGGAGGGATTCGGGAGGCACGGTTTCAACGGGGACACGAAGGTTGAGTTGGGTGCGAATGGTTTCGATTATTTGTTCACCGAGTGTTTTTGGGTCGGTGTCGGGTCGAGGTTCGATACGGAGGCGCAGTTCGGCCATTTCGGTTTTTTTAGAAATGATTACTTGGTATTCGGCAATGGCTTCGAAGGGGCGGAGGATGTGTTCAAAGGCACTGGGATAAATATTGACACCTCGGATGATGACCATATCGTCCGCGCGGCCAAGGATGCCACCGCGAAGGATGATGGCGTCGCGGTGGGTCTCGGGGCGCCCGAGGTCACCGGTGCGGTAGCGGATCAAGGGCATCGCAGTGCGGGTGAGGGTGGTGAGGATGAGTTCGCCTTCCTCGCCGTCGGCGACAGGTTGGTCGGTTTCGGGGTGAATAATTTCGGCGAAGTAGGCGGCGTCGATGATTTGCAGATTATTTTTTTCGTGCGGCCACTCGTGGGTGACGGGGCCAACTTCAGTCATTCCATGATGATCGAAAACTTTTGCGTTGGGCCAAGCGTTCTCGATGCGTTCGCGCGTAGCGGGGATGCTGCCGCCCGGCTCGCCGGCGACGATGATGGTTTTGAGTTTAGCGCGCGAAAGGTCGATGTCTTCAAGTTTTGCAACTTCCGCCAAACGCAGTGCGTAAGTGGGGGTGCAGCAAAGGAGGGTGACTTCGTTTTCTAACAGGATGCGCAGGCGCGTGGTGCTGGTGAGGCCGCCACCAGGAAAGCAAAGGCAACCCATTTGCGTGGCGGCTTCGTAGGCCATCCAAAATCCAATGAAGGGGCCAAAAGAAAATGCGAACAGCGCGCGATCGGTCGGTGAGACGCCGGCCGCACGATAAACCATTTGCCAACTTTCGAGCATACTTTGCCAGCTCTCGGGCGTGTCGAGCCAGCGGAGGGGTTGTCCGGTGGTGCCGCTGGTTTGGTGGATGCGATTGTATTGATCGATCGGGAAAGAAAGATTCGTGCCGTAGGGAGCGTGGGCGGTTTGATCTGCGACGAGTTCGTCTTTGGTGGTGAAGGGACAGTGCTCGGCGAAGTCATCGAGGCTGGCAATAGAGTCATTGATGCCCGCCGCGTTCAGTTTGTTTTCGTAAAACGCATTGGCGGGGCGTACCGCACGAATGAGGGAGCGGAGTTGCTCAAGCTGTTGGGCGCGGATAGTTTCCCGACCGGTTGAAGGCGCATCGGCCATGAAATTATTTGGCTTCCCCGCCCTCTTCTGGGGCGATTTGCGTGGTGGGCTTGGTGTCCGCTCCCGTGTTTGAGGGTGCGTATTTTGCGACCAAGAATGCCCCGCCTGCGGCAAGCAGGCAGCCCACGATGAACAGCGGCGGCAATGACTTGAGGCCGTCCTTGGGCGGATGCAGCGCCATGGCGGTGACGGTGTTGACCAAGGGTGCGCCGGCAAACACAATCGGCATCACCGCTGCAGCGGCTGCTGCAGCAAAGATTGGCGAGGCTTTGCCTAGCGAAAGCACTAATGCAAACGCGCCGATCGCGCCGGCGATGCCCGCCACGAGGCTCCAAGTCACGCCGCCACCGGTTAAGCTCCAGTCAGAGCCGCGCATTTTGATGACCACCGCCGCGACAACCCCGATGATGGCGTACGCGATGCAGACGAACAGAAACGCCTTGAGGCTCGCGTGCGGCGCTTCAGAGCCCATCGGCATTTCGCCGCGCGCCTTGTGAAGAATCACGCCGTAAATTCCCCAAGAAAAAACGGTGAGTAAAGCCCAGTAAAGCCAGGTCATGCTGGTGGTGGATGTTTGTACGACCATAATATTTGTGATGTTAGTTTTTGGGTTAAGTTGCTTTAAACATTAATCGGTCAATTTATCCGCCGGTGCGGACTCAATGAGGTTGGCAATTTCAGGTGGGATGGTGATGGCTTTCATTTCTCCGGTTTCTGTGCGGTGCACGCAGACGACTGTGAATCCGCCACACGCGACTTCCTTGCCGTCGACACGAAAACAAAATTGATAAGTGATGGATTTGCTAGTCTTTGCGCTGACGAGTAAATGAATTCCCACTTCATCTTCAAATTTCAGTGGTTTTTTGAAATCGCAATGGCTGTTTACGCGCGGCCAGCCGATATCGAGGTCGTGATCTACAATCGACCGCCCAAGCGAGCGGAAGAATGCGTGTTCAGCGTATTCCATATATCGATAAAAATTCGCGAAATGAACAATGCCGGCCGCATCGGTTTCGCTGAATTCAACGCGGCGAGTGATGGTGAATTCGTGCTGTGCCATTTATACCTTTGTGGTTAATTTAACGAACAACGCGGCCATCTCGGTGGCCATTCGATCAATGGAAAATTGGTTGCGCACGACCTCTCGCGCCTTGAGGCCGATGGCTTTGGCTTTGGTTGGATTGTGCAGCATTTTTTCGATGGCGGCGGCGAGGTTTTCTGGCTCGTCGTGTTTATAGCACACGCCGCCGCTGGTGGCTTCCACCAATTCCGGAAACGACGCGCACTGCGGCTGTACCACCGGCACGCCCGCGGCCATCGCCTCGATGATATAAAACCCAAACGACTCACCAAACTGCGCGGGCACGGACAGTACGGAAAGCGATTTCAAAAAATCCTGTTTCGCCGCGCGGGTGAGGTTGGGGTGGAGCTCCACATCGCCCAATAACGCTTTCGCGTGCAGTCGCGCGCGCATCTTCTCAACGAAGGGCTCGTCCATCGGCCGGCAGCCGCCGCCAATTTTCAGGCGTAGTTGTGGAATGGAATTACTGGTCTTGAGCTTGATGAAGGCGTCTATGAGCGTGTCGAGGCCTTTGTCTTTGCACAGTCGGGCGAAGAAACCGAGGACCGGCGGATTCGGTGCCACGGGTTCGGCGGTATAGCCGGCGTGGCTGATACCGTTGTGGATTACGTGCACGCGATCGTCGGTCAAGTTCAGTTTACTGCGCATCAGTGCCGCGTAAAATTCGCTGGGCGCAATGAAGCATTCCACCTCGGCCGCGCGTTCGGTCATCAATTCCCAAACCGACCGGCGCAAGCCCTCCGCCATGTTGTCGATGTACGGTGCTTCATTTTGCAGTAGGCAAACCACTGGCGCACCGAGCGCTTCTTTGAGCTGCCGCGCCAGTCCGAGCAGCATCGAATTGGAAAGGCAAATGACGTCCGGCGTCGGCTGGGTTTTCAGCCAGTCGATGAGCTGCGTCAACTCGCGCGCTTGATGGCCGTCTTCGCCGCGCAGCATCGAGAGAGTGATTTCGCCGACGTCCTCGGCATTCGTTTTCCCCATTTTACTGGCGGCCAAATGCAGGAGGCGTTCCGACCCCACCAGGCGATGCACCCAATTAGGTGCGTTGCGATAGAACGGCGACTTCTGTTCTAAATAAACATTCACGCCATTATAAAAAATCGGCGAGCCATCCGATTGGTTTTCCTCATCTAACATCATTGGGAGGTACAGCGGAACCATCGTTACCTCATGTCCGTCTTTACGCAAAGTCGCCACTAGAGCGTTATCACGGAAACAGTTTCCGCAATACATATTGCCCGCACCGGGGGTGATTTGGAGAATGTTCACGGGAGAGGTTCGCCTAGAGGCAGGGAATCTGGAACGGGACAAAAATCTTCGATGCATTTGAACATTTTTGAAAAATCTTTATTCACGTCACCCGATAAGCAATCGGTGACATCACTGGCGATGTCGGGGTGTTTTTTGACCAGTTCGCCGAAGCTGAAATTTTCGTTGTAGAAGGCGTAGCAAAGTTTGCGCATGTTTTCGATGCCTTCGCGGAGGTGGGTGGCGTATTCGGTGAAGCGTTCCGGGGAAAGGTCGTTGGCTTCGAAGGCTTCGTGGGCGGCGTCGGCTGCCATCACGCCGCTCTTGAGGGCGAGCATGAGGCCGCTGGAAAATACGGGGTCGAGGAAACAAAAGGCATCACCGAGCAGCAATAGGCCGTGCGTGCCGCAATGGCGTGAGTGGTGGGTGAATTCGTTTGTAATATAATAATCTCCGGATTGCGTTGCAGGTGCGAGGTTGTCTTTTACCCATTGATTATTTGCAATCTCGCGCTCAAGCATGGCTTTTGGATCGCGCACGCCGTCGCGGCTGAGGTATTTCCCCTCAGCCACCATGCCCACGCTGGTACGGTTGTCGTGCAGGGGGATCCACCAAAACCAGCCTTTTTCCGGAACAAACGCCACACCAGTCGCACCTTCGTCGATGCCATTCTGCCGGACTGCACCTCGGTAATAGGTCCATACGGCTACTTTGTTAAGATATGGATCACGCTCACGCCAGCCGTTGCGTGTAGCGGTTAGCGCTTCCTTTCCGGTGGCGTCAAAGGTAAGTGGTGCTCGAAATTCCTGTTCCTTACCGGACTTCGTAACAGCGTGTACTCCAACCACTTTCTTGCCTTCCCAGATGAGTTTCTTAACTGTGATTTCTTCGATCACTTCCGCACCCTTTTCACGGGCGTTTTCCATCAGCATTTGATCGAACTCCGCGCGCATGACCTGCCAAGTCTGGGCAACAGTATTGCGGTCATAACGATCGAAGAAATAAAAAGGCTGACTTGCCATGCCGTCGGGAGATACGAACTGTACGCTGAACTTTTTGACGAAGGCTGATTCCTTCAGTCGATCGATCATCCCCAGCCGCTTCAACGGCTGGTAGGTGAAGGGAATAAGTGATTCGCCGATGTGATAACGTGGGAATTTTTCACGTTCGAGCATTAGTACGCGGTGGCCATGCTCAGCCAGAATGGTGGCTGCCGAGCTGCCAGCAGGACCCGCGCCGATGATGAGGGCATCGTAAGTGTTAGTATCCATCCACTATTCTACCACATGAGATGCTGGAGGCAAAATCTCAACGATTTCTGCCAAATGATTTCCGTTCAGATTGCGGTGAATATTACAGCGACCGTACAGTTCAGTAGAATCGGGTAATCCCAATGCCTCTGTGATGAGCGGATCAGAGTTTACCCGGAAATATGCTTGTGGACAGCTTTGGTGTAGTATGGTGTGATCTGCAAGGATGGTGCCAAGCGGCACGCTTTCGCCGAGAATCGATTCGCGCGCGGCTTCAGGGAATTGCTCGAGATGAATTGTAATCGCGCCAAACTCCACCGGGCGATTTTTATCGCCTGCTTCGAGGATGACCTCGCGCGTGTAAGCGGTTTCGGTTACCTCGCGGTTAACCATCCGCAGGTGAATGCGTGCACCGTGAAAATGCTCAAGCGTGGGCGTCATATCATCGGCGTGAACGAGCAATTTTCGAAAAGGCTCGGGCATATCCGCGCCGTCGATGGGCAACAGCTCGGGTGGGGCGACGCCGCCGCGTTGATAAAAATCGAGCAGAGGCTTCGCAGCGTCGTGCAGGGAAAGTGTAGGTGCGGGAGTGGACATCAGGCGTAGCGTGCGTTGCGGTGTTCGGGCAAAAAGAATTCGTGCAGCAACCGGTCGACCTGCAAAAGGCCTTCGCGGTTGATACGCACGGTGTCACCGTCGATATTGAGGTAGCCCCATTCCTTGATGCGTCGGAGCGGTTCCGCGAAACGTTGTTGTGGATTCACGCCAAATTTTTTCTCAAAATAATTCAAACTTACTGAGCCCAACTTGAGCTGCAAAATAAATTCACGAACCAGTCGCTCGTCATCGTTCGGTGTCAACGCGCGATGGATGGGTAACTCGCCGGCATTCACGCGCTCCACGTACGGGTCGAAATCGTGATGGTTTTGATAATGCACACCGCCGATGTGGCCGAAAGATGCCACACCCAATGAAAGCAAATCGGCACCGGCCCAGAGTTGGTCGCGGTATTCGAAAGTAGTTTTTGCCTTGTCTTTCACCGCTGTATACGCGCTGCCGATAGTGTAACCGGCGGCTTCAAACTCGGCAAAGGCGTAATCTGTCCAGCGGCGTTTGGTTTCCCAATCGGCTACTGGTGCGCTGAGTTTTCCGTCCTCCTGCATCCGTTTGTAAATGGTGGTGTTGTATGGCACTTCCATTTGATAAACCGTCACGCTGTCGGGTGACATCTCGATGGTCTTGGCCACGCACGCCTTCCAGTTATCCTCCGTTTCATCGAGCATCCCCGCGATGAGATCAATGTTGATTTGCGGGAAGCCCACTTCACGCGCAAAATTATAGGCGCGGTCAATCTCGCCTCCGCGATGTGCGCGGCCGTTAATTTCCAAAATGTGGTCATCAAAATTCTCAACACCCAAGCTCAGCCGCGTGACGCCCACCTCGCGAATAATTTTCAGCTTCGCATCCGTCAATGTCCCCGGCTCGCACTCAAACGTCACCTCCTCCACCGCATCCCACGGCAGCAACGCCTTCATGCCATCGGTGAGATGTCGCAATTGTTTGGTGGAAAGATAACTCGGTGTGCCGCCGCCAAAATAAACAAAGCGAGGAGTGCGTTCGCCGATGAATGGTTTGCGCGCGTAAATCTCCAACTCTGTCAACGTGGCGTCGAGATAGTTTTTGATCGCCGCCGAATCCTTGTCTGTGTACACGCGAAAATAACAAAAGTGACATCGCTTGCGGCAAAACGGAATGTGTAAATAAAGCCCCAGCGGCGTTCCGTTGAAGGGGGGCTGCTCCATCGCATCAATCACCTCCGGCACCGCATCCGTTTGCCAAAAAGAAAACGGGGGATAGTTCGAGACAAAATAATTGCCCACGGTCGTCTGGGTTTCCAGCTGCGGCTTGGCCGAGGATTCAGAGGGTGCGGTGCTCATTTCTTTTTTGTGCCGAGGCAATACAACGTGCCGTCCTCGCTGCCGATGATTATTTTTCCGTCCACCACCGCCGGCGAAGCCGTGATGCTGTCCTCTGTTTCAAAACTCGAAAGCAGTTTGCCATCCTTTAGCCGCACGATGTATAGCCGCCCATCATTCGATCCCACAATCACCTTGCTGCCGCACACCACCGGCGAACTATTCACCTGTCCGCGCGTGCTGAAGGTCCACACTGCTTTGCCGTTATCGCGTCGCACGCAGTGCAGTCGTTTGTCTTCGCCGCCGAATAGCACGCGGTCTTTTGTGAGCGCTGGTGAGGACGAATAAGGGAACAGTCGGTCCTTATATTGCCACACCACTTTCTCCGATTTGAGGTCGATGCACAAAAACGCGCAGTCGTGATGGCCCACATACGCACGCCCGTCTTCTGCGGCGATGCTGCCAATGATGTGAGACTGTGCATCAATGGATTTGTCGCGCTTGCCCTTGGCAATGTCGATGATGTGCAGCATCGCATCGCAGCCGCCAAACATTGTGCGGCCATTGCTCAATGCTGGCGAGCCATTCACATAATTTTCCGATTCGTATTCCCAAATCTTTTTGCCGGTCTTCGCATTGAGGCAATAAAGAAAAAAATCGTGGCTGCCGATAATGATGTAGGTTTGCTTGCCATCGGGACTTTTGGTCCAATTCGGTCCACCGGTGATTTGGTCGCCCGTTTCATATTTCCAAATCTCCTTACCGGTCTTTGCGTTCAACGCAAAAAACATTCCAAAGCTGTTACCGAAAAAAACTCGTCCGTCCAAAAACAAGGCTGGCGCTTCAATGGGTTCTTTTGCATCAAACTCCCAAAGCTTTTTGCCATCGGCCAAATTCAGCGCATAAAATTTCCCATCATCAGCGCCAAAATAAACACGTCCATCGCCTACTACGACAGAAGCTCTCACTGGTTCATTGGCATCAAATTTCCATAGCACCGCTGGTTTATCCGGCACCGCCCCCGCAGCTACGCCGGTGAGACCGCGATTGCCCCGGAAAATAGGCCAATCCGCCCCGCACAACATCGGTGCGAGCAGAATGATAAAGGTTAGAATCCAGTGTTTCATAGTGGGAAACGTCCTTCAATGGACGTGAACCGCTCCATTCGCTTTCAGAAAACATCCTCCAAAATCAGGCAAAATGCAACGCAAAAAGTACGTGAACGTATGGTATTGCCCCTTTTTAAACTTCCCTTGCTGCCTTGGGAATTTAGTATTAAAAAAAAGCCCATGAATCCCCGCGAGGCGTTGTTGGCGCTCAATCTGTTGCCGGAGGTCGGGCCGGTGGGGATGCGGCGGTTGTTGGAGCAGTTCGGCGATGCGCCAACCGTGCTCGCCGCGCCGGCGCGGGCGTTGATGGAGGTGGACCGCATCGGCCCGAAAGTGGCCGGGCTGATCACGCGTTGGGAAAACCACGTGGACCTCGCGGGGGAGTTGGAGCGCATCCGGAATTTTGACTGCACGTTGCTTACGCAGGAAGATGATTTGTATCCGCCTTTGTTGCGCGAAATCTATGACCCACCGATTATCCTCTATGTGCGCGGCAAAATGGAGGAACGCGACAGGCACGCCATTGCGATGGTGGGCACACGGCAATCCACGCTCTACGGCCGCGAAGCGTGCGGACGATTGGCCGGCCAACTCGCCGCCAGTGGCATCACGGTGGTCAGTGGCGGTGCGCGTGGCATCGACACCGCCGCGCACGAAGCCGCACTGCGCGTCGGCGGGCGAACCATCGCTGTGCTCGGCACCGGCATGGATATTGTTTACCCCGCTGAAAACATCGAACTCTTCAAAAACATCGTCCAGAGTGGCGCGGTAATCACGCAATTCCCATTCGGCCGCCGCGGCGACAAGCAAAGTTTTCCCATTCGCAACCGCATCGTCGCGGGCATGACGCAAGGCACCATTGTCGTCGAGGCCAATCGCTCCAGCGGTGCGCTTATCACTGCTAACTTCTCCGTCGAATATGGCCGCACCGTTTACGCCGTGCCCGGACGCATCGATTCCCCGCGCAGTGCCGGTTGTCACGGTTTGATAAAAGACGGCGCGCAACTTTGCGAATCCGCCGAGGATGTTCTGGCGGAGTTCGCCAACCACAATTACAGTTCTAATGAGCAACCCGAGTTGCCGTTGCCCGCGCTCACGTCCGCCGAGCAAACCATTTACAACGTACTTACCCACGAGGAAATGCAGCAGGACGCTATCATCCGCCGCAGCGAGCTGCCGCCCGCCCAAGTCTCCGTAGCACTCCTCCAGCTCGAGATGAAAAAACTAATCCAACAACACCCCGGCCGCATCTTCACCCGTGCGCGTTAAATTAAGGATTGGTAACTATTCGCGCTCTGCTCCAGCATACTCACTGGGCATTATGACGCCTCGTAATTGCCGATGATGATGCTCGGTGCAAGTGGTTGTCGAACCAAGGGTGGTCGCAATCTGGATTATCTCAATAACACCAACCGCCTGTTCTTGAGCATGATGAACAGAATGAACGTTACGCCAAAAACCTTTGCCGCCATGCTCGTGCCATTGGATGAAGTTTAGTTCGGTAGGTTTTCGTTTGCGATCTTCGGCTGGCACGCTTAGCCTCGGTGCATGAACCGACGCACTTTTATTCAAAAAACCGGAGCTGCTGCTGCAGTGGCTGCCACCACGCAACTTCAGGCTGCTGAAAAAAAACGTGAACGGGCGAATCAGGGGCTTATTTTCAAGTCCACAAAATTTGGCGGACGGCCGAATTTGGATCGGATGCGCAAGCTGAAGGCGCTGGGGTTTGATGGCATCGAAGGCAGTGCGCCGGGAATGGACATCGCCGGGCTGCGCAAGGCGTGTGCGGAGGTGGAGCTGCCGATGCACGGGGTAGTTTACAACAAACACTGGCAGAAGCGGCTTTCCTCGCCGGATAAAACTACGCGCGACGAAGGTCGGAAGGGGTTGGAGGCGGCGATTCGTGAATCGAAGGCGGTGGGTGGTTCGTCGGTGTTGTTGGTGCCGGGCGCGGTAAAAGGCGCCAACGAGACGCACGAGCAGGTTTGGGAACGTTCCATCACCGAGATTCGTAAGGTGATTCCGCTGGCCAGCAAGCTTGGTATTCATGTGCTCATCGAGACGGTTTGGAATGGCTTTTGCTACAAGCCGGAGCAGTTTCGCGACTACATAGATGAAATCAACAATCCGTGGGTGCAGGCGTATTACGACATTGGTAACATGCAAAAATTCGCGCCGAGCCACGAGTGGATTCGCATCCTCGGCAATCGCAACGTGAAGCTGGACGTGAAGGATTGGGGCAAGAAAAATGGCTTCTGCCCGCTCGGCCAAGGCGATGTGGAGTGGGACAAAGTACGCGCGGAGCTGAAGAAGATTGGCTTCTCCGGTTGGGTCACGCGCGAGGGCAGCGACGGCGGCGATGACAAGACAGCGAAGCTGATGGACGAGCTGCTCGACCTTTAGGCGCAGCTTTTTAGCACAATTTCAAACTCCAGTCCGGAAGGCTTGCGGTTCCGGCAGGTGACGGTTCCGTGGCAGGCCTCGACGCATGTTTTGACGATGGCCAAGCCGAGGCCCGCGCCGCCGGTGGCACGGTTGCGGTCGAGTTCTGGGCGATAGAAGGGATCGAAAATCTTCGGCAAACTTTCCTCAGGCAATCCCGGGCCGCTGTCGGTAATGAGCAGGGACAGTGTTTCGTTCTCACGTTCGGCGGACACGTTGATGGGACCGGCATCGCCGGCGTATTGAATGGCGTTGCGGAGGAGGTTGCCAAGCGCAAGCGACAATCGCTGCGCGTTTGCGGTTACCGAGAACTCCTTATTGACCGAAATTTTCACCGTTGAATTTTTGACGCCTTCCCGTTCCATTACGCGATCGATGATTTCGTGAAGGTTCACCGGTTCCAGTTTAATGGACTTTGGCTTCACACCTTCCTGCGAAAAAAGAAGCAGCTCGTTGACCAGCTCGGACATGTGCTCCACTTCGTACTGGACATCCAGCACGTATTTTTTTTGCTGATCATCCGCGCGTTGATCGAGGATGCCGAGGGCAACCTGAATGCGCGCAATGGGGGAGCATAGCTCGTGTGAGATGTCGCCGAGAAATCGCCGCTGGCCCTTCACGAAGCCATCGAGCCGGTCCGCCATGTGGTCCACCGCTTGGCCGACGCGGCCGATTTCGTCGGTGCGCGATGTGCTGACACGCGTGTCGAAATTTCCCTCTGCAATTTGTTCTGTGGCGGCGGTGATTTTGGCGATGGGCTGGGTGATGTTGCGCACCATCGGCAACCAGAAAAGTACTGAGAGCACGACGGCCAAGATGAGGATATTCACCCATCGCAATGGATCGGAAAAGAGACCAGCGCCGCTCATTGTGTCGGACACCGTAACCAGTGTTGCAAAGTACTGGGCTTGGTTCCGCCCTCGTTGAACCCGGCGTAGTCCGAGGAGTTTTTCGTTGGGAAGTTCTTCGCTTCCCTCGGCCTGAACCACCACTGGAATATCTACTCCCGCCCAATACCGCGCTTGGGGCTTATCGGTTTTGATCATAAAAACCGCAGTGGGTCGATTAGGGGTTCCGCTCAGCGAAGGAGATCCTTTTTGTGGTGATCCAGATATGTTTCCGCTGTTGCCGCTACGGTTGGGCGAGCCTGCTTTGCCGCGCTGTAGCAGCCAGGTTTCCAATTCAGCTTTGCTTAATTGTTTGTCTTTGTTGGTGTCGGCCTCGGTCATTATTTCTGTGGTTTGTTCGGGCCTGAAAGGGTTCCGTCGGCGGCTGAAAGGAGAGTTACTTCGGGTTCCACGCTGCCCCATTTCCTCATATTTTTTGCGTTGCTCTTCATTAAGCAACTCATCCATCTTTTTCTGATAGTCCTGCATGATTTCACTGAGTAACTCGCGCGACTGGACGATACGTTCTTCCCGTGGCAATTCTCGCAGGGCGGAGTTGGTCCACATACTGCGAAGAGCCTGATCACGCCCGAGCCTGACGGCGGAATATTTCCCGCGTTGTTCTTCGTTCAACTGGAGTTGATCGGCTAAGGTCGGGGGACGTTCACGGGGTGGTCTGGGGCGGGGGAGGTCGGCGATTTTTTCGCGAACTTCGGCGGGGATTTTCAGGGAATCACCTACCAGTGATTGGCCGTTGGTCCCCATCAGATGAAATTCTACTTTGTAGATTTCAGAAAACTTTTCTAGCTCGCTTGCCCAATCCTCGCGCAGCCGGTTGGTGAGTCCATCGGAGATGACTTGAGCCACTTGTCGCACCCGTTGCTCCGATGGGCCAACGAATGGCGAGCCGGGGCCGATTTGGAATTCGTAGACCGCCCAGATCATTGCACCAATCAGGAGCAGGTTCAAAAAGAACCAGGCGAGTATTTTGGTAAAAAGTGTGCCGCGGATGTTCATGAAAAAATCATTGCTGAATCATCATGTAACCGACCGACCGGACGGTTTGGATGAAGTTGGGTGCCTTGGGGTCATCGCCCAGTTTCTGGCGCAGGGCGCTCACGTGGACATCGATCGACCGGTCGAACACATCGTAATCGCGTCCGGCCACGTCATCGAGAATTTGTTCGCGCGAACGCACTCGTCCGCGCGCGCGCATGAGGCTCAGCAGCAGGTCGAACTCCAGTGAGGTCAGCTTTAACGGATCATCCCCCAACGCAGCGGTACGTGAGCCGGGCGAGATTATCAGATCGCCATTGGTGAGGTCCGCCTCGATTTCCGATCCATCTTTCGCACGGTCGTCTGACTGACTGCGCCGCATCACCGCGCGTAGGCGGGCCAATAATTCGCGCGTGGAGAATGTCTTGGGCAGATAATCATCGGCGCCGATCTCCAGCCCCACCACCCGGTCGGCCTCATCGCCACGCCCAGTAAGCATCAGCACTGGCACATTGGATTCGTGTCGGATGGCCTTGAGCACTTCAAACCCGTCCATCCCCGGCAGCATCACATCCAGAATCACCGCGCGGTAATTGCCGTTGAGCACTTTCTCCAATCCCTCAGGGCCAGTGTTGGCCGAGGCCACATCGTATCCGAGCGGTGCGAGGTAATCGCGAATTAACTCACACAACTTCGGGTCATCATCAATGATGATCACTGGCGTAGCCACACTGGCTGAACCCGGCACAGCGCCTTCGGGCTGCATGTTCATCGTTTGACTCATGGCATGTTGTTTTTCGCAGAAGAAGACAGATTACCTGTTTTCGTGCATTTTTTCCCTGAACTTTACAACATTTTACAATTTTCAGGCCCCGCTCACACAACTCCTTTACATCCATCGAGTCTAATTAATCAAGCAGATGCGATGCATCCAACTCAATCGAATGGAATAATGATGAACACAATGAGCACGATGATGGTGGGAATGGCCGATTGCGCGGTGCGCAGCGTGGAGAACGAATCGGATGCCGCGATTCTTCGTCGCATTCGCAAAGGCGAGCCGGAGGCCTTCGAGATTTTGGTGGCACGTTATAAAAATCGGGTGTTCGGAATCCTGACCCATTACGAGCGGGATGCGCAGAAGGTGGAGGACCTTGCGCAGGATACATTTCTCAAGGCATGGCGCAATTTGGAACAGTACCGCGCCAAGTCGCCTTTCGAGCATTGGCTCTCCCGCATTGCCAGTAACGTGGCGCGCGATCATCTGCGCCGCATTCAGCGGCGCATCCGCGAAACCAGCTTCGAGGATCTCGGCGAAGGCTCCATCGATTGGCTGAGCACTGGAAACATCAACCGGCAACTCAAGGTTCGCGAAGCGCGCCAACTGCTCGAATACGCCATGCAGGCCCTCACCCCTCTCAGCCGCGTGATCCTAACCCAGCGCGAAATCGAAGGCCGCAGCCTGAAGGAGGTCAGTGAACTCACCGGTCAATCCGTTGACTCCGTAAAAGTCCGCTGCCATCGTGCTAAGATCAAAATGCGCGAGGCCCTCCAGCAACTTCAGAAAAAAGAAAACCGCGCCAGCGACTCGGCGAAAACCGATTGGCAGCCGTACTTGGAAGTCGCCCCACTCGCCGTTTAACCTCCGTTTCCGCGCCAATTCTCTTTACGCCATCGCCCGTATCGCTACGCTGCCGGGATGTGCTTCCTCATTTCGCCCTCACGGGTTCTCATTCTGTGCATTGGTTTTCTGATTGCCGGGAATGCTAATGCCGCCGCGCTGTTGGCCGGAGCCGCCAAAGTGGACATTACTGATGAAAGAGGCCCAGTCAACGACCGTCTCTTCGCGCGGGCGTTGGTTTTGAAAAGCGGCGACACAACCGCCGCGCTGGTCACCATCGATGCCGTGGCCATCGGCGGGATCGGGCGCATCAAGGATGATTTTTTGCCAAACGTCCGCGCGAAGCTGCAAAAGGAACTAGGCATCGCGCCGAGCAACACACTATTCAACGCCAGCCATTGTCATGGCTTGGTGCATCCGGAAGTGGAGGCGCGCACCATGCAGGCGTTGAAAACTGCAATGAAAAACCTCGTGCCCGTGAAGACTGGCGCAGGCGTGGGGCGCGAGACGCGCATCATGGAAAACCGGCGGCTCGTTTTGAAGAGCGGCAAAGTGGTGGACGTGCGTCACGCTTACTCGTTGCCGCCCGATGAATTGGTCGCCGCCGTTGGTCCTGTGGACACAGAAATTGGAGTGCTACGCCTCGACCGCCTCAATGGCAAACCGCTGGCCATCGTTTACAATTTTGCCTGCCATCCCATTCAAAACGTTCCCAGCGGTGGCAACACCGCCGACATCACCGGTTTTTCGTCAAAGACCATCGAGGAAAATCTGGGCAAGGATTGCATCGCGCTTTTCGTCCAGGGCTGCGGCGGCGACATCAACCCCATCAACTATAAAGCCGTCAACCATCTCCGCAGCGCCGAGCCTCTAGGTCTCATGCTCGGGCTGAGTACGCTACGCGCCGTTCGGAAAATCAAAAGCCAAGCTGGCCAGCCCTTGGTCGTTCACAGCAAAAAACTTAAACTCCCCCGCGCCGACCACACTAAGCGCATCGCTGCTATGGAAGCCGAACGCAAAACATTGGCCGACTCGCTCAACGGAACGTTTTTGAATCTAAACACCTTCCTGCCACTCGCCGCGAAGTACGGTCTCGCGGCCGATTTTCCCTCACTCAATTCCTATCGCTATCTGCATGAGCGAAAAATGGGTCGTACCGGCCTCGAAAAAATGGACGCCAAAAACCGAGCCAACCTACAATCTTACATCCGGAACGTTCACACGATGGAACAAATCACTCGCCTCAACACCAACCTGCGATTGCTTGAGAACCATCAAAAGAACGGCTATGATTCCGGCAACAAAACCATCGAAGCCGAGGTCGCTGGTCTACGTGTGGGCGATTTTGTGATAGTGACTTTCCCCGGCGAGTTGACCGTGCCCATCGGCCTCAACATCAAAAAGGCTTCCCCCCACGACCTTACCTTCATCGCCGGCTATACAAATGGCTATATCTACTATGCTCCCACCGCCCAACAGATGAAAAACACTGGCGGTGCCCAGGAAGACAGCGACTGCCTTCTGGCACCGGAGTGGCAGAAAATCTACGAGGCCAAGGCCGGTGAGATTGTGCGCGGGCTTTTGAAATAATTTCCGTTGCAGTACGCGTCCTGCGGTTTATAGTTAGCACATGAAAGTATTCCTATTTGCTCTGATAATTTGTGTCGTACCTACGAGCGGCGCGGAACGGGGATACACCTCTCTCTTCAATGGTAAAAACCTCGACGGTTGGCAAGGCATGGGTGGGTCGACTACCAACTGGGCGGCCAAGGGCGGTATGCTCTCCTGCACTGGACAAAAGGGGTCACAATGGATTGCCACAAAAAAGGAATACGCCAACTTTGACCTTCGATTGGAGTTTAACATCCCTAAAAACGGCAACAGCGGCGTGTTCATTCGCGCGCCCAAGGAAGGAGCGCCATGGGTGGCAGGAATGGAAATCCAGGTGCTCGACGATCATGGCGATAAGTGGAAGAACCTAAAGCCTGCGCAGTTCACCGGATCCATTTACGCTGTGCAAGCGCCGGGAAAGCGCGTGACAAAAAAGGCTGGCGAATGGCAGGCCATGCGCATCGTTTGTCAGGGCGCCAAGTGCGATGTTTGGATCAATGGCGAGCACGGGGTGAAGGGGGATTTGGCAAAATTGGCAGAGACTCACACCCACCCCGGCCTTAAGCGCAAGTCAGGATTCATCGGCCTACAGAACCACGCTTCGCCAGTCCATTTCCGGAACATCCAAATTAAAGTTCTCAAATAAGTTTGGCCCATGAATAGGAAATCTTTTAGCAGTGTCATTGTAGTTGCGGCATGGCTTCCTCTTCTTGGGGAAGCAGCAGACAAGGCATTTCAAAAAGACGTGGAGCCGTTGTTTAAAAAGTATTGTGTTCATTGTCACGGGCCGGAGAAACAAAAAGGACGGATCAGTCTGGATGGGTTAAACGCGAAAATGGACACACCGTTGTGGCGAAAGGCATATTCGCAGTTAAAGAAGGGTGAAATGCCCCCAAAAAATGAGGCGCAGCCTTCGCCACGAGAACGGGAGCTGATGGCCGGCTGGCTGGGCTCGGTGCTGAAGAAGGCTGGAGCTGTCCGCAACGGGGTTATCTTTCGCCGGTTGAACCGGCATGAGTACAATAACACACTGAATGCCCTCTTCGGGATTGTACTGGACATTGAAGGGATGCTCCCGCCCGAGCGCGTGTCCGCAGACGGGTTTCTCAACAACGGGAGTGAACTGATCATGTCACCACTACATTTTGAATATTACCTGAAAATTGCTCGGCACTTTGTGGATAAGGCGATTGTGATAGGGGAGCGCCCTGAGCGAACCGGATTTCAGGCTAGTTTCACCGGGAACGCACGTCTGGTGGGGCGATACCTTGACGGCCGGCCTGGGAAACCAGATGCAAGTTCAACGGTTCGAAAACGGACGGGGGATGGGACGAAGTATCGCCCGCGCTCAGTTGTGCTGCCGCCGGCCATCCGTGCTAAGGGGGTGCAAATCGAGGCGCGGCAGGGGGCTAAGCCAATGCTGGAGATCCGATTGAAGGAATTCCCAGACGAGGGCGCTTTTCGTATCCGAGTGAAAGCCTCTTCACTGGGTAAAAAAAGTGGGCATCACCCCTGGCTCGGTGTGATGTTTGGCAATCATTTGGATGACGGCATTGAGCTGAAGCAGATCGGTTTGCTGAAGGAGGTCACCACGTCATCCAGCCGACCGGAGACATTTGAGTTTCATGGCCGCATGGAAAACCTGCCTCTACCGTTTAGGGAAAAAAACTTGGGCCTTCAGGGCGACCTGAACAAGGCCTCGATTTGTATCAAGAATGCCTTCGAGCCGGATGAAAAGGGATCCGGGCCTTTGCTGGAGATTCATTCCGTGGAATTCGAGGTACCCTTCAGTGAGCAGTGGCCGCCCAAGTCGCACAGGTCCATTTTCATCAATTCCAGGAATCGCGAAAATGAGCCGGTGTATGCGCGGGAAATCTTCACTCACTTCCTACGGCAGGCATATCGCAGGCCTCCCGAAGAACGCGAGGTGAAGGGGATGATGGCACTATGGAAATCAGCACGCGCGGTGGCCGGGAAAGAGGCCTTCGAAAAGTCAATCAGGGATGTGTTGCCGGCCGCGCTGGTGGCACCGGCATTCCTGTATCTCGTGGAACCTTCCGCCGCATCCGAGTCGCGCAAACTTAACAATCATGAGTTGGCATCTAGGTTGTCCTATTTCCTTTGGAGTGCGATGCCGGACGCCGCACTCAATCAGCTGGCAGACCAGGGAAAGTTGGATGAATCCGCCCTCCCAGCCCAGGCGCGCCGCCTGCTGGCGGATGTCAGATCCAGTCAATTTGTCGAGAACTTCACCAGCCAGTGGCTCGATTTGGGCGCGCTCGAACGCGTGGCTGTGGATCGGAAGCAGCACCCAACTTATCAGCCTTACCTGCGCAAAGCCATGCGTGCGGAAACGTATGGATTCTTTGCGGAGATCCTTCACGATGACCTGTCTGCACTGAATCTAATCGACTCTAGCTTTGTTTATATAAACCCGCTGCTGGCAAGACACTATGGAATCCAGAGAGTGCGCGGCGCTCAGTTTCGGCGCGTGGAGGTGCGGCCGGAGGATCACCGGGGCGGGTTGCTTACTCAGAGCTCGTTCCTCACAGGCCATTCCAGCGGGTTGGATTCCCATCCAATCAAGCGCGGCAATTGGCTACTGAGCCGCCTCTTAAACGATCCACCCCCACCCCCCCCACCGAATGTGCCGGAGTTGAACCGAGGCAACCCGGCTGTTGCGCCACTGTCGGTCAGGGAACAGTTGAAGCAGCACAGTGACCGCGAAGACTGTCGGGGGTGCCATGAAAAAATGGATCCATTTGGCATTTCATTGGAGAACTATAACGCCGTGGGCCAGTGGCGGGATGCTCGCGGCGGACGAAAGGTGGATGCGGAGGCAACATTTTCCGATGGTACCAGGCTCGATGGTGTGGTGGGGCTTAAGCAGTTTTTGCTGCAAAAACGCCGCGATCAATTCGCTCGGGCACTTGTCAGTAAATTACTGGCCTACGCTCTCGGCCGCTCACTGACTATTGACGATGAACCCATCGTGAGGCAACTTGTGGTGGTCTTTGGTAAAAACGGCTACCGGATAAAGTCCCTGATTGAAGCAATCGTGGTCAGCGAGCCATTCAGGACAAAATAAGGAAACACATGTCCCGAAAATCCTGGCATCTGAACCGGCGTACATTTCTTCGTGGCACCGGTGTGGCGCTGGCCCTGCCCATGCTTGAATGCATGGGCAAGTCGGCCGGCACCCGGCCCAAGAGCACGCCGCCACGCCTTTGCTGCGTATTTTTTGCTAACGGCGTAAGCCTGCCGCCGGTGGGCCATGCGGACCATAAAAAGTGGAATTGGTTCCCCCTGGGTGAAGGTGCGAATTATCGCCTCACCCAAACCCTCAAGCCGTTGGAGCCATTTCGGCAGGACATGACCATTCTGGGAGGCCTCTCCCATCCACTGGGCCGCCTGCTGGTGGGTCACGCCACGGCGGACATTTGGCTGACCGGCGGCGATGTGCGAGGCAGCGAATACCGGAACTCTATTTCATTCGACCAGCGCGTGGCGCGCGAACAAGGAAAACACACACGCTTTCCCTCGCTGGTTCTTTCCAGCAACGGCGGGGTGGGATATAAAACCCGAACCACCACGGTTTCATTCAACCGGTCAGGCGAGGCCATCCCCGCTGAATCCAATCCGCGGCAGATTTTCGAGCGACTATTTAGTGGCGGCGGCACAGCTTCCCTACGTGCGCGTAAACGGCAGCTGCAACAAGATCTGCGGATAGTGGATTTGGTGCTGGAAGATTCACGAAACCTCAAACGCCGACTAGGCCACCATGACCAACAGAAACTCGAGGAATACCTGGAGGCGGTACATGAAATCGAGCGGCGCCTCGAGCGCACAGAAGCGTGGCTAGCCGCGCCACGACCCGCGGTGGATCCGGGTCAACTCAACCTCAAGGTCAGCCAGAATTCGCCCCGCGACTATATCCGCACCTTGTATGACCTCATTTTCCTAGCCTTCCAAACCGACACCACCCGAGTGGCCACCTATCAGATTTCACAGGAGGATGGCAAAGGGGTAGCCGACCGTTTCCCCACCATCGCGCTCAAACTCAAAGGGCATCACGGACTTTCGCACGACCACCATACCCCGGGTGGATTTGAGCGTTGGGCCCAGTTCGATCGATTCCTTGCCGAACAGCACGCCTATTTCCTGCGCCGACTTCAATCCGTGCATGAGGCTGAAGGCAGCATGCTTGATAACACCATGGTACTCTTTGGTAGCGCAACCAGCACCACGCATGATGCGCGCAACTACCCTCTGGTACTAGCCGGCGGCCGAGCTCTTGGGTTGAAACACGGGAAATATCTCACGTATACCGAGCAAATCCCGCTGGCCAACATGTATGTCTCCATGCTCCAGAAACTGGGAGTAGAAACCGGGCGGTTTGCCGACAGCACAGGAACACTCAACGGCTTAACCTAGCCTTTTCAACTTTACGAGTTGAGCCGTGGCGATAAACTAGCCGCATGAAGTGGGCCAGCATCATGCTGTTGAGTACCCTAGCCGCCGTTGCGGCCCCCGACATCCGATCCTTTCAGCCAGATCTCATCGTGCCCGCCTTATCCACCGGGAAGCCGGCGGCCGGAGTGCGTGTGAAGCAGACGCATCCGGCTTGGGCGAAGACTTTCGCTTATCACACACTCTATTTGCCCAAAGACTGGCGGCCGGGAAAATCGTATCCTGTTCTCATTGAGTTTGCAGGAAACGGCCCATATAAGAACAGGTTCGGTGATGTGAGCACCGGCAAACCAGAGGGCAGCAAAATGGGTTTCGGTATTTCCGGCGGCACAGGGTTTATCTGGGTTTGCGTCCCTTACTTGAACAACGCCGGAAATAAAAACGTGACCCAATGGTGGGGCGACATGCCAAAATATAACCCTCAACCTACGCTGGAATATTGTAAGAAAGTGGTTCCTTGGGTCTGTAAAAACTATGGAGGTGACATCAAAAGCGTGGTGCTTTGTGGCTTTTCGCGTGGAGCGATTGCCTGTAATTATTTAGGTTTATATGATGATGATATTTCCAGGTTGTGGAGAGCTTTTATTCCGTACAGCCATTATGATGGAGTCAGGCGGTGGCCTTATCCGGTTTCAGATCAGGAATCGGCTAAGAGACGTTTACAAAGGCTGGCTGGCCGGCCTCAGTTCATATGCCATGAAGGCACGGGCGTCAGTGGGACGCAAAAATTTCTGGATAGAGCCAAAATAAATGGAAAATTCACCTTTCAAGCAACGGGTTTTCGCAATCATAATGATGCTTGGCTCCTTCGTCCTAGTTCCGCCCGCGCCGCTCTGCGGGTGTGGTTGAAGGCGGCTTTGGTCAATTAGCCGTTGCAAGACATTAGCGATTAATGTAGGCTAATCGGCCATGAAACCCCTTAATCGTTTCCCCGTTCGCATGGCGTTAGCCGTCATGATTTCTACGCTTTTCGTGAGCACCGCCGTTGCCGAGGAAGGCTGGCTGGTCGATTTCGAAAAAGCCAAAGCCCATGCCGCCAAGGAAGGAAAACCCATCCTAATGGAATTCACTGGCTCGGATTGGTGTCCGCCCTGCAAAGCGTTGCACAAAAATGTTTTGGCTAAAGAAATTTTTAAAGAAGAAATGCCCAAGCATTACATTCTGTTGAAACTCGATAATCCGCGCGACAAGTCCAAGCAAACCGACGCTGAGCAGGCCCAGTATAAAGAGCTTGCCCGCGAATACAAAGTAACTGGCGTGCCGTCGGTGTTTCTGGCTGATGCGGATGGCAACCCGTTCTTTAAGAGCTCAGGTTACAGCGGCCAATCGGCTGACGAATGGGTGGAGCAAATGGTCGGCAAATCCGGCATTCCCAAGGCACTGGCCAAGGCGGAAAAGGCCAAGGGCATCGAACGTGCCAAACTACTCGACACCGCGCTGACGATGATGGGCTCAAAATTCGCCAACGAAAGCCACGGTGAAAAGATTGATGAAATCATTAATCTCGATGCGGAGAACAAAGCTGGCCTCAAAGTAAAATACGAAGGCGCACGCAAGGCTGCGCAGTTCAAGGAAACTCTCACACAGATCACGCGCGCCAACGGCGGTGCTAAGCCCGAGGCGCTTGCCGCCAAGATTGATGAACTCGTGAAAAAGGAAAAAGCCACGGGCGAATCCCTTCAACAGGCGTTGTTCGCCAAGTCCTCCATCATGTTCCAAGCCAAGAAAAAGGATGAGGCCGAGAAGCTCCTGCTCGAAGCACAGAAAGCCGCGCCCAACAGCGATACGGCCAAGCGCATTGACCAAATCCTGAAACAATTCTTCGGCAAGAAAAATTCTCTCTAGCGCTGAATTCAAATTCACCCAACGGGGCAGGGCAACCTGCCCCGTTTTTTTATTGGCCTTTGTCAATAGTTCCCGCTTGCCGCGCGCATTCACATTCGCGACAACCTTCGTAGGAGGTGCTTATGTGGAATCGAATTCAGGAATATACTCAGGAAAATATGCCCGACCTCATTCAGGTGTGGGGGCCGAAAATTTTAATGGCGGCGGGCCTGCTCTTTGTATTTTGGCTCGCCTCACGCATCGCCCGCAAAACCATCTTCGCCGCCGGCGACAAAGCCTCGCTCGAATACCCCGTGGTGCGCCTCATGGCCATGGCTGCGCGTGTCACATTACTCGTTGCCGGCCTCATCACCTCGCTCGGCACGTTGGGCGTGGATGTCTCCGCACTGGTGGCCGGCTTGGGCTTGACCGGTTTTGCCCTCGGCTTCGCGGTCAAAGACACTATCTCTAACATTCTCGCCGGTGTGCTGCTGCTCGTCTACCGTCCCTTTTCTAAAACCGACCACGTGGAAGTCAAAGGCATGGAAGGCGAAGTCACCGGAATTGACCTGCGCTACACCACCCTGCAAAACGAAGGCCAAACAATTCTGCTCCCCAATTCCCTCCTTTTCACCAACCCTATCACCATCGGCAAACCCAAGAGCGAGGAAGGATAAGCCGCGTTGAGCCCGTCAAGGCGGTTTCGGAGGAACCCTACCTGCAAAGCATTCGCCGGTAATGGGTTTTATTTTTGCTGGGATCAATTCCTAGAACATATCCCACGCTTTTCCATACTATTCCAATTGGAATCTGTGGGTTCCTGGATTTCTTCGGATTAGGTTCAGAGAGTGGTCAGTGAAAAGTTTCGACTATCCAAGCGTCTGAACGTATAATTAAGCTCTATTTGAAAAGAAGCTATGATTAATCGCAGAGAAACATTGAAAGGAATGGCAGTCGGGACGACCGCAGCAGCGGTGTTCTCGATTGTGCCGAGCTACGTCGTTGGTGCCAGCAAAACCGAGAAGCCGCCAAGTGAAAAACTCAATATCGCGGGGATTGGTATCGGCGGCTTTGGGGGTAGCAACCTTCGGGGCTGTCGCAGCGAGAATATTGTTGCGCTCTGCGACGTCGACAGCAATCACGCCGGAAATGTGTTCAAGGCTTATCCCAAGGCAGCCCAGTATGCTGACTATCGGGTCATGCTTGAAAAACAAAAGGATATCGATGCAGTCGTAATCGCAACGCCGGACCACACGCATGCCGTCATCACGATGGACGCGATCCAGGCAGGCCAACACATCTATTGTCAGAAGCCCTTGACGCACACCGTGCACGAGGCTCGCACGATAACGGAGGCCGCCCGTAAATCGAAAGTTCAGACCCAGATGGGTAACCAAGGGCATTCCTCCGGAGCCATCCGCATGGTGCGTGAATGGGTCCAGTCCGGGTCGATTGGTGACGTTAAGGAAGTGCACGCCTGGACCGATCGCCCTGATAAGGGCCCGTGGTATGCAAACTTCGCGGCACGTGATCTGCCTAAGGATCATCCGCCCGCGCCGGATCATCTCAACTGGGATCTTTGGTTGGGGCCGGCTAAAGATCGCAAGTTTCACCCGGCGTATCACCCCTTTAAATGGCGCTCGTGGCTCGATTTCGGCACCGGCGCTCTGGGTGATATGGGGTGTCACATTCTGGACCCCGCCTGCTGGGCTCTCGACTTGATGAACCCCAGCAGCATCACCGCGGAGGTGAAGCACCACAAGCCGGAGCTGGCAGACATAGCGCACCCCATCGCATCGACCGTGACTTACGAATTTCCGCAGCGTGGCAAGCTCTGCCCGATGAAGCTGGTATGGCATGACGGCGTTTACACGGTACCAAGACCCAAGATGCTCGAAGAGGGTCGTAAGTTGCCGGCCAGCGGGGCGATTATCTACGGCGAGAAAGAAACCATCATGCACGGCTCACACGGCGCCGGTGGCGCGCGTATCATCCCGGAAGAAAGGATGAAAAGCTTTGTGAGTCCTGCCGAAACAATCCCACGCGTCAAAGGTGGCCATGTAGGCGACTGGCTTCGGGCCTGCAAGGACGGCAACCCCGCCAGCTCAAACTTCGCCGACTACGGCGGGCAGCTTACCGAAATGGTGCTTCTCGGTGTCGCGGCCCAGCGCACACCCGGCGTGAAACTGAATTGGAACGCAGACAAGTTTGAGTTCGACAACAAGAACGCCAACGAGTTTCTGCACACGCCGTATCGAAAAGGCTGGTCGTTGGGCTGATCGGTCACGTCCCGAACCATCGGGAAATAATTGGGGACCTCCTCACCAACCCCATCACCCTCGGCAAACCCAAGAGCGACGGAAGATAAACCGCCCGAGTCGGCAACACCCTCGCCACCCCCGGCAAGCTCATTGCCGACTTTGGCAATCCTTCCGCCACCCTCGGCTAGCCCATTGCCATCGCCGGCGAAGGCCATGTTGTCCGTGGCGAAGCCGTTGCCGCCCACAAAAATGCCCCGGTCATCCTTGGCGAAGGCGTCGCCAATCTTCAAAATGAGCTTTCCCTTGAAGGGAGCCTAGTCCTTAGGCTTCTTCAATACAGTCAGTGGGTTCACCCGCCCAATGTGGTGGCTATTAGCCTCCTATTATCAAGGCAAAATTATATATCTATATCGCAAAAGATTGTCTCATTAGGTTCCGGGGCTATAGTTTTCTTTACCGTCGCCATGGAAATTCTCATCAGTAGAAACGGAGAGCAAATGGGGCCATACACTCTTGAGGAGGTGAATAGATACCTCACTCAGAGTGCTTTGGTTCCAACCGATCAGGCATGGCATGAGGGGTTATCGGAATGGATTTCCATCTCACAGATTTCCGGGGTAGTCACCCAACCCTCCCCGATCAAATCGATGGAGGAACCCTTGAGGCTGGGGGCAAAAACCATTCAGACTGCAAGTTTCGAAATGCGTGAGTTTCTAGAACTCTCATGCTTGTATCTTGCCGCATCTGACCAGCAGTTCACCGGAGTTGAGCAGGAATGGATAGACGCATCTTTCGGGCACGGAACTGCCGACCATTTTCTAGCTAGCTTAGCGTCTACCCAGTGGGAAGAAGTGTTCGCTCGCATCAACGAATTGGTCGGGCTTATCCCAGCATATGAAATGCAGATTATCTCAGGCGGTATTGAAGATTTTTTGAAAGAACTTCTCTCCGTAGATGGCTGGGATTCCGAGGAGAAAGAACGTCTTGATAGCTTCATGAAGTACCTCGCCGATATGGGGATGCAGGTTAACCAAGACACCACGGATGTCCCCCCTATTTTGCCTCAAGCTATCCCCCAAAAATCACTGAAGAGGGAAACTGAAGAGACAGTGGAGTATGATGATGATCCACTAAAGGTCACGATAAACGAGTTAAGCGCAACGTTAAGAGGCTCCCTTTCTACGGAGTCCGTGGGGTCAGGTTTCTCACTGCCATTTTTCGGCCCTTCAATACCTTTAAAACCAATCGATAAATACGCAGAAATCCATACCCATTACAAAGAGCATGATTTACATTACGGCCCCTACAATTTTGAAAAGGCCGCATCATATGATTGGGAGGGGAAGAATCCTGTGGTTCGGTTTGAAGGAGAAAGCAAGTGGCACTCGATTGGCGTAATCAAGGGGGTGTGGGATAAATGTTATGCCTCAAAGAAACAAACTGAGAAGCTGAAGAAAGCGGGCGTCGACTTTGACGACTCAGCGATCACGTTTAAACAGGCAACGTGGGCAATAGATAAGCTAAACGTAGCTAAGAAAGAAGTTGCTGCCAAAAAACGCGCCATTAATGCGGTGAAGCCCGCCACAAAAAACACCCTCAAAAAAATGGACGAGCTTGGCGTCAAATATAAAGAGGGAGTTACGAGGGCGGAGGCAGATAGGCTAATTGAAAAACACTGGGAAAAGATTGCAAAGGGTGAGTTCAAAAAGAATCTTAAGTTAGCAAAAGAGAGGGGGCTCGATGTTGATTCGAAAATCGACCCCTTTGACTTATCTGAATTGATCCATGAAGACGCAGCACCTACGCCCGAACAAGACAAGAAGCTACAAGACTTTAACTCCACTATTGCAACATATGGAGGGCGTGCACAAAACTTTAGGAACTTAACTTCGGACGATGCTGAATGTCACTTAGACATGATTGAAGAAGCCGTTAATTGGGCAACAAACCATACAGACATTGATGGAGACTATTATTTTGATAACGAAAACCAGACTCACGAATATTCTCAACAAAGACCATTAACACCCAAAGAGATTACCGCCCTAAATGAGGGGTGCATGAAGAAAGTTCAAAAAATGATTGAGGAGGAGGAAAGTTACTATGAAGAAGAGAGGGATAAAATATTGCTTAAAGTAGCAAAGTCTGCATTTAAAAAAGAAAAATCTTGATGACGATTGGTAGCAATAAATCAGATCAAAAATCTTCTTAATTTTCTTTTAAATATTTCTCCCCCCGCCCTACTTTTTTTCTTCTCCCGAGTCGCCTGCCAATCGTCGCGCAATGAACTGGCGCACTTTGGGAATTTTGCACTTGGCGATGAGCTTCAACGCTTCAGCGCGGTTTTCCGGAATGGCGGGGTTGATGCCGTACCAAACCATCAGCGGTAGCACGGGGTCGTTGGCGAACGTGGTCTGCGACACGAGTGCGGTGGCCAACTCCCAACGCTGGGCGTGGGGCAGTCGTTGCAGTGTCGAGGCGAGTTCCAGTTGCACAAGGCCGGCTGTGTCCGTTCGCGCCATTTTTACAAACCGTTTCAACGCGGCTTTGGATGGCGCGCCGGAATCATTCAGCAGCTTGATGGCCCACACGCGGATGTGTTCGCGCGGGTCGTGGGTTTGCTCGAGTAGCCATTTCTCTTCCAAACCGCCGGTGACGTGTAGCGCCCACATTGCACGCAGGGCGGTAGGGGTGGAGGAGGTGGTCTGGTATGTGTTTAAAAGAACCTCGCGCGCCTCGGCGAGGTCCTTGTGATCGGTTGCGGCCCGTGCCTGCAAAAGTTGCCGCGACTGGCGAACGAGCCATTCGTTGCGGCTGCCTTGCAGCTTGGCCAGCTCGGGACTGGAGAGCTTGGCGAGGTTCAGTTTGTGCGGTCGGGTTTTGCCGTGAGTGATTTTATAGATGCGGCCGCTGGTACGGTGGATGCCGTCGTTCTCGTGGCACTCGCCGATGTCTGACCAGTCGAGCACGTACACGCCGCCGTCCGGGCCGTAGCTCAGCTCGATGCCACGGAACCATTTGTCCTTCGTCTTCATGAAGTCCGGCGCGTGCTTGCCGACGTAGCCTGCGCCTTTGCGATGGAGCGTTTCTTGATTCATTCGCAGGCCATGGAAGTTTAAAGTGAACAAGCGGCCACGGTATTTATCGGGCCAGTTGTCGCCGAGATAAATCATCATACCGGTGTGCGCGTGGCCACCCCCGGCTGCGTCGGTGCCGGAGGTCATGCCGGTCTTTTTCAAATCAGCCCACTTCTCCTTGCCGATGTCCCAGTGGAAATGATCGGCGGTTTGCTGGATGAGTTCATAGAGGTGCTTGTCAAAATGTTCGCCGTACATGCGCTGAAAGCGTGCGCCGGGAACGACGTGCCAGAGATGGCCGATGACAGTGTTGATGAAAAACAACTGGCCGTGTTCATCCCAGTCGTGCCCCCAGGAATTCGTGGTGCCGTGGCAGACGACTTCGAATTTCTTGCGCTTGGGATGATATCGCCAGAGGCCGCAGTTGATGGGTGTGCGCTTGGCTTCAGGCGTACCAGGCACACCAACCTTTGATCCCGGCCCAAGGATTCCATGCCGTCCGTATAGCCAGCCATCGGGCCCCCATCGCAGGCCGTTAACGATGTTGTGCCGCACCTTGTCGTTATCGAATCCATCCAGCACAACTGTTGGTTTACCATCCGGCACATCATCACCATTCTTGTCAGCTAGAAATAAAATTTCCGGTGCACATGCCGCCCATACCCCACCGAACCCAATCTCGATGCTGGTTAACTGACTTGCTCCGTCCCAGAAAATTTTCCGCTTGTCGAACACGCCGTCGTGATTCGTGTCTTCCAAGATGATGATACGGTCCTTGAGCTTCTTTTCGAAATTCGTTTCCCGTTCGGCGTAGGTATAGCACTCGGCTACCCATAACCTTCCGCGCGCATCCCAAGCCATATCGATCGGCTGCCGCACCATCGGTTCGGCGGCGGCAAGCTGCACGCGAAAGCCTTTGGGTACTGTGACCGCCTTGAGCGCCTCGGCGGGTTTGAGAAGTGGCGTGGAAAGCTCTTGCGTGTTGAATGGCGGCGGGGCTTTGGGAGCTGCTGCTAGCATTGAGCAGCTGATGGCAAATATGAAAAGAGAGGGATGGTTCATGCGTTTGATGGGGAAATCAAACGCTGACCCGTAGTTCCCGTCAATGTCTATCGTCTACAGTGTGACTTTTTGGCGTCCCGCCGCTTTTTTTGCCTTGGGTTCAAAGCCTTTTAGCGTCTTGGTATTCGGTTTTTGCATTCCGATTTTTAGAGTGTGTTTTCCTTTGGAATAAACGCGGGGTTGGAAGCGGCTGTTTTGGGCGCGGGCGGTGTAAAGGATTTCACCGGTTTTGTCTTCGATGACTTGGATGACGGGGTTGATACCTTTACCAAATTGTAGCTCGGGCAGCCAGCCGGCGACTTTACGGCCATCGTTGGCGTTGTCAGCTACGGTAATTGGCCAACCGGGGAATTGAGCCTTATCGCCATCGGCTACATCACAAAAGCGCGGCCAGCATTCCAGGGTGACTTCGCGAGATTTTTTGTTGAAGCGCGCGATTCCATAACCATCAGCACGTTTTTTCTCGTCGTTGCGGTTTTCCGGGTTTGCATAGGCGAGCATAGAGATTTTATTACCGAGGCCATCCTTGAAATCACCGGTCCAAGGCAGCGGGCTGTTGGGCACGGGATTGGGTCCGGCCTTTTCATCGAGTGGATGCCACCAGCGGCCGTAGATTGTATTCACCAACGCGGGGCCGGTGAAACCGTACGGACCATCGCCGTATTCGTTGATGCCATGTTTCACAACTACCGCGAGATGCTGATCACCACAAAGATGCACGGCCCACGCACGGCGAATGAGTGCGAGCGCGCGGCGGCTGGGAGTTTGTGGCCAACCGTTGCAATCGAGATCGGCGAGCAATCTCTTATCAGGGCCGCCGTGCATGTGTACTGCTCCGCAGAAGGCGGTTTGTGAAAGTACGCCTTTCATTTCAGAACCTGTCCAGTCGGCAGTCCAGTCTTCAAGAAATTTTTCCTGCCGCGGGCCGAGCAATTCCAAACCGGGCAAATCAATTTTATTCGGGTCGTATTTGGGATCGTTGATGTGGTCGGGTCGCGGCCCCATCTTCGGGATTTTCCCGGCGGGACCGGTTTTGAATTTGCGGTCCTCGAGTATGGCAAAGTCCACGCCACCAACGGTGAGTCGGGTGTAGTACACGCCGATATTGCGATCCACTGGCTTGGGATCGGCAGGATCGGGCAGGTTTGAGGTTTGCTGGCGTTGGACTTGGTTTACGTATTTCACCGGATATTTATAACCGCCATCTGCGCCGCCGTTGAGCTTGGCTAGTTTGCCGCTTTCACCCCACACATTGCCGTGGCCGACGTCGTGATCGTCGGGAATGCAAATGGCGGGGCGATCACGAAGGATGTCGCGGTATTGAATGCCGAACTCAATCCAACCGGTAGTGTGTTCGGTGTGGCGGTAGTGCTGGTCGCCGCCGAAGTAGAGTAAATCAGGATCGTGATAGCGGAGGTTGTCGACAATTTCTTTGCGCGGCCCGCCGGTGCGGCTGGAGTTACAGGAAAGATTGGCGACGACGATGACGTCCTTATTCGAAGGATCGCGCCGGATGAGTCCCTCGAAATTCGCCTTCGCACCGTGGCATATGCGGTAGGGCACGTTCAGCGTGTTGTCCCATTTTTCTATGCGGAAATGCGCGTCCCAGCCGGGGTAATGCACCTCCACCTTGGCCGCCTCGACCCACAATCCATTTCGCTTGAACTCCAACCGTGCTTCGCGTTTTTCGCCGGGCTTGAGTGGGAAGAGCTGCCCGGTAATTTTCAGCACGCCGTTCTGATGCGTGTAAATTGCAAACGCCACCACTTGATCGCGCGGCACATTAAGATTTGGCATGGCGGCTTTGCGACCGCCCTTGAGCGGCACACCCATATTGGACGGACGCTTCCACCAATCGCCGGTCGTCAGCGATTCCAGCCGTGCAAATTTTTCACCAAAAGGCTTTAGGACATCTTCCGCGTTGAGAAAGTTCCGGGTGACCACTAGCGCTCCCGCGCTGGCGGCAGTCAGTTTTAACGCTGCGCGGCGATTCATTTGAATTTTTTTCATTTGAAAATTATTTATGTTTGATGGTGCGCTTAGATTTATTTTTTTCTGCCACTTGGCATGATGGGGCTGTCCCAACCGGCAAGATCGGCCGGCTTTACCTGTTTGGCACCTCCCCCGAATTTAAATGTTGTTGGTTGATAGGGGCCCACAAAGGCGACATTCATGTCTGGCTTAATATTTTTCTCAAGGCCCATGCACCAAAAAACGCCATTGATGATGCACCGGCGCACACCTTCACTGATAATGTCCTCAGAGGCCCCCTGTGTACTCGTGAAAACGCGGCCTCCCTTACCTGAAGTAGATTTGTAGGTGCGCACCCAGATGGATGGGCTGGGCGGTTTGTTTTCCAGCGGCTTGCCGTCGGGCTTCATGGAATCAAGCACCTGATTTTTTCCAAGGATCACCGAGCCTTCGATCGGTACCGCGCTGTAGGCCCCAGCCATGGCATGCATGTCCTTTACCCCACGCATCACCGGATGGTCTTTTTGATCCGGCACCACAAACATACGCGTACTAAACTTGTGATTGCTACCATAGTGCCCAGCCCCTTCCCGAGGACGCCAGGTTTCGCCGAGCACCTGACGGCCAAAACCGTAGTCATAGTCCTTATTTCGTGAGTTAAAGTTGTAATAGGCATACTTACCTTTCAATTTGTTGAAGCCGTGCGTGGTGGTTCGCAAACCAAGAACTGGCCCACCTCGATCTAGGTAATCAGTGAAATGTTTCATTGAGGCATCATCGGGAGCGACAAATCGCAGGAACAGGAACATCATGTCGGCCTTATCCAGAGCTTCCATGCCTGGAATATTGGAGGAGCCCGGTTTGATGTAGCCATCATTGTCCAGCCCGAAGAGCACAGTGCACTTGAAGCCATATCGCTTGGCCAGAATGCGGGCGATGGCCGGGCAAGTTTCTTCGCCGCGATACTCGTGATCGCTCGCGATGAACACGATATGTTTTCCTTTACCGATGCCCTTTTTTCCTTCGTAGACCAATGGGCCCGCCAGTGCGGCGAGTGTCATTTGAAATAAAAGCGCAAATACAATGTGAATGTGTTTAATGGATCTCATGTTTTTATAAATTAACGTTAAAAAGTTTATTTCAATTCGGTTAACTTAAGGTTGCGGTAGTCGATGGACATATCTCGGCTACCGTGCAGCTGAAGCCCCAGAGGACCTTCCTTAATGGCCGACGCACTCTTGTAGGTCATTACCTTTTCACCTTGCAACCAAACGGTGTATTCTGGGCCAATGGCCTGAATGCGCATGGTATTCCAATCTTTTGGCTTGAGGAGCTTCTTAATATTCTTCGCCTCCACTGGATAGCCCTTGCCCGGGATGTACGGCGAGCACGTCATGTCGCGATTTAGCGAGCCGCTGATGCCAATTTGAATTTGATCTTTGGTACGTATATGTACGCCGCTATCCACCCGACCCAAGCCCATTCGGAATTCAAACTCCATCAGAAAATTCTGGTACTTCTTTTTTGTCCAAAGAATCGATCCCTTCTTTTTCGGCCCACTTTGAATTTTCAGAATCCCATCCACCGCCTTGTACCAGCCCGCAGCTTCATTGCCTTTTGGGGCCTTCCAGCCGGCGAGGTCTTTTCCGTTGAAAATGGGTTTCAAAATTGGCTCGGCAAAAACATCGGAGGCGAACCCAAAGAGGATAACAAACAAAAACGGCTTGAATTGCATGGGCAAGATTGTGCCCGATTGCTCCAGCGAATCAAGCCCCAACGACCCTTGGGGATTGACCGCACCGCCGTGCGCAATGACAATCCGCCTTCGCATGCGTACCATTCTCCTTTGCTTACTTGCACTGACCATTCCCGTTTCCGCTCAGCAGGCGCCTTACGATAAGCCGCCCTCCGCGGTGCCGCCGTATTACCGCGTGCGTTACGAGGCTTCAACCAAGCCTGGCGAATTGATTTTTCCGGTTCAGTATACGGTGTGGATTCCTGCGGGAGTCGAGCCGCTGCGCGGGGTCGTGGTGCATCAGCACGGTTGCGGCGAGGGCTCGTGCAAATCCGGACAGACCGGCGCCTTCGATTTGCATTGGCAGGCGCTGGCAAAAAAGCACGGGTGCGCGTTGCTGGCACCTTCTTATGAGCAACCGCAAAAGGCCGATTGCCAAATGTGGTGTGATCCGCGCAACGGCTCCGACGGCGCCTTCCGCAAAGCGCTGGCCGACCTCGGCAAGCGTAGCGGCCATCCTGAATTGGTCACGGTGCCGTGGGCATTATGGGGTCACAGCGGCGGCGGACATTGGGTTGGCGGCATGGTGATGCTACATCCCGAACGCGTGGCGGCCGCGTGGTTACGATCGGGTGTGCCATTGTTTGTGCCCAATCCGGAACGTCAACTCATTAAGCCGCATACATTGCCAAAGGCTGCGCTCGGTGTGCCGATGATGTGCAATCCCGGTACGAAGGAAGGAGTCACCGTGAAGGATGGTCGATTTTCCAAAGTGTGGCCGGCCAACGAAAAATTTATCAAAACTATCCGCCGCCGCGGCGGTCTGCTGGGTCTGGCGGTGGATCCACTTGCCGCGCATGAATGTGGCAACCAGCGTTATATGGCCATCCCGTGGCTAGATGCCTGCCTCACCATGCGGCTGCCTGCCAAGACCGGACAACCACTCAAGCCAATGCCCGTCCACGATGCGTGGCTCGCTCCGCTGCTCGGCCAGCAAGCCGTGCCCGCTGGAAAATTCACTGGTGATGAGACAGAAGCCGTTTGGCTGCCCAACGCCGCCATCGCCCACACATGGATGCACTATGTAAGGGACACAGAAATTCCTGATCCAAGCCCGCCACCCGCGCCCACGAATTTGAAAGTGGATGGCCACACGCTCACTTGGCAAGTCGAGGCCGACCTCGAAAGCGGTCTCGCCCATTTCATTATCCTGCGTGACGGCAAACCCATCGGTACCGTGCCCGAGACGCCCAAGAACCGCTTTGGTCGCCCCATCTTCCAAGGTTTGCAATACAGCGACACACCAGCTGCACCGCTCGTGCAAATGAAGTTCACCGATAGAACCGCCGGCAACGCGAAGCACACCTACCGTGTGGTCGCAGTGAACACAGTGGGGCTGAAGTCGAAGTGATGGGTTGACTGGCGAAGTTACTTTTTCTTTGGCTTGCCGCGTCCCTGGCGTTCCTTGGATTTTAACTCTGTGACAACACCTTCGTCGCCCTGTGCTTTCATCCATGCTTCCAGCTTTGCGCGCAGGTTGATTTGCACTTTTTTCAAATCCGTTTGGCCGGCGAGATTGCTCATTTCCAGTGGGTCGTTTTTTAGGTCGAATAATTCCACCGCCGGTCGATGATGATAATTGTGTACCAATCGCTTGGCCGTCGCATCGCCCGTCGCGGCCTTGGCGACCATCGACTTGAAGGCTGGCGACTTGGTGCAGGCGTTGGTGAACTTGCTTTCGTGGTTGAGGTTCAGGATCAGCTTGTAGCGCATGCCGCGCACGGAACGGATGGCAAAAGCGTCAGTGCCGTTGATAATGCCGCGCGTGGTCATGATGCCGAAGACGTGCTGTTTGTGCGTTTGCGTTTCGCCGCGCAAAACCGGCAAGAAACTTTTTCCGTCGAGTCCATTCACCGCTTTGCCGGCGGCTGCGTCGATGAACGTCGGCGTCACGTCCACGTATTCCACCATCGCGTCCGTTACCGCGCCGGACTTCACCTTGCCAGGCCAACGTACGACCATTGCCGACTGCAGCCCGTGATCGTAACAGGTCCATTTCGCAAATGGAAACCCGTTGCCCTGTTCACTTACCACCATCACCAGCGTGTTGTCTGCTAAGCCGTGTCTATCTAACAGCCCCACGATCTCGCCCACTTGTGAATCGTAATAAGTAATTTCCGCAAGATAATCAGAGAAATCTTCTCTCATTCGTGGCGTGTCCACAATGTACGGTGGTAGTTTCACCTTTGCCGGCGGATACTTTGAGGCGTCTCCTTTGTTCCAGGGACTGTGCGGCTCGTTGGAACAGGCAAACAAACAAAACGGCTTGCCCCCCTTTGCTGTCTCGGCGAACAGATGATCGATGTATTTCATATCCGGATTTTTCCCGCCCCCAAAATTTTCAAACGGAAACACCGTGCGAGGATTGATATGCGTCTTCCCCGTTTGCGTCACGCGATACCCCAGCGGCCGCAAGTGATGCACGATGCTCTTTACGTGCGGATACGCCCGCGTGTGGTTCGGCCACGCGCCGCTTTTCACGGGATACAGCCCCGTATAAACATTGTGCCGAGTCGGTGAACACATTGGTGCCGCCTGAAAGCAACGTGTAAACCGCATGCCTTGCTTGGCCAGTTTGTCGATATTGGGTGTCTTGGCCTGTCCGCCATAACAGCCGATATCACGAAAGGTGCAATCATCAGCGATGATAAAAACCATGTTTGGCTTAGCCGCCCAAGATGTCGGCACCAGCACGAGTATCCACGAAAGAAATAAACGTTTCATAATTTGGAGAAGCGGTAGCTTGAGGCTTTTCAAGTCTTCAGGCAACTCATTCTACTTATCCCGAAGTCCGTGCCACCATGCGGGCTTTAGATTCCCTGTCACTGGTGAAATAATATTACTCATTGGATCGTCTTCAACACTTTTTGGAATACGAACCCATACTTTTCCATATGTGGTAGAGTGAACATCATATATATATTGATCATCCATTCCGCCTATTTCTTTCTGGCCAATTATTCCAATCCCAGACTTCTTAAAAAATTGATAGGTAAGCTTTATGGCTTCAGCCGTTGTCCGGGCATTCTTGAAATAATAGGCGGTTCTCTTGTTCTTCCCATCACCCATTGGTTTTGGTGCTTTAACGGAAAAGACATTGGAGGGATTTGCCCCTTTTACGAAGCAAAGATCAAGCAAAGCATGGAGTCTTCCAAGCGCAGCGTGATGGATGTAACCCTCACATTGAACATAATTAAACCCTTCGGAACAACATCGCCGAATTACATCCAGATCCGCCTTAGCATACTCCTCCGTTGGTCTTAATTTACCTGAAGCAAGTCTCCCAGTTGAAACTAACTTGTTACTACCGTAATTCGGATGCACAAACTCACACAAAAACTCATATACATCTTTGATTTTATTTACTTCTTTTTCTAAATCGTTGAGTAAGTCATTTACATGTATTGCCTGGACTGTCCTGCTAGATTCCCCCCTGGTTTTTTTGCCGTAAAAGATACGGCGAATGAATTCTTTTGACTTTTGTAAGACAGCTAAAATCTTTTCTTCGGACTGCTGGCCTTCGAGATCGTCCACTAATTTATCTACGTGCTGTCCAACCGCTGAAAATGTCGCAATATGCTCGACCATGGATCGCCGTTATTTGCAAGTGAAATTGGGTTTTTTTGATAACTGCATGTTCTATCCCGTCTGCAAGGAAGTGTATTTTCCATAAGATCACCTCAAATATGAAAAATGTTTGATCTACAACCTCAAAAAGAGAGGTTGAAATCTCCTTCAATGTTC
Organism: Verrucomicrobiota bacterium; assembly: GCA_028343615.1. GTDB lineage: Bacteria > Verrucomicrobiota > Verrucomicrobiia > Limisphaerales > UBA1100 > JACNJL01. The sequence goes on from JAOLZA010000002.1 coordinate 52,496, forward strand.
CGGTTATCGATTCGGATCGCTCAGAATATTTTTCGCGATATTTTTTCATCTGAGAGTCATAATCACTAAAAGTTGATCGTCCTTTCTGTGAGCTTCTGAATTCTTTAATGAGACATAATAATCTCTGTTTCGGTGTGTGATCTGGCGGTTGTTCAGGCATAAAAATATTACTTAAGATTTAATCTAGTCTGCAAAACTCAAAATTGCTTGTTTATTTTGATTAATTGATTTAGACAAAATGGCTCTAATTAATGGCTGTTTAATTGCTTTTGTTCTTCAATGCAAATCAGTTCTTTTAAAGTACGCGCGTACAAACGGGAGGCCGAGTATGATAGTGAAGATAAGGTCCATGTTTGACCCTGAGGGCCAAGATCGCTTACCGACACCAGTGCACTTTGATCCAGCACCTTTGAACGCCAGTTAATCACATAAACAGTCCCCACCATTGTCGGGATATACATCCGATTTCCAACAACGATCGGGCTTGCTGCGGAGACATGCCCCCACCCGTTTCCCGCATTCCGCTTATCCTGCGTAGCCCGATATCCATCCGCGTTCTTCATGTCGTTTGGGAGAGTTTTTTTCCAGCGCATTTCCTCATTAGCACCCTTTTTACGCAAAGCCTGCACAGGAACCTGTAGGTACTCGACTCTGCCTGTAGAAAGTTGCACGCGGCCAATTAGAAAACCGGCGAAGGAGCGAAAATAGTGATAATCACCAACGATCAGGTTCGTAAAATAAGTTATAGGTTTGCGGGCTTTTGGAAGTGTTTGATTTTTTCGCGTCACGTATTGGCCGGTCTCCCAACGAGTAAGAGTAACTCCCTTCACGAGTGAAACAACCTTCACTAGCTTACCTGTTTCTATATTCAATGAATGATGTTCCTTGCCGATGAAGAAGTGAGCTGATCTGGAATCCCAGTTAGCATTTTGAGCTGCCGGATACTTTTGGATAGCGACATCCCAAATACGTCTTCCGGTTTTAGCATTAAGCAGAGAGAGACCATAGGGTTCTTCAGGGGGTTGGTGCCCTCCGCCACGGCCAGTAAGAATGGCGGGGGAACCATTAGCCGACTGCCCAAGAATAGATGTGGAATGAACGCTCGAGGCGCTTTCGGCCTTCCAAATCTGCTTGCCAGTAGATAAATCGTACGCCTGTAAATAAGTCCAATATTTTTTCCCTCGCCCCAACGGGTGCGACCCCGATTTTGTTGCGGCCGATGGAGGGAGATCATAGCAAGGGGCATGCATCAGGATCACGTTACCATCATGAAGAATCGGCTCATGGGCTCGGGCGTGATGCCTTCCAAAAGGTGTCCAGGTATGAACCCATTTTTCTTTGCCCTCATAATCAAAACACTTTATCGCACCTCCAACATTAGTGAAGACAACGTGCTGACCATTAGCCACGGGTGAAGCGGCTGTGTTGTCGTTAAAGAGACTTGAGAGATCCGTGACCCTCGTCCCGGGAATCTTACGGCGCCAAAGTTCCTTGCCAGTTTTAGCGTCGAAACAAAGACCAAGAATATCCGAACCTGTTTCGGTATCCTTCAAGAGGGGTTCATGGGAAGTAATGAATACGCGTCCGCGCGATACGATCGGGGTCCCTTGCCCGGTGCTTGGCAATGGAACACGCCATAGAACATTTTGATTTTTTGAAACACTAAAGGCCTTAGGAGCCTCCCCCTTAACTTGAAAATTATGATCGGGACCAGAAGCCTGAGGCCAATCCGCAGACATGGCACCGATGACTAGAAAATACTGAAATAAAAAAACGGCGAGCCTCTTCATTAGTCTGAATACAATAAATTCAAATACCGCCCACAGGCTTGAACTTTGCGGATGATCCGGGAACTTGAATCAGTTCGACACGCAGCCCGGTTTCACCCCGTTTAGCACGGTCGATAGCGAAAGTCATCGTCCTGCGTCCTTTATCCAAATGGATGAATCGCGTGAGGTCTGTCACCTCCTTGCCTTCAACCCAAAGACGGAGTCCTTTGGCATCGTTAAGCTGCAGCTTTAGATTTCCGGCAACCAGAATGTCAATATATCCGCGGGCGTAGACGACCTTGCCATGACCGAGATCAGCCGCAGGCAGTTCCCCATTGACCATGCTATAGGCGGGCAGCCAGAGAGCTTTTGCGGAAGGTATTGAGCCCGGTTGATCTCCATCTTTAATACGCCACTTGCGAATGACGGGGCTTTCATCATTGGCGTAAGGGCCAGGGCGTCCCAGTAACGAGACGAACTTAGCCAGATCAAGGAATTCCTGACGCGTCTGCAACTGATCAGCAAGCCCGGCAGGCATGAGAGAGGGCATCGGTTTCATTTTGCGGACTTTATTCATCGGTATCTTGACTTCTTTGCCACCTAGAGCGGAGTCCTGCAAGACAACCTCCTTTTCACTCTGAAAAGTGATCGTACCCATGTGAATCGCTCCATCGATTAAGGTAATCAATTTGTTTTCGTAATGCTGGGCAATGGCCTTGTTCGGTTGAAGTATGGCCTCGATAATATAATCGGTCTGGGCAGCTGCTCCGACCGCAACCAGATTGGGCCCGATATGAGAACCCGCCGGCCCAATGGCATGGCAACTGAAACAAGCCAAGGCCTTACGGCGATACACGTTTTCACCACGAACGGGATCCCCCAACTTGGCAACATCAGCGGTGAGTGTCTTACGGTTTTCTTTAATCAATAAAGCACTGAGCGATTTCGGGGTTGAGGGGTGAAAGATGTTCTCGAGCGATTTGGGCAACTGTCCGGTGCGCCGATGGTACTCGGCCAGTTGGTCCACCACCTGTGGATGTGGCTTCTTTCCCTCCAAAGCCCTGGTCAGGGCATTGCTTCCGCCCGATAGCCGGGTGAAAGCTTGAACGAGGGCCGCCGGATCGGATTGACCGGGAGCCTGAACGAATAGTCCTGCCGAAGCTTCTGCTGCTTCGTTCAGATCGGTCACAATCAAACCAAACACAGCGAAATAACGTTCTGAAAGGCTACCATTTTGAGCGAGGCTTCTTAACGAATTCGCCGCTTCGCCTCCGTTCAATTGACCCAGAGAAACTGCTGCAGCTTGGCGGACAGAAGTAGCCCTTTTATCATCACGCAATATTTTGAATAAATCAGGGTCTGAACCCTTCAATTGCCAGACTCCAAGATTGGCTATGGCAGAAACCGCCACGGCATCATCCGTGTGATGGAGAAGCTCTTTCAGAGGGGAAACCCTTTGGCCAAGGGAAAAATCACCGCGCCGGCCTACTTGTGCCAACCCATCAAGCAGGACAAGCGTGACTTCAGGCGAAGTCTTCGCACCTTTCTGGCCGAGGGAATCCACCACCATACGGGCCTGCCGAATGGTTCCATCAGAGATCAAACGATTCGCGATCGATCGAGTTTCCTCAAGGCCGGGAGTTTCCTTCTTTAAATAGGAGTCCAGACGTTTATCGAAACCAAGACCCGCCTCACGCTCCGCAAACTCCCGGTGGGATTCCTTATCAAACTTCAATTTTCCCGTTTCAAAGGCCGGGCGCCAGTAGCGCTCAAGGGCGGTCACAGCCTGTGGAAGGGCAAGCGCGATAAACTTATCCTGTTTGTGATCCAGCGCGTTTAATGCGGCTGGAAAGGCCTTGGCATCCGGTATGAACCCAGCGGAAAGAACAGCCTCCATTCGCACTCGGGGAAATTTATCCCCGGAAAGTTGGGCAATCATTCCCACCGGATCGGACAAGTCACGATGCCAGTAACGAATCACGCGAGCCCCCGCCGAACGAGCATGCCCATCCTTGGACAGCAATACCCTTTTCAAAATAGCTTCACTGGATCGTTCCACGTTTTGACAAGCCCACATCGCTTCCACTAAATGATGCGAGTAATCTGAATCAGAAGAATCCAGTGTTTTCACCCATGCCTCAGCTGCCATGAGCACCTTGGCCGGTTCGTGTTCGCTCAATTCCTTTCGGGCCTGATGGCGTATCCACGCTTCAGGACTTTTAAGATACTGAATCAATCTCTGGACTGGGGCGTTGACCAGTTCGGGGCGTTTTACTAGCGGACGATTCTTGGCGGTAATCCGCCAGATGCGCCCGTGATCATGGTCGCGCCGGGGATCGCGAAAGTCACGTTTTGCATGATTGATAATCGAGTTGTACCAGTCGGCTACATAAACCGCCCCATCGGGGCCAATCTTGCAATCCACTGGGCGAAAGTTCGGGTGTTTAGAAGCGATCAATGGCTTGATAACCTTGGCACTGTAGCCGGCCCCATCTTCGATCAGTTCATAGCGGACAATCGTGCGGCTCTTGAACCGGCACGTGAGCAGTTGTCCCCGAATGTCCGGCGGCAAATGAGTGCCGGTCGCCAGATCCCCGCCGCATTGTTTCTCCGTGCTGATCAGCGGGGTAAGTCGAACGCTTTGGCTGCTGTTACCTGAGGCTGGCGTGAGATACATGATGCGTGGGTTGTTCACCATGAATGACTGACCCCAACGGTCAAACACATGTCCCCACGGGTTCCCCCCCGTGCCTCGGCAGAACATTTTCAACTGTTGTGTACGCGGGTTGTATTGGTACACGCCGCCATTGAAGTTGCGCACGACCCCATACTGCGTCTCAACCTGTGTGTGCAGGAAAATGCCTTCCTGAAAATAAACCCATCCTCCCGGCCCACGCCGCCAGGCGCTGATTGAGTGATGACTGTCCTCAATGCCAAAACCGGTCAGCGCCACCTTCTTCACATCGGCCACATCATCGCCATCGGTATCCTTGAAAAAGAAGACGTCCGGTGACTGCGCCACATAACAGCCTCCATTAGCCAACTCGATGCCGGTAGGAAGATAAAGGCCATCGGCAAAAACAGTCGACTTGTCAGCTTTGCCATCCTGATTAGTGTCCTCAAGAATAATGATCTTGTCATTGGCCTTCTGCCCGGGCTTTAGCTGCGGATAGGCCCATGAACAGGCGACCCACAAGCGCCCCTTCGAATCCCATACCATATGGATCGGGTTGGCGAACATGGGCTCAGAGGCAAAGAGGTTGACCTCGTAGCCCGGCATCAATTCAAAGTTCGCCTGTTCCACCGCCGGGTCATGATTGGTCATGAGGGATAAATCTGCCCCCTGAAGATTACGCTTATTCAGGCCGGCTGCCGGATCTTGTGAAAGAACACTTTCGGCAGTGGCCAGAATGACTGTCGCTAATATCAGTATTCGATTCATGGAATGAGAGGAGTAACGGGAACCAGACGCCATTGCCGGTTCTTGAGCCGGATGCCGGCTCGCAGAGCCTCGTCTTTTTGGTTCGTGAGTTCATTGAATTCAATAACTTCAGCAGGCAAAGCGCGGCCACTGGGTGACTTTCGCCGTTCACCCACAATGTGAACCTGATTGAGTGCCTTCCAGCTATAAACAAAATGTGCATTTTTATCGTAAATTGATTTACGGTAGGATTCCAGATTCACATGGGTCGGGGTTGAACTAAGACCAAGCCCAGCCGCCCACTGGACATGATTTGCAGTGGCCACCGGCTTACCTTCTACCACAAGCCGGTAATTTCCGGGCGCAAGATTCTTTATCATCAACTGGTCTAGATTACGCTTGAGCTGTGGGTGCCCTTGCCCTTTCACCGGCGCAGCAAGACTAGGCCAAGCGAGTTCCTGCACGGCGAAAGAGAGAGTTTTGCCCTTTGATTTCACATCGGAAATATTTGCGCCTCGCCCTGAAGCCCTGCCTGTCTTTGCATCCACACTCAATAACCATGGCGCCTCGCCAGGCAGCAAGGCATCGGCCAAGGTGCGACTTACACACCAGTAACCGTAGTCATTTAGATTAATCCCGTTATCGGTCAACCTTGGTGTGTTTTTGCCTTTCATCAGCTCGGTGGTCGGCCCGTATAAATCCACAAATGGCACGCCCGTTTTGGAAGCTGTCTCGCTCATTATGCGGGTATATGCAGATAATTCACGGTTGCGCTCCTCCCAACGGGGTGTCTGTAGCCCTAGATTTTCATAGGCAATCGGCGAGACTAGAACCAGACGCACCTCAGATTTTCCGTTGTATTTCTTTCCACGATGAGAAACGATAAAGGCAGTCAAATTATTCTTAAACTCCACCAATGCCGATTCACCCGCAAACGACTCCCCCATGCCAAAACATACGATAATCACATCAGTCTTATGCGCCGCAAGTGTTGATGCCTCCGTGGGGAAATTCGTCGGTCGATCACGGGCTGTGAGCATGTCTCCTGCCCACCCAAGATTCCGGATGGAAACAGGGTTGCCCATTGAACGCTGCAAGAGCAACGTTTCCAGAAAGCCGTGAGAGCGCAGTTGATCAGCGAAGGTGTTGCCCACAAACGCAATATGATCCCCGGGGCGAACTGGCGACTCGGCAGCATTTATTGGAGCCTCGATTATCCACAGAGCCATCCCAAGCATAGCTGCCAACCGAGATGAAGAAATGCACTTTTTCATGACTACTGTTTCTTGCGTGGCTTCTTATCCGCCCGCTCGATTTTCCAAGTGGAAATCTTATCATCAGATTTTGGCAGGGGTTTACTGACTGCCCAACACACACTATTGAGGAGCATGCGCGTGAAGGACTCCTCGGCAAAGTCACCGGGATGGCCCAGTGAAGTGTAGAATACCTTGCCGCCCCACTCGTTTTCCCAGGCGAAAGCAACTGGCGCTGTCTCGAATTCCTTCACCTGAATTTCGCCAAAGCGCTTTTTTACCAGGCGCGCCCGACCCTTGCCGCTACCGGTTACCAAAGGCAGGCAGCCCTTTTCCAATCGCGCCAAGTATAAGGTGCCGGGCGAGACCCATTTGGTTTTGGCCACATTAGTCATAATCGGGTGCTTGGCGTTCTCAAGAGTTACCTTAATATCCGTCGTCCCGCCCTGATGCACAATGTAGGGCGTGCCCAATGCGCGGCGACCAAAGTCATCATTCCAATCATAGCGCGGATGGTCTTTGGGATATTTGAAAGCGTGATTTGCCGTTCGTAAACCGATCACTGGCTTGCCTGATTTAATATAATCTTCGATCGGTTTCCATTCCTCGTCAGGCAACTTCAAAAAACGCGTGAAGAAAATCGCCACATCGGCATCATTCAAGGCCTTGATTCCCGACAAGACATTCTCAGTCTTTTTCTCCGGATTGCCCTGTCCCATAACCACCGTAGTGCGAAACCCAAACCGTTCGAGTTCTTTGGCAAAAACCGGCATCGTCAGCTCCGGGGAATAATGCAAGGTACCCACAACCAGTACGGCGTGCGGTTTCTTTTCTTCAGCTTTGACTAAACCTCCGAGAAAAACCAAAAGGCCGACGAATAGAAGGGAATTAAATGTTTTCAAAAGAGTTTATTATGCAATCAGTTCCTTAATCACCTGACCGCCAAATTGACTGAGTTGCTTGTAACGGCCCCCATGAAAGTAGGTCAACTTATTGTCATCAAGTCCAAGAAGATGTAGCAAGGTCACGTGCAGGTCTCGGATGGGATGAGCCACTTCGGCGGCTTCGGCCCCAATCTCATCTGTTGCCCCAACGATCGCCCCTTTTTTGACTCCACCTCCGGCCATTAACATGGTCATGGCATCCACATTATGCCCCCGCCCGAGTGCATATACTCCCCCACGGCGGTTATTGTCCGGCGTGCGCCCAAATTCTCCGGTCCAGATGACCAGTGTATCATCGAGCATACCGCGCTCTTTTAGATCCTTGATTAAGGCGGTCATGGGCTTATCAACACTCCGGATACGTGAAGAGTGACCGCGCTCCAGATAATCGTGACTATCCCAACCGCCGGAAAAAATCTGCACAAACCGCACGCCTTTTTCCACCATACGCCGCGCCATTAAACACTGCCTTCCAAATTCAGCGGTTTCCTTTTTATTCATGCCATAGGCTTCACGGACATGTTCAGGCTCTTTTTTCAAATCAATGACGCCGGGCACCTCGGTCTGCATCCGGTAAGCCAATTCATAGCTTTCCATACGGGCAGCAAGGTCAGCGTGCTCGGGATTTTTTTTGGCATGACGTTGGTTTAGAAAAGCCAGTTCATCCAAGGCCCGGCGTTGGTGCTCACGGGTCTTGTGTTTGGGGGCGTGCAAATCCAGAATGGGTGAACCCGTTGGGCGCAGTCGCGTTCCCTGGTAATGAGCCGGTAAAAAGCCGTTGCTCCAGTTGCGCGAACCACCCTGAGGCAAAGCGAGTTCACTCATCACCACGTAACCTGGAAGATTCTGATTTATTGTTCCAAGGCCATAATTCACCCAGGAACCCAAAGCCGGATCACCCCCCAAACGGCTTCCGGTGTTCATATGGAAGAGTGCTTCAGGGTGGTTCAATGACTCGGCCTGACAACCCCGATAATTACACAATTCATCAGCCACCTCAGGCAAGTGTACCCATTGGTCACTCATATCCATTCCTGACTGGCCCACCTTGCGCGATTTGAAGGGACTACCCACATAGAAGCGGAAACCGGTGGCTAAACCAGCCGACCGTTTCGATTCAGCCTTGTGTTTGGCATTAAGCTTTGGCTTCGGATCAAAGGTATCCATCTGACTGGGACCGCCTTCCATGAAGAGCATAATCACCGCCTTGGCCTTGGGCTCGTGCATGGGCTTCTTGGGAGCCAAGGGGCCAGCCGCTTCCTTGGCCATAAGATCAGTCATGGCAACAGCGCCGAGTGAACTCCCCAATCCATAGAGGAAATCCCGGCGGCGCAATGAAGCGGTGTTCATATCAGTAAACATAAATGAATTCGTTGGAATTGAAAAGCAGCAGACACAAATCCGCCAGAGCACGTGTGTTAACGCTTACATCTTCAGATCTTTTATTGGCCACATAATTTTCAAATACAGGCAGTATTTCCTCGTATTCAAAGGGTTGGCCGGTGAGTTCCTCCACCAGTGAGCGGGTAATGGACGTTGGATACACCACTTTCTCAGGTTGATGCTTTGCGTGATAAGCCCGCATCTTGGTGACATACTGCTTGAGCCTTTCCCACTCCACCTTATCGGGCACCCGACCAAAAGCCAGTTGTACTGCACGTTTTACCTGAAGATGAAGGGTATCAAATTCCTTCTCGGCACGTAAAGCCAAGGCAATGGCGCGATCACTCATAACCTGACTATTAAGCAGGGTAAAAGCCTGTGGAGTTACGGCTGCTGAATCGCGTTCTTCACAGGAATTATTGGGGTTAGGCTGATTAAAAAGTTCCAGAAAAGGGTCAGCCTGACCGCGTACACGGTAGGCATAGATGGTGCGGCGATTGCGTTCTGTCGGCGTGCGCGAAGGTTGATAGGCCGGAGAGAGAGAGAACTGAATCATGCGTGGCTGCAATGCCACTTCCATGTTGATCTCGGGCATCACCGGGAAACCACCCAAAGCGCGGTTAAGCTCGCCGGTGGATACCAGCAAACTATCGCGCATCTCCTCAGCCGTAAGCCGGCGCGGCGGATGATAGGCAAAGAAGGCATTGTCCGGGTCCGTATTCCTTAACTTATCCAACCGGGGATGACTTCCACTTTGCCGGTAAGTGGCTGAACTCATAATCATCCGGTGCAGCCGCTTGAATTTCCAGCCGTGCTCCACGAAATCAGCAGCCAACCAGTCGAGTAATTCCGGGTGAGTCGGCTTACCGCCTTTGGCCCCAAAGTTATTCGGGTTACCGGCCAATGGTTTACCGAAATGATGCTGCCACACTCGATTTACAATCGATCGAGCAGTCAACGGATTCTTCGGGTCGGCAATCCATTTGGCTAAGGCAAGCCGACGCCCCTGAAGCTTGTCAGAAATTACGTAGGGGTCAGGGCCTGTTGTCGATACAGGAACAGCCAAGGCGCTCAACACACCGGGACTAACCTCTTCACCCGGAGCCTCCAGCGCACCTCCCAAAAGTATATGACTTACAGGAAGAATCTTTTTACTGGGTTTATTGGGCATGCGCATGGAACGGGCGTTCAGGCTCTTGGGAGTCGGACCATTGTATACTCCCTGCACCATGGGTTCGTAACGTTCCAACCGGCGTTTCCATATCCACTCATCCTGCATTCGAACCTTTAATCTTCCTTGTTCTTCAGGACTCAGACCCACATGACGTGGAGGCTTCTCTTCATCGGCAAGTTTCCGCCGCGCATTGGCATCCAGATATTTCTTGCCGTGTTCAGCATACCACTTGCGGGCGGCGGTCTCCTGTTTCTGGTGCAACTCATTATGCTTTGCCTTGGCATGATTCCAAAGACGTTGAGTGATCGCCTTTTTTTGGTTGAGGCCCGACCGGTTTTCCTGCTTCAGGAACGGCGCCGGACGTTCGGCCAGCTGGGTGCCAGTAAAGGCAGCGTACATCCGGTAATAATCACGCGTGGGCAAGGGATCAAACTTGTGGTCATGGCACTTGAAACAGCTCATCGTGGTGCTGAGGAAAGTTTGACCAACGGAGTTCACCACATCATCGATAAAAATCTGCCGTGCCTGCGGCGCAAGAGTCATGGCCGGATCCCACGGACCCATGCGCAGAAAGCTAGCCGCAATCAATAGCTCCGGGTTCCGTTTTTCTTCGGGCTGCTTTTCCCAGAGTTCATCGCCGGCAATTTGTTCGATAACAAACTCGTTGTAAGGCTTATCATTGTTGAAAGCGCGAATGACATAGTCACGATAGCGCCACACATTAGAACGCTCGTAATCATTGGAGTAGCCACCCGTATCGGCATAGCGCGCGACATCGAGCCAATGCTGCCCCCAGCGCTCGCCATAGTGTGGGCTAGCCAACAATTGGTCGATCAGTACGCTCCACGCCTTTGCCGGATCCTTGTCCCAGACCAATCGGAATTGATAAATCTCAAAAGGAGTCGGCGGCAACCCGGTGAGGTCGTAATATGCCCGCTTCGCCAATGTGCGGAAATCGGCCTGCGGTGCCGACGTAAAACCCGCTACTTTCAACTTGCGATTGATAAAGGCATCAATGGGATTTGCCGTGCCCTTCGGCACATTTGGTTTTACCAATGGCTGAAAAGCCCACACGTCCTCAGGTTTATAGCGCCGATAGGTCCAATCCTCTGACAGTCCCCCACTCGTTTTCACCAGAACACCCTCGGCAGTCACCGGCTTGGCACGTTCCTCGGAGATGTAACGTGTCTGTATTTTTGCATCTGGCCAAGGGGCACCCAGTTCAATCCAACGTTTGAGTGCAGAAAGTTGTGTAACTGAAAGCTTATCGTTCTCCTTGGGCGGCATCACCGACCAATCATCCTCGTGCTTGCGACTCGCCGCCAAGTAGAGTGGACTTTTTAAAGGCTTGCCGGGAACGAGCGAGGGCTCCTCGCTTTCGCCACCCTTGAGCAACCCGGCACGCGAAGTAAGACTCAGTTCCCCTTTAATCTTCTTTGCATCCTCACCATGACACGCAAAACATTTACTACTAAGGATTAACCGAATCTTGAGGGCAAACAAACGCTCTCCTTCCTGCCTGGCATCTGCGAGTGCAGAAACTTTAAAGGCAAAAGATAATAGAAGGATTGCGGTGAATCTCATAAGACGTGCCACCTTTTAGCTTATTTAAAGCATCTATTTCAAGATTTTCAGCCTAAGATCGGTGAAATGGACGATCATATCAGGATCGTGAATTTGGAGTTGAATCATGCCGCTCTTGAGGCGCTTGGCTTTTGGAAGATGCTCGGTAAATTCACTGGAAAGTTTGTCATTAATATAGAGCTTGAAGTTGTTGCCCTTGACGATGATGTGCACTGTGTTCCAATCGCCCTTCTTGATATCCCCAGCAGTCAGAGCGTCCTTGATGGGTGTAATGGTGGGTTTATCATCCTCAGCGATCACCAACCGGTCACCACGAAAGCAGCGATGCTCCTTGCGCCCAGGGGTATGGAAGTCCCATGCGCCCATCACGTTTTTGCCAATGCCGAGGTGTCCGAGGTCCGCATGGTAGCTTTGGAAATCGCGTTTACGGGTTTTGTCTACAATAGCGCGGATACTTACCCCGCTATTACCCTTGCCGGGAAACCGGTAGCTGAACTTCATCTCAAGGTCAGCCACGTTCTTGTTTGGGGTGTAGGTGAGGTAACCGCGACCGTGATCGCCTTTACCCACAATCAGGCCATCCTTCACGGTCCAATCCGGTGCGGTTTTAGCCGGTATCGCCTTCCAACCCTTGAGCGTCTTGCCATCAAAAATGGAAATGAAACCGTCCTTGGCGGCCGCCTGTGCGGTGACCAGGCCCGATAATAAAAGAAAACTGATAAAGATAGATTTCATGGTAGAATTGATCTCCGCCAATTCAACGATCACAAAGAAGTTTAGGCAATCAAATCCTTGATCACTTCGCCACCGGTTTGGGATAGCTGTTTAAAGCGGCCGCCGTGGAAATAGGTGAGCTTGTTGTCGTTCAATCCCATCAACCGCAGAAAAGTCACGTGCAGATCACGGATGGGGTGGACGACTTCTGCGGCATGTTCACCAATCTCATCAGTCGCACCGATGGTATGTCCGGTATTCACCCCACCCCCAGCCATCCAGATGGCCATGGCGTTCTTATTATGATCACGCCCAAGGCGCTCGCCCCCACCTCGCTTGCCATTATCGGGTGTACGGCCAAATTCACCGCACCAGACAATCAATGTTTCATCGAGCAACCCCCGTTCCTTGAGGTCTTTAATCAGTGAAGCAATGGGCTTATCCACCGAACGAATACGCTCAGTGTGGGAACGGTTTATGTAATCATGCGAATCCCAACCGGCGGTGTAGGCCTGCACAAAGCGCACTCCACGCTCAATTAACCGGCGGGCCAAAAGCAGGCGTCGCCCAAACTCCTCAGTGCGCTGGTTATTAAGCCCGTAAGCTTCACGAGTGCTTTCCTTTTCCTGACCCAGATCCAGAATCCCCGGCACCTTCATTTGCATCCGGTAAGCCAATTCGTAGCTATCCATCCGTGCAGCCAGTTCCTGATGACCAGCACGCTTTGCCGCATGGCCTTTATTCAGCTTGGATAATAAATCGAGGTTACTGCGCTGTTGGCCACGCGTTACCCCTTTGGGCGGATGCAAATCGAGAATGGGCGACCCTTTGGCGCGCAAAGTAGTACCCTGATAGTGGGGTGGCAAAAAGCCGTTGGACCAGTTGGCTGCACCGCCCTGCGGGTAAGCCACCTCCGGCAACACAACATAGCCGGGTAAATCCTGATTCTCTGAACCCAAACCATAAGTCACCCACGAACCGATAGCTGGATCTCCACCAAAGCGGTTGCCGGTATTCATGTGGTAATTGGCAGTGGGATGATTGATGGATTCAGCCTGACAACCGCGGTAGACACATAATTCATCGGCTACACCAGCTAAGTGCTGCCAGTGCTCACACAATTCGGTGCCACTTTGGCCAGCCTTATTAAATTTAAACGGGCTTTGCACATAATAACGATCACCTGAACCCATTGCTGAAAGAAACTTGCTTGTGCGCTTGAACTTTTGGAGATGCAATTCCTTGAGTTTCGGCTTGGGATCAAAGGTGTCGATATGGCTGGGGCCACCGGCCATGTAGAGAAAGATACAACGCTTGGCCTTAACCTTTGGAAAATGCGCTACCTTGGGAATCAGCGGCCCCTTGGCCTGCTCAGCCTGCAGCATGGAATGAAAAGCCAGTGCGCCCAGTCCTCCATTGACACCGTATAAAAATTCGCGACGATTCATAATCTAGTTACAGGCAAATATTATTTACTTTTTCAGGGTTCTTTTAAAAAGCGTATCCGTCGCTTCGATCATCTGATCAAACCACACTTGTTTGCCAAGAAACGGATGCGGTGCGTCTTTAATGATGGTGAGTCGGGATTGGATACCAAATTCCTTCATTCGTTTCCGTAATTTATCTGCGTGCGTGCTGGGGTCATCCTTTTCCCCCGTAAGGAACCAACAGGGCGGGTCATTCTTATCAAGGTGATGCAGTGGGGATGCGAGGCGGTAAGTCTCCTCCTTGTCCTCCTGCGCGCCACCGAGGAACTGCCTCCAGATATGACCGCGTTCCTTGATTTTGGAAATTTCCCGGATGCGTTGCGATAGCAAATCGGTCTGTGCGCCCATCGGCACGGCCGCTTGAATCGCACTACTGAAGTTAGGATTCCCACCTTCGCCCTCAAGCTCCTTTACTCCATTTGACGTTGCAAGCAAGGCCGTCAAGTGTCCACCGGCGGAAAGCCCGATTGCGCCTATATTACTCGAATTGATACCGTATTTTTTCGCGTTTGCCCGCAGGAATCGTACAGCTGCCTTGCAATCCTGAATCGCTGCCGGAAAGGGTGCTTCATCGCTCAAGCGGTACGAAATCGTCGCCGCGACATAGCCACGTGACGAAAGCGCCTGAGCAACCTTTGCATGACTGGTCTTATTACCCTTCGCCCAACCGCCACCGTGGATGCAAACCACCGCGGGCAATTGCCTCCAGGCATCCTTCGGTCGGTAAATATCCATCTCCAGTGTGCGATCACCATAGCGCGCATAGGTCACCTCAAGTTTTGCGTCCAGATTGGCCAGTGTCGCCTTAGATATTTCGGTGCGCCCATCAGCACGAGGTTGCGGTGGAGCTTGTCCCGCCGGACGCGCATCCAGCCGCATTTCCTTCTGAAACAGGATCGCCATGCCACGCAGTTTACGAATGATTTCCCGATTGCGCGCGAGCTTCGATTCTCTTGGGTCTTTGTCCAGGTCATAGAGCTGAAGACTTGGATTCAAATAAAGTTTCCAGTTGCGCCAGCGAACCGCTGCCAGTGCCCCTTGGCTTCCGTGATAGAAAAATGCTTCATTATATTCATTGCGATGAATCAAGGGCTTCCACTCACCGGGCGGATCCCACCGACGACGCAATGGAACCGATGCGTTAAGTGATTTTCCCACTGCCGGATGCGGTACAGCCTTGGTTTCGCCCTTCAGCAGCGGGCTAATGTCACGCCCGTCAATGACACGACCCTCGGGAATCCTGATGCCTGCGAAGGTAGCGAGAGTAGGATACCAGTCCATCGCCCGCACGACTGCAGTTGATTCGGCTCCCGCCTGCAATCCCAATCCCGGCCCCCACGCGATCGCCGGCACGCGAATGCCGCCTTCATAAGTCGAGAGCTTGCGCCCGCGAATTTTCTGTTGCGGGTTACGTCCCGGCCCGCGCCCGTTGTCTGAGGCGTAGATAACAATCGTGTCCTCATCAATATCCAGGCGTTTAAGCGTATCAAAGATGCGGCCAACGTTGTGATCAAGTTCCTGAATAGCATCACCGTATTCCCCCCATTCTGAGCTACCCTTGAATTTCTCACTTACACCCAGCGGGACGTGGAGCATGGTGTGGGGTAGGTAGAGAAAGAACGGGCCTTTTTTGTTCTTCTCGATAAATCCAATGGCCTCGTCGGTATAAAGCTTCGTCAGTTCAGCCGGATCGGGCGGGCGTTTAACCACCTTGCCATTTCGCATCAGGGGCACACCTCCCTTGTCCTTGAAATAGACGATCTCAACCGGGTCAAGATTGTGCAGCAGTCCGAAATAGTGGTCGAAGCCCTGATTACGCGGCAGAAATGGCTCCTGAAATCCAAGATGCCATTTGCCGATGCAAGCAGTGGCGTAACCATTATCTTTCAGTAACTCAGCAATCGTCAATTCACTGGGATGAATGCCCGAGCGCGAATCAGCGCGATGCACCCAAATGTGGTTCCCCACGCGGCGCGGGTAACAACCGGTGAGTAAGCCTGCGCGTGAGGGGCTGCAAATTGGAGCTGCCGCATAGTAGTCGGTAAAGCGCGTTCCCGCCTTCGCCATTGCATCAATCCGAGGGGTCTTGATCTCTGTTGCCCCATAACAACCCAGATCGTAGTATCCCTGATCATCGATAAAGATGAAGACGATGTTAGGCTTCTGCTTCTCTGCCCCCATCAAGGATACACTCAAACAAAATAAAACTGTGAGTAAGGTTTTCAATTTTTTAGTAAACGTAAACAAACTCGTTGCTGTTGAATAAAACCAAACATAATTCAGCCAAGGCGCGAGTGTGCGGATCCACATCCCAGGGTTTCAGGTCGGGTACGTAGTCTTTACTCGCATAGATATCCAGATCCTCCACCCACCAGAAGTCCAGCCCTGTCATTTCCTCCACCATCTGCCGAACCACATATTTGGGTGGCTCCACTTTAACGGGTTGAGTCGCTTTATGTTGAGCCAAGGCATTGGCTATATGCTCATGACAAACCTTCATCTCTTCTTTGGTCGGGATCCGCTGGTATGCCAAGCGGAAGGCACGCCAAATTTGTTGATTCAAGTTCTCAGGCTTTTCCCTTTCCAACCTTGCAGCAAAAGCCAATGCGCGACCATGATTAATTGGGCTATTCATGAGCGTAAAGGCCTGCGGGGCAATGGTGGCAGTCTCGCGGCGTTCACAGGAGATATCCGGTCCCGGTTTATTAAAGACCTCAAGCATCGGGTCAGCCAGTGTACGCGTGCGTTCGGCATAAAGAGTGCGGCGGTTGCGTTGAGCTGGCTTGGGATCGGCCTGATAAGCCGGTCCCACTGAGCCCATAATGTGGCGTGGCTGCATGGCGACCTCCTCATTAATCTCAGGATGAGCAGGGATCCCGCCCAGCGTACGATTGAGTTCACCCGAAACTGTGAGCATCGAATCGCGCAATTCCTCCGCAGTCAGGCGGCGCGGCTTGAAGGTGGCGTAACTGACGCCATTGGGATCCAGTTTGGCTAAAGTTTGTGGGTCGGAATGAGTTGCTGAGCGTTGATAGGTTGCCGAAGTTAAAATATGTCGATGCAGTTTCTTGAAGGACCAGCCTTCCTCCACAAAGGTTGCCGCCAGCCAATCGAGCAGTTGCGGATGCGTAGGAGCCTTGCCAGTGCCCCCAAAGTTATTCGGGTTGCCGGCAATAGCCTGACCAAAGTGCCATTGCCAGATACGATTCACCATCACTCGCGCAGTGAGCGGGTTCTCCTTACTGGCAATCCATTTAGCCAATTCTTTGCGCCGGCCGAATTTCTTCCCAGTCACTGAAGCGGCTTTCTCTGAACCGGCAAACAAGCTGAGGACCCCCGGGCTGACCTCCATCTGCGGCGTCTCAATGGAGCCGCCCTTCAAAAGGTGAATTGGATCGGGAACTCCATTAAAAACTGAAAAAACCAGTGGCTGCGCGCGCTTGAGTTGGTAATTAAGCTGTTGCCGGCGTTTATTATTCACCTTGCCCTGACCGATCTTTTCCGATTCTTTGTCAAACTCGGTTACCGGCTGCTCTCCCTCGGGCAGTGTGATGATGCTACGGATACCCTTGCCTTTGACCAAACGTTGATAACGTTCAAAATCCTGTTTAATGCCTTGTTTGTTCTCATAAGGCTGCCACGCCAGTTTACGGTCCATAAAATTCACCGGACCAAAGATGGCCTGCATGCGGTAGTAATCCTTGGTGGGGATGGGGTCAAATTTATGATCGTGACACTTGGCACACTTCAGTTCATTGGCCAGAAAGGTGACACCAACCGAATTAACCACATCATCGAGATACTGTTGCCGGGTCACAGCTTTCACACTCATGGCCGTATGTTCCCACGGCCCCATGCGCAGGAATCCCGTGGCGATGAGGTGCTCGGGGTCTCCGGGATTTATTTCATCGCCCGCAATTTGTTCACGCACAAACTGGTCGTAGGGTTTGTCGTTATTAAAGGAGCGCACCACATAATCACGATAACGCCACGCGTGCGGTCTAGGGTAATCATTGGAAAACCCGGCTGAATCGGCATAACGTGCCACATCCAGCCAATGCCGCGCCATCTGCTCTCCGTAATGCGGGGAATCCAAAAGCCGATTAATTAATTGTGGCCATGCCGCATCCGCATCCTTTTTCCATGCATCAGCAAAGGCAAAGGTCTCCTGAGGTGTTGGCGGCAAACCAGTGAGATTATAAGTCACGCGCCGAATCAAGGTGGTTGCCTCAGCACGTGGAGCAGCAGTCAAGTCTTTGGGTGAGCGTGCTTTAATAAAGGCATCAATAGGGTGACCTTCTACCGGAAGCTTGGGTTTCTTGACCGGCTGATAGGCCCAGAGTTTTTCGGGATCATACTTACGACTGGTCCAACCCTCATCAAGCCCGCCGCTGGTCTTAATCAAAACACCTTCGACTTCACCCCACGGATCTTTCTGCTTCAGGATTTTGGCAAGGTGCTTGGTATTTGGCCACGGTGCTCCGTCAACGATCCAATCCTTGATATACTTCACCTGCTCCGCACTGAGTTTGTCATTCTCCTTGGGCGGCATCGGCTCCCAGTCATCCTCATGTTCGCGCGTGATTGCCAGATACAATGGGCTTTGCAACGGCTTGCCTGGGACAATGGAAGGCTCCTTACTTTCACCACCCGTTAACAAGCCAACACGGGAGCGCATATCGAAGTCACCCTTCAGCTTTTTCTTTGGATCCTCGCCGTGACAAGCCAGGCACTTGGTCTTGAAAAGCGGCAGCACCTTTCGTGCAAAGAGCACATCAGTGGCCACCTTCTCAGCAGCATTGGCCGATTGGAAGCCAAGTCCCAACAACGAAATAATTGTAACAATTCTCACTTTTTTGGTGGATCAAATTTAGCCCGGTAAGTCTTGTATTCCTGCCAGGACAATTTGCCATCCTTGTTTACGTCAGCAGCAGGATGTTTCGTGAAGTATTTGTCTTTCCAGACTTCGGCAGCCTGTTTCGAATCAGGCTTGTTTGATGCTGGGCTTTTTGGTTTGAACGGCGGCTGTGGCGGCAAGCCCGAACCTGCCGGTGGAATTCGTGACTTCAGTTCTTGGCGAAATGCATCGAGCGTTTCGGCGTGTACAGAATCATCAGCGAGGTTCGTCCATTCGTGCGGATCATCCTTGGTAAAATAAAGCTCTTCTTTGCCATTCGCGTATCGGATATACCGCCAGTCTTTTGCGCGAAGCGTATAATTCTCCTTTGCGGGATCGTATTTCATCCGCCAGATGTAAAGCGCTGTTAACGCCGAGTCGGGTCCGGACCAGTCGCCTCTCTCAGGATTCTCAAGTAGCGGCTTCAAGCTATGTCCATCGAGTGAATGTCCCTTTTCATTCTTTCTGGTTTCTTTTGACAACCCGCACAGATCAACCAGCGTCGGATAGATATCGATGAGCGAAACCGGCTGCGGCGATACGCTTTGCGCTTTCCCAACGCCCGGCGCGCGAATAATCAGCGGTACCCGAGTGCTTTCCTGCCACAACGAATTTTTATATAGGAAATCCTTCTCCCCCATCCCCCAGCCATGATCACTGGTCAAGACGATGATCGTGTTGTCTTTTAATGATGAGTTGTCAACGGCATCGAGAATGCGTCCGATTTGTTCGTCGACTGAAGCAACACTGGCGAGGTACGCCTGAATGAAATGACGTAGCGCATCATCCTGAGATTTGTAGGAGGCGACCAGCGTATTGAATAAACGCGTGCCCATATCTTCGCTGCGAGGACCATCTGCTCCCTTTGGTATGCCGCGAATCAGCCGCGCGAACGTATCCTCGACGTCTCCTGGGCGGATGATCGGCAACTTGATCGAATCCAAAGGAAACATGTCGAAGTACTTTTTTGGAACGATCAAGGGGGTGTGGGGGCGTATGAACCCGACCCCCATAAAAAACGGTTGTCTCCCCGGTTTACCAGCGCGAGCATTCAGTTGATCCACAGCCCACTGTCCGTTCAGTTCGTCTGCGGTCAGGTCGCGGTCATCCTGTGGACCGACTCGCAAGTTTCGTTGCTTTGCCCAGCTGCCCGTCCGCCAAACGAGAGGTTTCCCGTCGGGTGATTTCTTGCCAGTTAGTTTTATCAATGGGCCGAATGATCCGTCGACTGCGCCAATATCACAAAAGGGCGCTGGAACGTCGGGATGGGGAAGCTTGTTCTCACCATCGAAGGCAAACGGACCATAGTCGGAAAGATTGCCGAAGTTCTTCCACTCCTTTCGCACCATGTGGTGCATTAGTTTCCCTGTGCCCAGCGTCTGGTAATCGTTCTCACGAAAGTAATCCATGATCGTCCGCGAGTTTTTAAGAACTTCATAGCCGTCCCATTTCGTAAACCCGAAGCAACCGGAGTTGTGCGGATAGATACCGGTGAAGAGGCTCGCTCGCGAAGGCCCGCAGATCGGAATATTGCAATGAGCCTGAGTGAAAGTGACTCCGCTGTGAGCAAGCCGTGCCATGTTCGGTGTCTTCGCCTGTGGATGTCCGTCGAAGCCCTCGACGTAGTCATTCAGGTCATCACAGATAATCAGAATGACATTGGGCCGGGATATCGCCCAAGCGGCTTGAGCAACTAATAGGGTAATCGCGAATATTAAAATTTTCTTCATAACGGGAACAAAAGATTTGCTTCCTAAGCCAAAACTTCTTTCACCACATGACCGTGCACATTGGTAAGGCGACGCTCGAGACCATTGTGATAATAGGTGAGCCGTTCATGATCCAAACCCATGAGGTTTAAAATCGTTGCATTAAAGTCATACACACTGGTGCGATTGTACACGGCTTTAAAGCCAAACTCATCACTTTCGCCGTAACTCATACCGGCCTTCACTCCCGCCCCAGCCATGAAACAGGTAAAGGCATCAGGGTTATGATCTCGCCCGGTACCATTGCCCTGCAAAAACGGCATACGCCCGAATTCAGTAGCCCACACCACGAGCGTATGATCCAGCAATCCGCGGCGTTTCAAATCGTGGATCAGTGCCGCTGTCGGTTGATCCATTATCTCGGCCTGCATGGCGTGAGTCTTGAGAATATTCGCATGCGAGTCCCAGTTGGTGATGCCGTT
This sequence comes from Verrucomicrobiota bacterium, assembly GCA_028343615.1. Taxonomy (GTDB): domain Bacteria; phylum Verrucomicrobiota; class Verrucomicrobiia; order Limisphaerales; family UBA1100; genus JACNJL01. The sequence goes on from JAOLZA010000002.1 coordinate 73,313, forward strand.
GCCACCCGAAGGGTCGCTACCGTTAAATAGCTGCACCACTCGCACGCCCTTCTCAACCAAACGCCGGGCCAGAATACAGTTCTTGGCGTATTCTTTTTTTAGCTCACTACCGTTGTCCGTACCGTATTCGCGCAGGATGGATTCTGGTTCATTGGCAACATCCATTACCTCAGGCACGGAGGTCTGCATCTTACCCGCGAGTTCATAGCTGGCAATCCGGGCCGCGAGATTTGCATCACCAGGAAATTTCTCCAGATGGCGGTCATTCAAATGTTTTAATAGATCAATCGTAGCCCGATCATCCAAAGCGTCAAACCTTGCCGGACGAGTTAAATTGTTCGGAGGGTTCTTCGCAGTGAAATCAGTTCCCTGAAAAGATGCGGGCAGGAAACCATTTCCAAAATTGTTTTTACCGGAACGCGCCAGACCACGCGGATCATTAATCGCCACAAACCCCGGAAGGTCAGCATTCTCAGAACCTAATGCATAAGTCACCCAGGCTCCAAAGGAAGGGAAACCTTCCATCGTAAAGCCGGTATTAAAAAAGTTTTCACCCTGTGGATGGGCTGCAGTCTCGGTATGCAGTGCGTGGAAGAAACAAAAGTCATCAACCATTCCCGCCATATTCGGCAGAAGATCGCTCGCCATCTTGCCGGTTTGGCCGCGTGGTTTAAATTCCCAAAAGGATTTGGCCACATTCCCCGGGGGCCCCTCAAAGGTAACCTCGGGAATATAATCAGGCTTTTGCCCGTGTTGCTTCTCCAGGGCCGGCTTGTGATCAAAGGTATCCACGTGACTTACCGCACCCGGACAGTAGATTACCAGCACTTGCTTGGCGGGCACGGTAAAGTGTGGCGAACGCGGGGCGTAGGGATTATCCGGATCAATGGCCGGACGGATGGGATGTTTCCCACTGAAAGCCGCCGGATCATCCTTAGCCAAAAGACTTGCTAATCCCAAACCACCCAATGAAAACCCAGTGGTACGCATGAAAGAGCGTCGATCCAAAAGACCTCGTCCAATCGGCGAAACGTGTTCGGCATTATTGCTCATGGAATATATGCGAATTCGTTGGCATTAATTAGCGCACGAGCAACAAACTTTAACCCACGGCTTTTAGACACGGCCAAGCAGGATTCCAGTTCACTCGCTTGAGGCTGACGACCCAGCAGGAGTTCAAAGCATCGTTTTATCGCAGGAGCTCCCTGGCCTTTTTCCTTGATCGCACGCTCGGCAATGAAGGCTGATTGCTGCACCACAAAAGGACTATTCATGAGATTCAATGCCTGCAAAGGCGTGGTTGAGACCGGACGCTTGGCACGCACTTGCCCGCAGTCAGGAAAATCAAACGCAGTAAAGATCTGGTCATCCACTCGACGCATGCGTTCCTGATAAATCATTCTTCGCCAAGTATGCGGTGCATGGTTATCAACTACTTCCCATTGAGCATAAGTCTTTTTGACATTGTGAATCCGGTAACTACGCCCGCCGATATTAGAGTCCAACTTACCTGAAGCCTGAAGGATGCCGTCTCGGATGACCTCCGCCTCCACCCGGCGAGGTGGGTAACGCCAAAGCAAAGCCTCATCGAACTGTTGACCGGCAGTCGGTTGACTGGAACGTTTGAAAGCATCCGAATGCACCAGCAGACGGATCATATCTTTCACTGACCAAGCCGTGGTGTTCGCCCGCTTTGGTTTTATGAATTCGCTCGCCAACCAGTCGAGTAATTCTGGATGACTCGGCTTGGCACCCGCACGGCCAAAGTCGCTGCCAGTCGGCACGATGCCGCGGCCAAAAACATGCTGCCAAGTGCGATTAACCATTACGCGCGCGAGCAACGGGTTATCGCTCCGCGTGGCCCATCCAGCAAAGCGCGCGCGGCGTTCGGCGCCAGGCGTCTTGGAGTTCATCTTCAACTCGCCTGATAACAGCTCAGGAGCAGCAGGCATTACTTCATCCTTTAAATTCTCCGGACTACCACGATGCATCACTCGGGTGACCGCCGGCTTTACAAATCGTCCCACAAAGCTCGGGCGAGGAGCCTGATCGGCATAACGATCACTAAGCATTTTGATTTTGGCCAAAGCCGTCGCTCGTTCGGGATGTTTCTTGTTCAACGTGTCGATGTAATAGGTGCCGGCCAGAGTACTCCATTGACCATCAACCCCTTGCCCTTCCACTACCAGATGACTGAAGGCGAGCTTAGGTTTGTTGACCAAATAATCGGTTTCAAAATAATATTCCCGGTTACTGCTGATGCGCACCCGATTGACATGGCGCGGCTCAGAGAATTCAAGCAGTGCCCACGGCTTTTCTTTAGATCCTTTGGGTGTATTAGCCCGCCAAACCATGGTTCCATATTCACCATCATTAATGCGCCAAACCCCACTTCGTCCACGCGCATTCATCTTATCCGGTCCTGAAACTTTTGTCCCCTTGGAGGCCAGCGCCAGATTGCCAAGCTTCTGATCCGGTCCAAATATTTCCAGCTCATCAATCGCCACATTGGGTGTCTTGAAATTAATACGCACGGCTTTGACTTTTTTTGCATTAAAATGCACTTGGCGATACCCCCCCCAATCCTCCTGCCAAGGACCTTGTGCGCGCATGACTTTGCGCTGAACCTCAATTTCTTTCATTAGGGTCTTGCCTTTCAGATGTCGCGGATGATCTTTTGAAAATTCAGGAGATCGACTCCCGAATTCTATATCCTGAAAGATGGCTGCCATGGAGTAGTAGTCATCTATTGAAACGGGATCAAACTTGTGATCATGGCAACGCGCACAATTCATTGTGAGACCCAGTAAAGAGGAGGCAACCGTTTGAATTATTTCATCCATTCGGTCTGCGCGCGCCTGTCTTATGGCCTCTGGGATTTGGCCCACGGTTGCCGCAGGCACGTGAGGGCCGCTCACTAAGAATCCGGTCGCCTCACCACGGCCCATCGTATCACCAGCTAATTGCTCGCGCACAAACTGGTCGTAAGGCACATCTTCATTGAAGGAGCGAATTACGTAATCGCGATACACCCACGCCATCTTCCGGTAGAGATTGGCTTCCGAGCCATTGGTCTCGGCCCATCGAATGACATCCAACCAGTGTTGTGCCCAACGTTCACCAAAATGATTCGAGGCCAACAGCTCCTCTACTAACGCCGAATAAGCTTTATTAGGATCCTTTGCCAAATCCCTTTCAAAGGTAATCACCCGCTCCGGGGTAGGTGGCAAACCGGTAAGCACCACTGCCACCCGGCGAATTAAATCCCGCGCACTCGCCGGTCCATTGGATTTTACACCTGCTGTCTTGAGGCGTGCATTCAAAAACGCATCAACCGGTTGAACTGCACCCTTGGGCACGGCAGACCTCTTCACCGACTGAAAAGACCAATGCTTTTCTGGAACATCCTCAGCTGCCCAGATAATGGAGGCCAGCCCTGTCATCGTAATAATTGCAATCAGTCGTTTCACTTGTATCTAATATTTTCGTTCATCGCCCTTTTCGCGGTCTTGAGATCCCGACGGACGATGGCTTCAACAATGGCAGCGTGCTCTTGATAACATTGCATGTAATCCTCCAACAGTGTGTAGGCGATTAGCATCCGCACGGTAATGCTCAGCCAAACCGATTCCAGTTCCGTTGAAGCCCGGCTAACCCAATAGCGGTGCATCGCCAGATCGGTTTCCGTAATCTTACTGAGATCCCCGCGACGGCAGGAATCTTCCAAGGTAGCCAAAAGGTTCGTTAGGTTACGGTCATCCTCCTCGGTCAATTGATCCATGCAAACATCCAGACAATGCCCTTCAATCTCCTTGCGCAACTTCGCGTATAACCTGAACTCGGTGTCGCTAGGCGGGGAACTTACACGCACACCTCGATTGGGGCTGTAAACCAGCACCCCCTCCTGCGAAAGCTGCAAAAGGGCATCCCGAACCGAACCGCGACTGACCCCGAACCGCTCGGCCAGCGGCTGCTCGCGCACCGGCTGATCATTGGTCATTTGACCTGCAAAAACCTCAGCTCGAACCGTCTCGCAAATTTGCTGACGCATGGAAAGAATTGGCTTTTCCGCAATGGACATAAGCGAAGAAAACCTCAGCCCTATAGCCTGTGTCAACTTCGAATTGTTAACAATCAGACAATACTCATCCGAAACACAACTATTTCAAGCCCTTATTGGGGACGTAGGGCTGGTAATTAATCGGTGCATCGTGATTCGACTTGGGGCGTTTGTTATTGCCGCGGCGTTTTTTCCGGCGTTCAAGGGCTTCTTTTTCAGATTTTTGGACGTAAGCCTCGCGGAAGTTTGCGTTGGCGCGTTTTTGGAAAACCTCGAGTATGGGGTCTTTGGTTCGCTTCATCCATGCTTCCAGTTCGGCTTGCAGTGCGGGAAGGGCGGCTTGGTGTTTGGAGTGGGCGATGAGATTGTGCAGGCAGTCGGGATCATTCGCCACGTCGTAGAGTTCCTCGGGTACACGGTGTTTATATAAATCCAAACGCGCTGCGAGTTTTTTGTCGGATGACGCCAGCGCGGCCATTCGGCGGAAGGTGACCGTGCCGGTGGTGGCGGTGGCGAACACGCGATCGCCATTGGACCACGGGTTGAAGAGATACAGATAACGCTTGGTTTGGATGGCACGCATGGGGTCGCGTGAGGCGCCGGCGTTCTCGTTGTATTCCTTGATGATGTGCTCGCGGCCAGATTGTTTTTTGCCGTGTAGCAGCGGCAGAAATGAGCGCCCATCGAGACGTTTTGGGTGTTTCGTGCCCACGATGTCCAGCACGGTAGGCAGGAAATCCACGGCGGAAACCATATGCGCCTCATCGACCGCGCCGGATTTGGTGACACCTGGCCAGCGGATCATCAACGGCGTGTGCGTGCTGTGATGGTAAAGCTGCGTTTTGGCGAAGGGCAGCGGCATGCCGTGGTCGGACATGAAAATTACCACCGTATTTTTCGCCTCGCCGCTGGCGTCAAGTGCCTTGAGGACTTTTTCGACGCAATCATCAGCGCGACGCACACTTGAATAGTATAACGCCAGCTCCTCGCGCACTTGGGCGTCATCAAACAGAAAACCAGGGATCGGGACTTCGCTGGCTTTAAAGACGCGAGAAGGGATGTTGGGGTCTTTGCCTCCACCTTTGACTTTGCTCCAAAAGGGTTTGTGAGGATCGGAGATATTGACTACCAGACAAAACGGTTTTTTGGCTGCCTTAGCCTTTGCAATGCCATCAGCGGTAGATAAGCCATAGGATTTAGGATTTTTCATGTGCGCCTTGGAACCATCAGGAAGTGTATCGAGATTGGCATCCCAGGCGTAGGGTTGATAAGGTGCGGAATGGCTGACCTTGCCGCGAATGGCAGTGAAATATCCCGCGGCTTTCATTAGGTCGACCAAGTGCGGCCAGCCTGGGTTTTTCACCTGATAAAAACCTTCGATTTTATTATTGTGTGAGTACAGACCGGAGAGCAGTACGTTTCGGCAGGGCATGCAGTTTCCAACGGTGACATGTGCGTGGGCAAAACGGAGTGATTGAGAAGCCAGCTTATCCATATTTGGGGTTGTGCCAGCCAGTTTACTGCCAAATACACCGACCGAATCAGCACTCATATCATCCACAGTTAGTAGTAAGATATTCGGGCGGTCTGTGGCGGAGACTAAAGCCGCAACTAAAAATGTGAGAGTTAGGATTACCCGTTTCATATTGTTCATTATTCTGGTATGCGAACACCAACAGTGAGAAGAAGGTTGGCCCAAAGAGCTTGGTCAGCAGTTTGGATGGTTAGAACCAAATCCGGACCGCGTACCGCTTCATAAAAGTCCCATTTGGGAATAGGCTCAAGCTGCACGTCTAGATCGACATCTGAAATTAGCTTTTCGTATTCAGCCCAAACTGGAGGTGGTCCAAACTTAGCATACGGGTCATCCTCAGGGATCCCCATTGTATTAGCCGCTTCGATGGGGACAGCGCTAAGTAGTGCCTCCAGTACTTGACTGCAGGTTACTACGCCAGGCATCAGGTTGAGTGAGATTAACTCCGCGTTTGGACCGAGTGTGGAGGAGGCGGGATAATTGCCATCAGCAATCAGGATTTTTGAATGATGTCCGGCCGCACCAACTATGCCATTGATGTCCGGATGAATCAGTTTTTGGTGGAGCAACATGGTGGAGGGATTGAAACGCCAAGACGCCTATACGCCAAGGTTTTTTACCCGTTAACCCCGAATAGCCTTGGGGTCGCCTTTCCAAATTAGGCGGACAGCGTCGAGGCGCACGCGTGATTGGGCGAGGGCGGTGGTGAGTTCGGCGAGTTGGGTTTGGGTGAGGGCGATTTCCTCGGGGCGTACGTGGTCGTTTACAGTGCGGAGGTGGGTGAGGCGATCGATCTCCGATTGTAACTGTTGCGTCATCGCGGTGCTGGCGTCGGAGGTGATTTTTTTGGCGGCGGCTTCTGCGAATTTTTCGGCGGCATCGAGCATGCCGGGGATGACTTCGCGGCCAAGCTTGGGGTTGTCCAACAGTTTGTACGGCGAGCCTTTTGCCAGCACGGGCAATTCAAGATCGAGCGATTCGTTTTTGTGATTCACCAAAATCCGCACGGGCGTGGGCGGCAGAAAACGGTCGGCGTGCAAGCGCGTGGGCGCGAGGACCTCGAGTACGAAGATGGTTTCGAGCAGTAGCGTTTTGTCATCTGCATCGATCCACACGCCGAAGCTGCAGTTACCCTGCTCGCTGCTTAGCAGTAAATCCACGGCGCCGGACATCATCGGATGATCGCTGGAAAGCAAACTAACATCTTCGCGCCCGAGCGCATGGCTGCGCGTAAAGGTGCACACGAGGCCTTCCTTGGGCAGCTCGGGAAAGCTGTCGGTGGTTACACCACGGTCATCGAGCAAGTACGTGCGGTTGCCGAGGTCTTCGACGTGCACGCCGAAGTGATCGAAGATGCGCATCAAAAACCCTTCGAGTTGTTCGTCAACATCCGTTTGGCGAATGGCCTCGACAAGTGCGTCGGCGACTTTTGGCCGATGTGAATTAAGTTCCAATAACCGATCGCGGCCGCGTTCCAATCGCTCGGCGAGCGTGCGATGTTCGGCGGCGGTTTCGGCGATGAGTTGCTGAAGATTTTTGGGTTTAGCGTTTGAAAAATCCGCCGCTAGCGCGATCACTTTGTCGCCGAATTGTTGCAACAACTGGTTTGCGCCGTGCAGATTGCTCTCAAACGCCTCGAGCCCTTCGTGATACCAGCGTGCCAGCACTTCTTGTGGGCTACCTTCAATATACGGCGTGTGGATGTGGATGGTTTGCGTTTGGCCGATGCGATCGAGCCGACCGATGCGTTGTTCGAGTAGCTCCGGATTCAGCGGCAAATCAAACAACACGAGGTGGTGCACAAACTGAAAGTTACGCCCTTCGCTGCCAATCTCTGAGCAAATAAGCAACCGCGCGCCATCCTCTTCGGCAAACCATGCTGCGTTGCGATCGCGTTGCACCAGGTTGAGGTCCTCGTGGAACACTGCCGTTTTCACCGGTACTTGACGGCTCACGGCCTTCTCAATGGCGAGCGCCTTTTCGCGGCTGCCGCAAATCAACAAAACTTTTTCCTCGCCCAATTTGTGCAGCAATCTCCCGAGCCACGCGATGCGCGGATCGTAATTGAGATTGTATTTTTCGATGGGCTCGCCTGTGTCCGTGTCACTGGCAAATTCGCGCGCGGCGTGTTCCATCCATTCTTCGGCATCGCGATCGGGTACCAACGGCGCGAGATGCGCCACGCGTCCGGGAAAGCCACTCATAGCCGCGCGAGCGTTGCGGAAAATTACGCGGCCGGGACCGTGCCGATCCAGCAACGCAGTTAACAAAGCATCCGCTTCCATAGACGAATCCAAATCCGGCATCGCATCGAGTGATTGCTTCTGGGCATCGGTCAAAGGTTTACCCGCTTGCAGCGCATCGGCGATGGGCGCGATGTCGGTGAAGTGCTCCGCCTCGGCTTGGTATGCGGCGAAATTTGAATAGCGATCGGGATCCAGCAAGCGCAGTCGCGCGAAATGGCTTTCTTGTCCCAGTTGTTCCGGTGTGGCGGTGAGCAGAAGTAATCCCTCGGCTTGTTGCCCGATGGCTTCGACGAGTTGATATTCGGAACTCGCTTTTTCCTCGCTCCACTCGAGGTGATGCGCCTCGTCGACGACCAACAAATCCCATCCCGCATCCTTCGCCTGTTCGGCGCGCTCGGGATGCGCCGCAAGAAAATCAATACTGCACAGCACCGCTTGATCATCAAGAAAGGGATTGGCCTCCGGCTGCGTTTTCTCGATTGCGGCACAGCGGGCCTCATCGAAGATGTGCATCCATACATTAAACTTTCGCAGCATTTCCACAAACCACTGATGAACCAGCGAATCCGGAACCAGAATGAGTACGCGCGACGCGCGACCGGTAATGAGCTGCCGATGCAAAATTAAACCTGCTTCAATTGTTTTTCCCAGCCCAACTTCATCAGAAAGCAATACGCGTGGTGCCAGTCGGTTACCCACCTCCTGCGCGATAAAAATTTGATGTGGAATCAGATCAATACGGCCGCCGAGAAACCCGCGCACCGGTGCTTGCCGACAGCGATGCAACATCTCCAACGCGCACCGTCGCAGCGCGAACACACTCGCCGCATCCGTGTGCCCGCCGCGCAAACGCTCCATTGGGCCGTGTACACTGATGCGGTCGCTCAGCTGCGACTCCAGTATTTCCCAGCCCTCGCCGCTATAAATAAGCACGCCGTCCGCCTCGTGAATGGTTTCCACCAAACGCTCGTTGCCATCGTGGTCCTCAATGCTTTCCCCTGTGCGAAACGTCACCCGCCGAAGCGGCGCATTTTCGGTGGAATAAACCCGTACCTCCCCCGTGGCCGGATACAGCATTTGCACGCGGCTCTCGTCCGATTGCATTACCGTGCCGAGACCCAGTTCAGGTTCAGGCTCACTAATCCAACGTTGCCCTTCGCGAAAATGACTCATAATTGCGGATCGATTTCCTTTCACTCGTGATTCAAGCCCTTATCCATTACGAAGGGCCCGAAAGGCACTCGGGCGGCGATGAAATATTTCACTGCTCAACCAAGCGGCACGTGACTGTGCCGCAAACTGGGAGCAAAGGCGATTCGGGATTGTCAACGGCGGCCAATCGCCTACCATCGAGGCATGCAAAGACTCTTATTGATTCTTGTATTAGTCGCATTTTGCGCGCGCGGGGCGGACGGCCCGCCCAACATCGTTGTCGTGTTGTGCGACGACCTCGGCTATGGCGACATTGGTTGCTACGGGAACAAAATCGTGAATACGCCTCACCTCGATCGCTTTGCGCGGGAAGGGATGCGATTCACCGATTGCTATGCGTCGCATCCGAATTGCTCGCCCTCACGCACAGGGTTGATGACCGGCCGCACGCCGACACGCGTGGGGATTTTCAACTGGATTCCGATGCTCTCTCCGATGCATCTTCCGGTCAGTGAAATCACCATTGCAAGCATTCTGCAAAAGGGGGGCTACGACACCGCACATACTGGCAAGTGGCATCTCAACGGACGATTCAACCTCACCGGTCAGCCGCAGCCCAATGACCACGGTTTCAATCACTGGTTCTCCACGCAAAATAACGCGCTGCCCAATCATCGTAACCCGTGGAACTTTGTCCGCAACGCCACGCCCGTAGGGCCACTCAAAGGCTACGCCGCAGGCGTTGTCACCGACGAAGCCATCCATTGGCTGCGCGCGTGGCGTGACAAATCCAAGCCCTTTTTCCTCTTCGTCTGCTACCACGAACCACACGAGCCCATTGCCAGCGATCCGCGCTTTGAAAAGGATTACCCCAGCGCTGATCCCAGCTATACCGCCTACTGGGCTAACGTCGCCCAAATGGACGCCAGCTTTGGCCGATTGATGGCAGAGTTGGACAAACAGAAATTGCGTGAGGACACCTTTGTGTTTTTTACCAGCGACAACGGTCCCGCGCGCACCGGCTTTCATCCGCATGGCGAAACTGACGGTCTGCGCCACAAGAAGGGCAGCGTGTATGAGGGTGGCATTCGCGTGCCGGGCATCATGCGATGGCCGGGCAAGATCAAGCCAGACACTGTGCAACGCACGCCCGTCAGCGGTGTGGATTTGCTTCCCACCCTCTGCAATGTCACTGGTCTGAAGCCTCCGGCCGATCGACATCTCGACGGCACCAGCATTAGTGGCCTTTTTCACGGCAAAAAAATACGGCGCGCCCAGCCGCTTTATTGGCACTTTTACGCCGCTAGCGGCAAACACCACGTGGCCCTGCGCGATGGCGACTGGAAACTCGTCGCGGCCATGGATGCTCCGCCTATCAAACAACGCGCCGGCATCACCGCCGCCGATCAAAACGCCATCAAGACCGCGTCACTCGGAAAGATGGAACTCTACAACCTAAAAACCGACCGTGCCGAAACGCGCGAGGTCTCCGCCGTAGCTACCGCGCAATTCAAGCGTCTCTCCGCGCAAATGAAACAAATCTACGCCAGCGTGCAGCAAGACACCCCCACTTGGCCTGCTTGGGAATGGCCCCGCTACGAACATCAACGCATTCAATGGCCGGCGTTCCGCGGGGCCAAGAAAGTGCCCCTGCGCCAGCCACAAATACCGGGGGATTTTCGGAGCAACCCGTTACTCAAGCGGCCTTGACCTATTTCGGTACACGATTGAGCGTGTAGTAGGCAGCGGAGTGCAGGAGTGGTTTGCCTCGGGTATTGCGGATACCGGGGGCTTGCAGTTCGTACACGTAGCCTGGGCGCATTTCATCGAGGGTCAGTTGCACGGATCGCCACGTTGTGTCCAGTGCAGCGACCTTCACGGTGTGCGTCTTCACATCCATCGGTTCACCGCCATACTTGGATTGATATGGGTAGGTGTAACTGGTCACCCTGTAGCTCTTCGGATTGATGACTGTGGTAGCATCAATCGACTGGGTGAACATCAGTCGAAAGCCATCACGCTTAGCAGACATTTCCTTGATTTCAAAGGGTACCTTGCCGGTCCATTGCAGGCGTTGTAGGCCGTAGCTTTTGGTGCCGAGCGAATTCCAGCCGCGATTGCTTTGACCGATGTACATTGAACCATCCGGGCCCCATTGCAACCGCAGTGCGGCGCAGCCGAGGCCATCGCGAAAACGAAAACAGGCGCCCTGATATTCGCCATCGACCTTCTCTAAAAACACGCGCGACACAAACGACATGGTGAATTCACCACAGAAAAGTTGCCCGGCGAATGGTCCAAACTTGCCCTTAGTGCTGTCGGCCAATATGTCGGTTGTGCTCATGCCCATCTTTCGGTAAGGGAACCATACTGCGGGCAGTTGATAGGCCGGGATGCGCTTGGTCGCTTCGGCCACGGTTAGATTCTTTGGCAGCGGCTGCTTCACCTGAAAGGTCGCCCCCGGCAATTTGGTAAATTGCAGCGCATCCGCGTGCCCATGAAACGTCCCGCGCTTTACGTGCATCAGCGGGCAGGTGGCATACCAGTTGCCTTGTTGGTCGGTGGCAAACACATCACCGGCTAAATTGGTGCCAATGCCGGATGGCGAACGAAAACCGCCGGACATGGGCGACCATGAGCCATCGGGTTTCACGCGCAAACTCCAACCGCGCCATTGGTTGTTAGGGTTGGAGCCTTTTCCTATAGAGCAATTGAGTGCCACCCAGAGATTGCCAGCCTTATCGACGGCCGGTCCGTAAGCGTACTCGTGGTAATTGCCCGTCACACCCCATCCCTTGGCGTGCGTGAGGTATTCATCAGCCCGACCGTCGCCATCGGTATCGCGCAGGCGCGTCAGTTCCGTGCGTTGCACTGTGTAAAGATCGCTCTTTTGCAGTGCCAAGCCTAGCGGTTCGTGCAGTCCGCTGGCGAACTTTTTGTATATGGGTTTGCCCGTCGAGAGTTTTTCGGCAATCCAGATTTCCCCCTTGCGAATGGCAATAGCCATGCGATCTCCCGGCAACGCCACCAAGCCGCTGACTTCCAGCTTCAGATTCTTCGGAAAGGGCACGGAGGTGAGCCGGTAGTAGTCGTTCTCAGCGGCAGTTGCCCACACAACACCTAGCAGCGTAATTGTGATTAGTTTCTTCATTGCCAATGCCATTCTATTTCAATGGTTGCTTTTCCTGAGTCATCAAACTTCACCGGCACGATCAGTTCGGACATCCCTCCAATACTTCGCACCTGTGAATTGGGGGCGATAATGGAAAGCTTGTTTTCGGTGGCCCACACCCCGGGCTTGTCACTGAGAAAAACTTTAGCCGTTGCCAATCGGACCCACAGGTTGTCCTTGGCGCCAACAAATTCCAAACGCCTTCGCAGGCCCTTGCCTCTTGGTGTGAGGGTGTCGGTGATTTTTGTAGTGTTGTGAGAATAGAGAAGAGTTGGCGTGCCGTCTTTGGCCAAACGATAGCCTTGCATTTGGAGGCCGTCCTTGGGCCACGGTTGCTCTAGTTTTTTCAGGAGAGCAACGGCAGGACCTGAACCCAGCGTTATTATACTCTCTCCCAATGGAGGGGCCAGCGGCGTGAATCGATCATCCCAGGTGCTTTCCGCATCAAGAAATTTTCCATGCCACATAAGCGCCCAGCGCACCTGCTCAGAATCGAAGGCCGCGTGTATGCCTGTTGGAAAACCAATTGCAATGGCGTGCGTACCCGCACCTTCCATGAATGTGCGGAACACGATCGGCCGTTTGTCCGGCTTTAACTCAAAGCTGCCTTTCTTCTCCAGTCCCTCGGGCAGGCGTGTTTGTTTCAGTTCATTGAGATACACCCAAAGGCTGTCGATTTGGCGTTCGGTGTTGCGGCCGAAGGCCGGACTTACGGCTTTACCATCGGGCCAAAAGGAGGGCATGCGCGTGCCGGGCCGGAAGACGGCGGGGTTGATGAGGTAATCGCGAAACCATTCAGGCCGGAGTCGATTGGGCGAGTGGGCCAGATCCATTGCCTGAATGCCGAGTGACTTGTGGCCGCTCAATTGATGACAGGTGATGCAGTTGAGCCCTTTCACGCCCATTAACTCCCGCCCATATCGGTTGCGACCGACCTTGTTTTCGTTGCCTTCACGTGGAGTGGGTTTCACGTTGGTGCGGGCGTCCGCAGTTGCGAGGTGTTTGACAAGAAACTTGGCGTGGGCTTCGCCGAAATCGGGCATGCGCGTGATCATGTACGGCCGCACTGCGTCATCGCCGCGCAACACCGTGTGCAGGGCGGACTCAGTGAGCTTTGCACCCACGCCGGTGAGTGGTGGCGGCAACCGGCCTTCGTCGCCAAGGTCGTTGCCAGTGGTCAGGAAAAATTTGTCCCGCGCCACATCTGGCCCGCCCAAATCTTTGCGAGTGTGGCATGCAGTGCAATTCAACTGGCGCATGCGACGGTGCGTTCTTTCCTGCGCGGTTAATGCAGTCGACTTAGCCTTGATCGCCGCAGTAATGGCTTTGGTTTGTTTGACGCTCAAATGAAAATGAGGAGCCCTCTTGGGCGGCTTGGCAGAAAGGCAGCCTTGGTTGAGATCGAGCTTGGCCAGCGGCTTGGAGAGATCCGCCACTACATTTGAGTTGCGCGTGGTATGGCAATTGGCGCATTTCAGTTTTTGATAAAGCACTTTACCCTCTTTACGCAGTTTCAAGGCATCCGGGCTTTTGGCGAGGATGGCATCTTTGCGCAAGGGGCCGTCACTGAGAAGGAAGCGGGTGAGGTGTTCGGCCTCTTTTCTGGCCATTGGTACGCGAGGCATGCGGCCAGCGGGGCGACTATGTAACGGATTGAGCAGAAACTCGATCAGCTGTACTTGCGAATACTTTTGCTGGAGTTCGCCCAAGGGTAAATCTTTGCCGTTATCCTTGGCATCGGGCGAGTGGCATTGGGCGCAGCCGATGCTCTGATAAAGTTTTTTTCCTGTACTGGAGTCACCGACGAAAACTTCACGGGTTTCGAGCGGTGGGTTCAGCGACACCAGATAATGGCGCAAGCCTTCGACTGCGTTTGCCTTATCTTTTTGATCCAGGCTATGGAGTAGATCGGGCATGGTTGTGCCGCGCTTCAGATCATGGGGGGCATTCAACCAACGTTTCAGCCAGCCGGCTGAAGCAGGGTTGTGGGCTGTGAAAAGCACCGGGGCCGGGCGCAGTTCAAAACGTTGAGGCTGCTCTTTATCAGCAGCGTGGCAGGCGATGCAATTAAGCTCGTTGATAAGCACCTCGCCGCCGGCAATTTGTGCGGCAGGCGCATCATGCTGGAAACGGTCGAAGCCGGGCACCACTACCACTGGTTGTGCCACTAGCCAGAGCGGGAGGAGGCAAGCGATGATGGCCGCTGGGCGGGTCACGATTGCGCTGAGCGGGCTTTGTCGAGAAGATTCATCCACGGGCCCATGTAGTGGCCGTGATCCCAGAAGGTGCGGCCGCTGATGAGGTTGCCGTCAATCACGCACGGTTCATCGACAAACGTGCCACCGCAGATTTCGAGATCGAACTTCGCCTTGGGCACGGTGGCCATGCGCCTGCCTTTCACGCAATCGGCGCGCGCGGGGATTTCCACGCCGTGACACACGCTGGCGATGGGGGCGTTTTTCTTAAAGAAATAACGCGTGATACGCAGCAAATCCTCGTCCTCGCGAATGTATTCTGGCGCGCGGCCACCACTGTAAAAGATGCCGAGATACTCCTCGGGCTTGATGTCGGCGAAGGCGATGTCCGCATCCATCGTGTAGCCTTCCCATTCCTTGGTGATGGTCCAGCCGGGTTTATTTTGGTGCATCACCATTTGGTAGGTCCGTTTCTCCGGCGCGGCAATCACCGGCTCGTAGCCGCCCTCGATCAGGCGGAAGTAGGGGTACATCGTGTCCACCGTCTCAGCGGCATCGCCGATGATGATCAGGACCTTGGGTTTGGATTGGCTCATGGGGAAAGGCTAGCGGGAGTTGGGAAGGCGTTGCAAATGGATTCCGTTGAGGCACATTAATTCGCCCGGTCCGCCAGCACTGTGGCCGCCAGCAACAGAGCCATCGTGGCCAGAAACCGGGGGGCGCGTTTTATGAATTCTCTGACAGGCACTTTTCGAGATACGCCCGGGCGCGATTGATTTCGGTGGTGCATTGGGCGGCGGTGTCGAGTATGGGGATGCCGCGGGGGACGGGGTGCATGAAGATGCTGGTGACGCCGTTGTACCCGATGGCCTTGAGCGCGCCGAGGATCGGCGTGAAGTCGAGATTACCGCGGCCGGGCATTTGGAGGAGTTCCTGTTCCTTGGGTAATTTCTTGGAGCACCCCATGCCGTGTTGCCAGGCGTAGAACATGTCGATGCGGTTGCCGAGGGTCTTGATGAGCGCGGCGTGTCCGGCGGCGTCCAGGCCAAGGCTCTCGAGATGGTACGGGGCCAGCGCGATGCCGAGGTGTCGTGAGGGCGCCAGTTCGGCCAGCCACTTGAGGGAGTCGGGCGTGTTAATGAGATTGCTGGAATGGTTCTCGATGGCGATGGTCACGCCGGACGCTTCGGCGGCGGCAAGGTGCGGCTTCATCAGTTCGGCGAATTTTTTGACCTCGGCCTTGAGCTCCTGGCCTGTCAGGCCGCGCCGGCCGCGTCCGCCGCAGACGATCAGTTTGGTGCCAAATTTTTTGGCGAACTCCATTTCCTTTTGCAGACCGAACGGTCCGAGATCGTAGCGCGTGATACAGCCCATACGCAGAGTGCCCTTGGCGGTCTTTTGCCTGCGCAGCATTGTCGCGAAGGCGTCATGGCCCATGGCTTCGATTTGTTCGCGTTGATTGCCGTGCACGGCAGGCCAGATGTCGATGGTGTCTGCGGCGGTTTTTGCGACTTCCGGCAAGATCTCCTTGAGCGGCAGCTTACCGTACATCGATGAAGACAGAATGTAATTGAGTAGAAACTTCGGCTTCGCGGCGGTCGCGATCGTGGGCAGGGCAGCCGCGACGGCGGTGGTACCGAGAAATTGTCGACGGGTGAAGGCGTTCATTGCGTGAGGATTCTGCGGCCGTTTTCCAGAAAAGGCACGCCCAAGTGCATCGGCTCGGTTTCATTTGGGCGACGAAGGATTTCCGGGGAATATTGGGTGACGTACGCGCGGCGCATTTGGTTGGTGGTATTCGGACCGCTGCGATGGAAACTGAGTGAACTGAACACCACCACGCTGCCCGCGGGCACAATCGCCGGCACCCCGGACGCTTCACCAAAGTAGCCGGCCTTGTCGCCGGTGGTTTTATCGTGCACATGCTCTACCAGCGTGCGGATGCCGATTTGCGAAAAGGGCATCACGTGTGCCGTGCCGTTGGCGAGTGTCATGTTGTCCACCGCCGTCCAGCAGGTGACGTAGGGCGTGTGCGGAAAGCCTAGGTAACCGCTATCCTGATGCCACGAAAACGCCATGCCTTGCTCGGCGGCTTTGGCGACGTATTGGTCGTAAAAGAGAAACGCCGTGTCACCGATGGTCGCACGGCAAATTTCGGCCATCAGTTCGCTGAACACAAACTCGCCCAGTCGCGGCGCGCGGTCGTATTGTTTAGCGATGTGATAGCGCTTGTCGCGATGGCTGATGTGGATGTGATCGGTGCCCAGTCGATCCATCTCTGCATGCATCGCCTCGATCAGGTGATCGCATGCCTCGCGAAGAATCTTCAGCTGCTCCTCCGGCACGGCGCGTTCGAGGATGAAGTAACCCTCTTCCCGAAACTGCGACTGTTGTTCCTGGGTGATGATCGGCACGCTACTTCAGGGGGTTTTCGAACCACACCACGTTTTTACTTTGTTGGCCGGCGATGAGTGCATCGAGATCGCCGTCGCGCTCCATATCAACGAGGCGAATGTCGTAGGCGGCTTGGTCATCACCGATGATAATCAAGACTTTGGGTTTGTCGTCATTCACGCGGAGAGTAAAAGCCCTTTCCGTGGGTGATTCCAAGTTAATCCGTTCGAGGTCATTCCTCTCAACCTGCGGTCTTAGCGACCGAGCGCGGTGGATTAGAAAATGCGAAACCGTGGAAGGCCAAGGCAAACACAAGAAAGGCCTGGAAGCATTTGACTTTATGGATTTTTGAACGAAATTTAAAAACTTTGTCCCCAATTGGGTGCATGTTTTTGTTTACATTTATGGGTGACTTGTTCAATTTCCTTGCGTCTTTTGTAGGGAAACCTCAATCATTCGATTTTAAATTTCATGGAAAAGAACCGCAAATACGTTAGGAACAATGTCCATTGGGGCAATCTCATTTCGCTGATGGGTACGCTGGCGATCACGGTTTTCGCACTGCCGGTTTTCATCTGGAAATACGGCGCGCAGCTCAACTGGTGGGTGCACGGTGGCCTTTTTGTGGGGCTCTATATTTTCTCTGGAATGGGCATCACCTTTGGTTATCACCGGCTGTTGGCACATCTTTCGTTCAAAGTCCGTTGGCCTGTGAAGATGGCGGCGTTGCTAGGTGGTGCTACGGCGATGCAGGATTCTGCGCTCTACTGGTGCTCCGATCATCGGCGGCATCACAAGCACGTTGATCACGAGGAGGATCCGTACAACATTAAAAAAGGATTTTGGCACGCGCACATCGGCTGGATTATGTTCAAGCCTAAGACCGATCCGCCGATGGAAAATGTCAAGGATTTGGTTAATGATCCATTGGTGATGTGGCAGCATCGTTGGTGGATTCATTTGGGCCTGCTGATTGGGTTCGGTTTTCCAATGCTTGTCGGCGGTCTCATCGAAGGTCCCATCGGCGTATTGGCCGGATTTCTTATTGGTGGCTGTGCGCGTTTGGTAGCAATGCATCACGGCACATTTTTCATCAATAGCCTTTGCCACTACATAGGGAAACAACCCTATTCATCCAGCCACACGGCCAAGGATTCATGGATCACGGCCATTTTTACCTTTGGTGAGGGGTACCATAATTTTCATCATGAATTTCAGCACGACTACCGGAACGGCGTGAAGCCGTGGCAATTCGATCCCACGAAATGGAGCGCGTGGCTGCTCACCAAGATTGGAATGGCATCGAATTTGCGACGTGTGCCCAATGAGAAAATCATGCTCGCGGAGATCAGCCAGAAAAACAAAATACTGGCCCAGAAACTTTCCAGTGCGGAGCAGCCGGTGTGCGAAAAAGCCCAGGCGCTCTTTGCCGAGGCTGGCGAAAAACTCGCCGCCGCCGCCGAGGCATGGGAATTGGCCAAGGGCGATTACGGCAAAGCCGCCCAGAAAAAACTCGATCTCACCAAGGAACAGCTCGCCGAAGTGCGCACCCAAATGGAGGCCGCTGTCGCTGAGTTGCGTGAAGCTATCCAACACTGGCACGCCGCCCACCAGCAACTGGCCGTGCAGTTGGCTTGATTTTTCTGCGTTGTTTTTCCCTTTGTGTTTGCCCAACGCGCGTATATAAAAACGCGCAATGTCTATCCGCGACCAATACGAGGCGGCACGCAAGGAGCTGCTGGATTTGGG
>JAOLZA010000020.1 GCA_028343615.1 Verrucomicrobiota bacterium
ACGGTCTTACTCATATTATTGGCTGTGGTGTTAGTTTTAGGCGGGGTGTCGGTAGGGTTGGGGCTCATGGAGACGGTCTTATTCATATTATTGGCTGTGGTGTTTGTTGTGCACATTTGGGAAGAATATATTTAACTTAAATAGCAGGGAGGTTTTAGCTTCCTCGGTGGCTCAACCAGCGCAAACGTAAAAAATAATCACCCCTCCCTGAGAAAACCCTCCTCAGCCAAATAAGCGGCCACCATTGCCTTGGCCATGAACGGGTACGGGTCGCGGAACTTGATCTCCTTGGTCTTGTGGTCGATGCAGACCGACGCACACTGAACTTTATCGCTTCGGCAGGTCCGGTTTGTACACTGCTGTGCCCGTAGCCTTTTTCCTGACGATGGGCTCGGTAGGTTTGCCAGACTGGTTCATAAATTGAATCGATGGCCCTTCGGAGTATATCGGATCGTCCGGCCCCGCTACGCTGAAGGGTACGCCAGCCGCCTTGCATTTCTCTGCTATAATCTTGAAAGCCGTAGTATTGTCCATCTTGTGCAAATCCTGTTAGTTCGTTCTCTAATTCGACGGTGTTGAGAAACTTAATCTTCAGCCAATCTCGGAAGGCAGGTTTTGATCTCGCGGGTATTCTGATCGATGCAAACCCTTCTAAACAGCGAGTGGTTCGACGTTCTCGCAGCAGCCAATTCCGGTGACGCCGATGAGGTGCCAGAGGGATGGAAAACAGTGCGCGAGATTGCGGCTGAGACCGGCTTCAGTGAGAGTCACACGTGGAAGCAATTAAGGCAGTTGCACGAGCAGGGAAAAATTGAGCGACGGCGTTTTAAGATTTGCACGGGAACAACTATTCGTCCCGTTCCGCATTATTTGCATCCTTAAGTTTTTTCAGCTGAGCTTCCAACTCGATTACGCGGGTTACATGATCGGATGCCCCTTCACCCGGATGCGGCGGGATTTCCTCAGGCGGAGCCGGATCATCGCCCTTTGCTTTGCGAACCCAACTGAAAATTAGAAGCACCAATCCTCCTAAAAGGCAAACGCCAGTGCAAAGATAAGCAAGAAGTGATAATATAATACCTCCGATTTGATCGGGTGAGGGAGCCATCGCAATCACACCCCAACCCTACCGCTCACGAACCCGAATGACGATATACAATTGCTCCCTGCGAATATTACAATCTTGAACGCGCCGGGTGAGTGGTTAAGCGGTGGACTGAAGATGGTGAACTTAAAATCCTCATGAAGGATTACGAGGCGCGCAATGAGGCAGCACACCCTCGCGGCAAGCAGGCGGATAGGAACTAACCCACCCTTTCCCCTCCTCGACCATGCTCCAACTACCCGACCCTCCAGCCCTTTTGGAGGCTCGCCAACGCGCTCAAGGAGTTTCACGGGGAGGATTAGGGGGCTTTCTGGATATTAGCAACGAGATTACCCACAGACTAATCAGTCCGAACCAGATATAGAAAGCAAGAGAAGCACCTTTTAGTCCTCCCGGCATTCCATATTCTTCAAGGGCATTAAATACACCTTCAAATGGAATAAAACTGGGCCCTGATACATAACCGACTGAAGACATTTCATCATGGCATCCAATTATGAATCCAAGGCCGATAAAACACGGTAAAGTCAATGCGAACCACAAAACTGATAATGAGGACTTAAATATTTTATTCATAGGGAAACACTACCAAGGTTAGTCTCGGTCTCGTTAATTGAAAAAAATGATATCCACCTCTTTGTAATCAATGTAAACCGTCCAACCCTTTTGGGAAAATGCACCCACCCGAGGCATCGACGAAGGAAGGCTGGGTTGCTGGTGACGGGGATTCAAACGACAGCTAACCCACCCTTTCCCCGCCTACCTTTCCGTAGCGCCTCTGAAGGCCCTTGTGGCCCCAGAAGCTCGTTCCCTCAGCCATATCATCAAACCCCTTACCGGCGGTCTTCCCGTAAAACCCCGGCGTTCTTTTCCGCTCCATTGCTTCCCGGCGGCGCTTCCTCCAATGCGGTTCCTTCATGGTGAAAAGGGTATCGCGCCGGTTGGACATCGGTAGGGTGGTTGTTATTTTTTCATGCCCTTGCCAAGCCCCTCTAAAATCTCTAACGGATACGACCAATTAACATCAACAGGTTTAGCTTTTGAGCTAGACTTATTTCCCGCGCACCCCGCCAACGTCACCACCGCACCCGTCAACGCAACCACCGCAATCATCAATAGAATCTGCTTCATGCCGTCAAGGTAGCTCCGAAAGGCGTTCGAGTGTTAATTGATAATACGAGTTGAACTATTGATTGAATCGATGACGGTCGGTGGGTGATTCGCTGATCTTCGCACATCGGTAGGGTCTGAGGTGGTTTTATGTGTCGGATATACGGGGGGTTTTGAGTGCCAGCGAGGCCGCACAGCCATCCTACCGGGCGACCTGAGTCATCACAGGGGGGAAATCACACAGGGCATTTTAGACACGAAAAAACCCCCCGGTTTCCCGAGGGGCTGTGCAGCAGTCGCGTGTACCGCCGGCATCCTATTTCTACTACGCGCTGGGGCTGCACCCAGAGTCTTCAGCAGGCAACCCATCGGCTTCCTCAATGTTCGATTCAAAAGGAGGAAGCAATATGGTCGGCAATCCCGGTCTTTCAACTAGGTCAGCATAATACTTTTCTGTTACGACGACGCTGCTATGACCCAGCAGTTTGCTCGCAACGTATATGCCTTGCTGAGTGGCCACCTGTGCACCGAAGAACTTCCGACATTCATGGGCGCACTTATTGCAAAAGATACCGTTTTCAGAAAACCAAGGACCGAATTCTCGCCAAACTTTAACCCTGCGTTCCCAATCAGTTTTCGTGGGGATAAGGTACTCAGGATGATCTCCGATTGGGGAAAGGGCCTGTAGTGTATCGTAAACTTCTTCAGCCATCTCAATCTCACGGCCTTTCCCGCTCTTGGTCTTGAACACTTTGCCTTTCCAATCCTCCCGCCCCGGCACTTTCAGCAAGAACCGGCCCTCCTCATCGATTGAAACCCAATCCCAACGGGCATGTAAGGCTTCCTTCTTACGTAAACCTAGGGTGTAGCAGATCAGAAACGCGCAATACAGGGACGGGTTTTCCGTTCGTAAACGTGCAGAGTCATTGATGAGCTTGTTAAACAATTTGTTGGGGAGGAAGGAATACTGGTGGTCCGGTTCATCGAGGAAGGGCACGCTCATGAATTTATCAAGGGCCGGGAGTTTCAAGTGATCGTACGTGCCACTCGCCAACACCTTTCTTGAGAATATGCTCTTGGCCTTTCGGTAAACGGAGTTGGCAGTAGTACGTGCCCTATCAAAATCTAACGAGGCTTCGTCGTGTGAGGCTACGCGATTACGGAAGAACTGTTTCACCAATTTATCATCCAACTCACTCAGTCTTACTTTTCGGGGATCCTTGTGCCCACACCCGGTCAGCATCAGGAGAAGGTGCGCCTGATTCTCCCTTCTTGTATCTGGATTGGGTTTTCCCAGTTTGGCCTGCAGGTATACATCTACCAGTTCTCCAACCGTGCTGGTAGATGCTTTGCCTCTGGCTTCATCGAGAATGTGGGTCTCGCCGCTAAGGTCAGCTTCGATGGCCTTTTTTGCGCGCTTCTCAGCCAAAGCCTTGTCCGGGGTTCTCATCGAGATCGTCCTGCGAATGCCGTTTTTATCTGTGAACCGAATGGACCAGTTCGGGGAAACCCCTGCCTTGGTCTTCTGCTGGAATAATTTTGGGATCTTAAATTTCAAACGGTTGTCGCCTTAATGGTTTGGTCTCATTTTGTATTCGCACACACGCCTGAGCGCATCCTGTGAATCGTGGCTTAGAAATTGGCCGCTTATGAATGATGGTCTTAACATTAGTATCATCCATTAAACTACCGAAGGATTGAGGCCGCAATACGAAGTAACACTCCTTTCACCCCCGCTTGTGCACAGGTAGGGGCCCCTCTGAATGGTACGGCCAGAAGTACGGCCAAAACTACTACTCACTAGTGGGAATTACAGGAAACTACTGCACGCAACATACCGGTCAGGAAAAAACAGCCCCGGACGGCTCAATCCGAAAAAAAGGCAATAGCACGAAGAAAAACGTGGTGGCTGGACCCGGGCTCGAACCGGGGACACACGGATTTTCAGTCCGTTGCTCTACCAACTGAGCTATCCAGCCATAACCGCCGCATCTTTCAATGCCAACGGGCCGGTCACTATGCCCAAAACAATCCAACGGGCAAGCCCATTCCGCTTTACCCACATCGCCTAGCCTTGCGCCCGACGCACACGGGCCGTACAATTTCGCCCGCACAAACGCTATGCCCACATACATTTACCAAACCATTCCCAAGAAAAAAGGCCAGAAACCCAAGCGCTTTGAGGTCGTGCAAAAGATGAAAGATAAGCCGCTTACGAAGCATCCCAAAACTGGTGAGCCCGTCGAGCGCGTCATCACCGGCGGCTGCGGCGTCGTCTTCCACGGTCCCAGCATCATGAGCATGAACGTACCCAAAGGAAACCGGTGAGGCATCTAATGTAGCCTGGGCCGGTGGCCCGGGGATAAACCCGGATTACATCAGTTACCCGGCATTATTAGTGTGCCTTGGGGGGTGACTTCGATTTCATCCTCGCTGGCCGGGATGGCGGTTGTGATGGTTTGGCCGTGTGGCCATTGGACTTCGATTTTTATTGGTACAGCAGGCCGGGCAAAGATGAGGGTAGCGGAATCCTGTGACCAATAGCCGGAACCGGCCGTGACAATTTTGGCGGGGCCTTTTTTTTCAGCAAAAATCAGGCGAGCGGTGGCCCCGACACCGGTCGGGTTAGCGGGGCCCGCATTGAGTCGCACGCGCAGTCCGGGGGTGCCCTGAACATTTTGGTAAAGATGGGTGGAGGCACCGTTTTGAGTAACCACAAGGTCAGGTCGGCCGTCGCGGTTGTAATCGGCCACGGCGGAGCCCCGTTGTTCACCATAAATTTTAAGACCGGATTCCTGACCGGGCACGGAAGTGAAGCTGCCCTTGCCATCGCCGCGCAGCAGCAGTCCACGTCCGCCATCGCTGCGGGGTGTTTCACGTTGGGAGGCGAAAAAGTTTTGCGCCACAAATAGATCCTCGTGGCCGTCGCCATCGAAGTCGGCCACGTTCATCCCGAACACCGGCGCGAACTGGGCCTCGGCGGGGAGGGGGTGTGAGGCGAAGGTGTCGCCACGATTTAGGAAGAGCGTGTGGGTAAGGGTGTTGGCTTCCAACACGGTTCCGTCCTTGAGGCAGTCGCCGTATATTTTTGCCAGACTGCCGGATCCGAATTGGTCGAAGGTTTTGTTGCGTTCACCAATGAAGGGCATCGCGTTCATGGAGCATGATCGTCCGCGTTCAGGAACCCATGTGCCGGTTTCTTTGTCGTAATGGTTTTCAACAATATCGACTACGCCGTTGTTATCAAAATCGCCGTATGCAATACGTAACGGATTGGCGCGAGAGTAGGATTCCTCGTACTTACTATTGCGGCCCCAGTTGCCGGCGGCGATATCGAGCCGACCGTCGGCATCGAAGTCGCCGAGAGTAACGCTGTTCCACCAACCTTTGTGGGCATCGAGTCCATAGGCTTTGGTAGCATCAGTGAATTTGCCGTTGTGATTTCGAAGGATTTTCACAGGACCCCATTCGAGGGCCAGTACGAGGTCGGGATCGCCGTCGCCGTCTAAATCACCAAACACCGCGCCGCTAACGAGCCCTAATTGTTTTAAGGCAAGTCCATTCGCGTCGTCGAGTTTTAGTTCACCATTATTGTTCAGGTATAATTGGGAATCTGTTGGCTTGGGATAACGCTCGGGCACCATGCGGCCACCGAGGAAAAGGTCTAGGTCGCCATCTCCATCCACATCGGCCAAGGCTATGGGGCCAGTGGTGGAGCGCTGACTGGGTAGTGAAAACGCGATGGAATACTTTTTGGCGGGACTCAAGCCGCGCAGGGGCGCGTGGTCAAAGGCTTTGCCAGGTGCCTCAAAATTGGAAATACCGGTAAGCAGCGTGGGGGTGGCATTGGGTTTAGGGATCCAACCGATAACGCCGGTTTGGTCGAGCTCCGCAAGGGGGCCTTGGACAAATTGAAAGCGTCCGCCCGGTTGCCCTAAATAAATCATCATGGGTCGGCCGCGGCCGGCTGAAATAACGAGGTCCTCGATACCGTCCTGGTTCAGATCGGTCCAAGCCACGCCGGGGCCAAGCTGGCTGAGGCGATTGGGAAGGAGCGGTTGATACGCGAAATCATCGAAGGCTGTTTCACCGTGGCCCACCCGCATCGGGCCTTTTTGGGTTTGGACATCAAGCTTTTCAAAGTCTTCTTTAAACAACGAGGGCGGATTGGAAGCTAAAGGCGCGAGGTGCGGGTCGTCGCCACCCTGGGTGATTTCGTACAGGTGATTGGGTTTCACATTGGGAATAATGCGGTGGGTGAGCTTGCCATGGTCGCGCCAAATGATTTCAAGTTTCAATCCCTCGGTTTTATTGCCGGTTCCAAAAACGGCTAATGGATCACTACCGGAAGCGTAGCCGCCACCGCTGTGGATTTCCTGTTCCATGGGTGCAAGGCCATTGGAATTACCCGGGCCGCCGAGGAGCCGCACTTTGGCACCGATGGCCTGTAGGTTACCAGGCTGACCGATGAGGCGCACCGCCACACGCGGAGCATTGGATTCATTGCGATAAATTTCCAGAGGCTCAATGTTGTTGAAGATGAGATCGAGATCTCCGTCGCCATCAAAATCGGCTTGGGCTAATCCCCCCGAAACAGCTTTGGCATCAAGCCCCCAATCTTTTGCGGACATAAATTCAAATGTCATGTCGCCCCGGTTGCGGTAGGCGATATTTCGGGTGGGTAAGGTAGGATAAATGGTGCTTTTAAGAAGGGCGTTGATGGTGGTTTTTTCTTTGATGGCATTCTCGATTTCCGAGGTAGCATCAGCATCCATAAAATCCCGGATCATGCCGGTGGCCACGATGAGGTCTTCATAGCCATCCAAATCCACATCGGTAAAGGCCAGTCCCCATGACCATTCGGATGCCTTTACGCCAGCGAACTGCGCGATCTCGGTCCATGTGCCGTCGCCGCGATTGAGGTGCAGGGTGTTTTGCATGATTTGCGGACGGTTACGGATGAGGCCGATGGCGACATCAGTGGCTTGCATGAATCCCATTTGGGTTTTGCGGCGTTTATGCGATCGACTGAGCATGTCCGCGGTGATGAAGTCCACATGCCCATCGCGGTTGAGGTCGGTGAAATCTATGCCCATCGAGAATTGGCTGGTGCGTCGCAGAGCGATGGGGTCGATCAGGGTGAAGTTGCCCCGGCCGTCATTACGCCAAAAGCGATCGGCCCAATCGAAGTCTGCACAAACATAAAGGTCGGGATCGCCATCGCCATCCACATCACGGAATGCGGCCTCGTGGCTAGGGTCCTTGGGCATAGGCATGGGCCGCCCCTGCGCATCGCGAAATCGCTGGTCATTGTCAGTCACAACACGAAAACGGCCCCGACCGTCATTCAGGTAAAGATGATCTTGCATGTGACTTACGTCGGTAACCAATTTGTTGAAGGTGGGAGTGATGGGTACTTTGCGAACAGAATAAATTTCGAGCCATTCGTCGGGCATAGGGCGGCCCGTGCGACGAGCAGCTTCGCCGAGTTGATGGATGCGCTCCATTTCCTTTGGGCCCAGAACTTCGCCGGGCGTGCGATTCAGGTGTGACGTAACGTATAGGTCGAGATCACCATCGCCATCCACATCGGCCATGCTGGAACCCACACTGCCAGCGCGTTGGTTGTACACCCAGCCGATGTTTAGACTTTCGGTGAAGTTTCCTAGGCCGTCATTGAGGAAAAGAAAATTGCGCGTGTCGCGCACAGACGTAAGAATGAGATCTAAGTCACGGTCGCCATCCACATCGGAAAACAATGCGCCGTTCAATCGCCAGCCTTGGCACGCCACGCCCGCCAGTTCGGTGATATTTTCAAACTTCCAGTTGCCTCGGTTCAGGTATAACGCGTTGGGCTTTTCCATGCCGCACACAAAGAGATCCGGCAATCCATCGCCATTGATATCACCGGCAGCCAAGCCGGAGTTGCTGGTGTCTCGAATTGTTTCGCCGATGACAGCTCGATATTTTCCGCTTGGTATCAGCCCCGTGTCCTTTGGCTGTAGTCGATGAAATCCAGACCGGCCTTGATCCGGCACGTTCAGGGGTGTTATTTTTACAGCGGGTGCGGCGACCAGCAGTGCGTTAAAACAAAGACACGCGCAAAGGATTTGGGCGAAGGGATGCCGGATTGGGTTCATCGGGGTCGGTTTTAACAACCTCGTTTGGAAAAGACAATTCGCTTTATCGGTCCAGTTTTTTCTGTTAACCCAAGCACCGCATGGATGAGGCAACCAACACACGTCCGGGCTGGCGGCCGGCAATAGCGACCGCAGGCGTGTTGTTGCTGGTGCTTGCCGGATTGTTCAGTCCGATCTTTTCCGGCGAATCAATTCTTCATACCGAAGGTCGCACGGTGGAAGAATGGGATCAGCGTTTTGCTGAAGGCGCTTGGGATGCCCAAGCCGGGCTGGGGGCACCCCGAGGGTATGCGCTGCCGGGCTTCACCGGATGGTTCTGGTCGCTTTGCAAACTCACGCCGGATCCCACAGCGAATTATGCAAATTACTATCCGCTCGCCTGCCTTTTCCTACTCGGGATGGCCGCGTGGTTTTGTTTTCGACAACTGAAATGCAGCGGCCTCATTTGCGGAATGGGTGCGTTGGCCGCAGCGTTGAACGGCGTATTTCTTTCGTACACGGTGGAGTTTTCTGGTGGACTGGCCGTGACCGGTGCAGCCTTGTTTGTGGCGTTAGCCATGATCGTGCGGCACCGTTTGCAATGGCCGGGCGCACTGGTGGCAGGGCTGGCTCTGGGAATGGGCCTTCTGGAATTAGGTGCCGGCGGTTTGCCACTAGTAGGCGCCATCGTAGTGCTTGCGCTTGTGCTGCCACCGGCGGATGGGCATCGCTTCGCGCAAAAACGCTTGGCTTGCATAAGCCTGATTCCCGTGTCCGCAGCAGCGGTGGCTTGGCCGATTTGGAATTATTCCCAACTCTTCGAACATTCCATCAACCTGCGTCAGGCTGCAGCCCAAGGGCCGATGGATTTGTTGACCCTTCCCATAGCCGGCTTATTTGGCCATCGGTTGGATGTGGCGGACAACACCCAACATTGGGGCAACCTGATCGGCAGTCATTCTCACGCCTATGCAGGGGCGCTCGTATTACTAGTGGCGGCTTGGGCACTGGCGCACGCAGTGCGTAGAGAGCAATCATTTTCGCGTCATGATAAAACGCGCGTCCTGATATTTGGTGCCGTGGTGTTGGTACTCCCATGGGTAGCTTGGAGTAGCTATTGGCAGTCCTTGTTTAGTGTTTGTTTATTGGTGTTGTTTGCTTTTGGCCTTAAAGGATTGGATGAATGGCACTCCACAGAGGCACATGAAAAAACCCGAGCGTTTGGCAGTGGCGGATTTAACTCAGGTTGGCGCATCGGGTCATTTGGAGTACTGGCGCTGGCCACGCTAGGATTTACAATATATAGTAATCGTTCCGAGAAATTGGCCACGTGGATTCTCCAAAAATCACCCGGCGCGTTACCGGCGGATGCTGCCATATTGGCCAGCACGAGCACGTTACAGGCAGGGTTGTTTGTGCTGTTCCTATTTCTTTCCATTGGAGTCCTTACCGGGTGTAGTCTGGTGCGATGGAATCGCTCGTCTCGTACTCTCAGCCTGTTGGCCATGGGCTTGTTGCTACTGCTGGATCTCGGTCGGTCGGGCAAACCATTCCTTCGCTTTGATCAATTCGATACACCCTCTTTTGGAGAACCCGTGGCAGAACTCTTGAAGGATCACTCCACCCGTGGTCGGGTGACATTGTTGAACCAATACCAACTGCTGAAACGGCATCCACTTGATCGCGCAGTGATAGATTCCTTCCTCTCCCCACCTTCTCCAGACAGTGTCAACTGGAGCAATCCCCGCTTGGCCGCGTTGGCTCGGGGATATCATGATGGCATGATGAGCTATCGTTTAGCCAAAGATGTGAATCAGTTCAGACAATTCAAACTAATGTTTCTCAGTTCTCCCAACGCACAGGCTAGGGAACAGGCACGCAAGCAGTTGCAGAAATTTCCTAGCGGCAAGGAATTTCTTACCGGAGGACAGGATGAAAACCTGTTTAATTTTTTCCAGGAATCCAGTGGCCGCCGTCACAGCCAACTTATGGCACATGACTCTATCGGAGCCATAAGCCGGACATATCACGAGGATTGGATGCACCATTTATTTCCGCAGCATAGCATTGCCTGGGCGAGAGTCACAGATTTTCAGCCCACGACAACCGAGGAACCCGGACAGGAAAAAAACCGCGCCGATGCGATTCGCTTGCTTATTCGCCAATGGGAGCTTGCGAGCACCCGCTATTTTATTTGCCATGCCGGAAATGCGGAACTCACTTCGATTGTTCGGGAAGATTCTAAGATCGACGACCAACCGTTGCCCACATACCGCAACGCTCTGAATCAGACACTGGATCCCGTACTGCGGAGATTCAAGCAGAGAGGGGCATTTCATCTGGATCAAGCGGTACCCACTTCCGGCGGTGGTGCCAATCCCACCAACGCTCCGGCGGTCCTCATGGAATTTACCGGTGCTCTACCGCGCGCAAAATTATTTTCCGACTGGCGCCAAGGCGTGGATGAAAAAACCACAGACACTATCCTCTTCAGCCCCGGTTTCGATTCCCATTCACAAGTGATCCTTCGTGCAAAGGATTTGCCCCAACCAGAACAGCCCTCTCAAACCTCAAGTATGCCAGCAGTCCAATTCGAGAAGACCAGCGCCACTCGCGTGGAGTTGAAAATCCCCTCGATCGATTACGCCGCAGTATTGCTACTCAATGACCAATTCGATTCTAACTGGAATGTGACCATCGATGGCCAGCCCGCCACCCTGCTGCGAGCCAACAACCACGCACGAGCCGTCTATCTATCCGAATCAGGTAAGCCCCGCGTCATTGTGTTCGATTATCACCCACCCGTGCCACCCACCGCACCACCTCTTGCTGCACTGATGATCGGCCTCTCGATCGCGGGGTTGGGTGCGCGCCGTGAAAAATTATCCAATTTCGAGGAAAACGATAAACCAGACACCATTCTTAAGCCGAATGATGCTTGATAGAAACCCGTTGCGCGGTTAGAATTTTTTCTGTTCTGTTGCGTCAAATCGTTGTTCGATATGGACCAGTTTGCCAATCACTCATTTGTTTCCAGGCGCGATGCGTTAAAAAGCGCTGCCTGTGGCTTTGGTGGGCTCGCGTTGGGTGCGCTAGCGCATCGTGTGTCGGCCGGAAGTAATTCATTCGCGCCAAAACTAGTGCATCATACCCCGAAAGCAAAACGGGTGATTTTCCTCTTCATGGCCGGAGGCGTAAGCCATGTGGATTCTTTTGATTACAAACAAAAACTCTTCGATGATGATGGCAAAATGGTGCGCTTTGATGACGCACGTACGCTGGCTAAGACCCGTAAGATCGTCGAGCACGCTGTCAAGAAGCCACTATGGAATTTCAAGAACTACGGCCAATGCGGTCAACCTGTTAGTGAACTTTTCCCGCACATGGCCAAGCACGTGGATGATCTTTGCATCCTCAAAGGAATGCACACCGAAGGGGTTGCGCACGGGCCAAGCACGCTCTTCATGCACTCGGGCACTATCAATCTCATTCGGCCAAGCATGGGCTCATGGGTGAATTATGGGTTAGGATCGGAGAACGAAAACCTGCCCGGCTTTGTCAGCCTCGGTCCTTCGATGGGCAATGGTGGCCCGCGTAACTATAGCAACGCCTTTTTGCCATCGTCCTACCAGGGTACCCCGATTGGCCGCGCAGGGATTCCAGCCAAAGATTCCAGTATTAAGAATATCACTGCACCGGGCGTTGACTCAAAGGAGCAACAGAAACAATTTGAACTATTACGTGCACTGAACGCTGAGCAAGCAAAGCGTCGACCGGGTGATGATGAACTTAACTCGGTGATCGGCTCCTTCGAACTCGCGTGGCGCATGCAAAACAACGCGCCTAGCATTCTTGATTTGTCCAAGGAAAACTCCAAGACGCTCGCGATGTACGGTATCGACCAAAAACCGACAGATAACTTTGGTCGCTACTGTTTAATGGCCCGCCGCTTGAGCGAGGCTGGCGTGCGTTATATTCAGGTCAACTACACGGACAACGGCAATAATCCTTCTTGGGACCAGCACTCCAACATGCCCAAGCACATGGAGCATGCCCGCGCGACTGACAAACCGGTAGCCGCATTACTGCAAGATCTTAAACAGCGCGGATTGCTCGACGACACTATTGTTTGGTGGGGCAGCGAATTTGGTCGCACACCCTACGCACAAAACAAAGGTACCGGTCGCGATCATAATCCTGATGGCTTTACCGTTTGTCTTGCCGGCGGCGGGATCAAGTCTGGTTTCGCCTACGGCAACACCGACGAATACGGCCACCACGCTGTGGAGGGCAAGGTGCACATGCACGATCTTCATGCCACCATTCTGCATCAACTTGGCCTCGATCACGAAAAGCTCACCTATCGTTACGATGGTCGAGACTTCCGCCTTACCGACGTGCACGGACGAGTTGTTAAAGAGATCATCGCGTAACTTGGTATTAAGCTAAAATAGTCAAGAAACAGTCGGGATCTGTTTTTCTGATAGTTCCAATGGCTGAGTTCAACATTATCCCTGATCAAGACGCAGTGAACGCCGTAGGGCGTGACCTGCATTTTCATCCTAGCACCGTTACGGAACCGGCAAAACTTACCCCCGAAAACGTTGCTCACTTCAACAAAAACGGATTTGTCCGACCCATCCGTATATTCGATGGTCCCGAAGCGGATGATTTACGCGCTTACTTTGATCGCCGGCTTGAACAGGCCATTGCTGAAGGGCGCGACAGTTATTCCATCAGCACCGCGCACTTAAAATACGGCCGCGCTTATGATCTCCTCACCCACCCGCGCATCGTTGCCTGTGTGCAGGATTTGCTCGGGCCTGAGATTGTGGGCTGGGGATCCCATTTTTTTTGCAAAATGCCTGGAGATGGCAAACGCGTGTCGTGGCATCAGGACGCCAGCTACTGGCCGCTCACCCCAAGCAAAGCTGTTACCTGCTGGCTCGCCATCGACGATGCTGACACCGAAAACGCATGCATGCGCTTTCTAGCCGGCTCCCACCACCATGGCCACCTTACTTGGCGCAAGAGCACCCCTGAGGAACACAACACCCTTGACCAGAGCGTCGAGAACGCAGAGCAATATGGAATCCCCATCGACAATATCCTCCGCGCCGGCGAATGTAGTATTCATACCGATCTTCTACTTCACGGCTCCGAGGCAAATGAGTCGAGCCGTCGCCGCTGTGGGCTCACCCTCCGCTACACCACTCCCGACGTCCGTGCGGAAATGGATTGGAACCAGAAAGGTGTCCTGATCAGCGGCTCAGATTCCGGCAGACATTGGGCCAACCCGCCGAGGCCTGAAACTGAATAATCAGCCGAATATGAGATTCGGATAAATTATGGAATCCGACGGTTTGGAAGGCATCGAACAGGAACGCCTAGATCACCTGTTGAGTTACATGCATGAATCACTGGAAAATGAGTAGCAGATAATCGAGTCCTAATACTTTCCGCAGCCTTGCCAACCCCCGCCAATCCATTACCCTATCAGCAACCCATATTATGAAAAGGACACTACTGACTCTCGGAATAATTTTAAGCCTGAACGTAACCGCAGCTAATGGTTTGTGGACGGATGCCAAGGACAAGACGTTGCCTGTCGATTTTCAAATTCAGGGCGAGTATATCGGGGAACTTTCCTGCGGCTGCGATTTTGGCGCGCAGGTGATCGCGCTGGGAAATGGCGAGTTTCAGGCCGTGCTCTATCCGCTAGGATTGCCCGGGGCGGATTGGGAACGGGGTGACGAACGCTCTGTCCTCGTCGGCAAACTGGATGGCAAACAGGCGGTGTTTGCCTCGGCTACTGGTAAGCGACGTTATCTTGGAGGCAAAGCGAGTGAGTTCAGTGCAACCGGCCAATTCCCCCCCAAGGGCCAAAAAGAAGGGAGTTCGGCGACCATTGAAAATGGCAAAATGACTGGCAAGCACGGTAAAAAAACATTTGAGTTAAAACGTATTGTACGCAAAAGCCCTACAATGGGAATCAAACCTCCCAAAGGTGCAGTCGTGCTCTTTGATGGCTCCGGTAAAACTGAGTGGCAGGGTGGTCGTGTGGATGAAAAAACCAAGTTGCTGAATACCGATGGGCGTGACATCAAAACCGAACGTAAATTCCAAAACTATACCATGCACGTGGAATTTATGCTCCCCTTCAAGCCCGCTGCACGCGGTCAGGGCCGAGGTAACAGCGGCTTCTATCAAGTGGATCATTACGAGGTGCAGATCCTCGATTCATTTGGACTTGAGGGAAAAAACAACGAATGCGGCGGTGTCTACACCAAGGCCGAACCCATCGTGAACATGTGCCTGCCCCCACTCCAATGGCAGACCTATGATGTGGAATTTACCAATGCGGTGATGAAGGACGGCAAGAAAATCAAGAACGCTCGGATGACGCTCACGCATAACGGCGTGGTGATCCACAAAGACCTGAATATAAACGGCAAGACCGGCGGTTCCCGCCGCGATCCTGAAGGCACTCCTGGTCCCATCAAGTTACAAGGCCACGGGAACCCTCTCCAGTTCCGCAACGTATGGATTCTGGAACAAAAGTAACCAGCATGAAATCCAACCGGTTCTGCTCGGCTGGGCTTGGCTTGGTCATAATTTCCATTTTTAATGGCTGCGTAGGTTTTCAAGGATTCATAAAAAAAAATGGGCCTGAGTATGAGGCTGAGGTGCGATCATGGCAGCGGGTGATCGAAACGCGTGGCGGTAACGGAATGTGGCTCGTCAACCGTGGCTACCGAAATGGCGATGATATAGTAGCGATTGCGACCTTCAGTTCGCTGTCGCACGTGGGGGTTTTGGATGCGGATCGCGGCGTGGTTATCGAGTCGTTGTGGAATGGAAACGTAACCAATAGCCTCGCGAATTTTGTGGACATGTCGCACCGCATCGTGCTGGTAAAACCGGAAGGTTGGACGCCTGAAACCGGCCGCAAAGCACTCGCCAAGGCGCGAGGGGAACTGGAGAGGAAATATGACTTCAGCGGGTTGATCGGTTTACCTAGCTCCAATCGGTGGTACTGTAGTGAACTGGCCTCATGGTGTTGGGGTCGCGAAGCGAATCAATTTGGCCCTTGGAATGTCATCCATCCACGCCGTTTAACGAAGATGGGAAAAGTGCTTTTCGATTCCGGCCCGCGCGACGGTAAGATTGATGAGTAAAGTGCCTCGTTAGCTGTAATGTGGCGGTTTGGTGATGTTGTCTTTTGCTGCTTTCATATCTTCCGCTGCCATTCGCTCAGTAAGTTGATCCATTTGCTGCGTAAGCCGCCGGATAGATTTGGCCTGTTCGACCAAGGTTTCGTTCAGCGATTCAGTCAATTGGTCCACATGTGCCAGTGCTGATTCAATATTCACCAACCGTTCTTCGTTACCGTTGCTCATCCGCTCAAACTGCCTTTATCCAGTCTGACAGTCGAATGAAATTTGAATCTTCCTTGAACAATGAGATTTGATCCTTAAAACTTATCCGACACATGAAAGCAACCCAGTGGATTCTACTCGCCCTCGGCCTCGCCTCCAACACCCAAGCCGACTGGAAACAATGGCGCGGTCCTACCGGTCAAGGGCATGCGAATGCCAAGCTACCCACTGAGTGGAGCGAAACAAAAAACGTCATGTGGCGCACGCCCGTCCCTGGCAAGGGCTGGTCTTCGCCGGTGGTTGAGGGCAACCAGATTTGGATGACCACCGCTTTCGAAACGCCCGCAACCAAGGAGGAGGCTGCTGAGCGTCTCAAGAGCAATACCGGTGGCGTGCCAGTGAATGTGCTTAGGAGTGTAAGCCTGCACGCCTTGTGCGTGGATAAGAACACCGGCAAGTTGATGCATAACGTCAGAGTCATCACAAAAAAAGAGCCGCAATGGGTTCACAAACTCAATAGCTATGCCTCGCCTTCCCCCATTCTTGAGGCCGGTCGACTATATTGCCACTTCGGCTCTTACGGCACGGCTTGCATTGATGCTAAAACCAGTAAGGTCGCATGGCTAAATGAAAAGATTTGGGTCAACCACGAGAATGGACCCGGCAGCACGCCTGTGCTGTGGAAGGATTTATTAATTTTCCACATGGACGGCAGTGACCAACAATTCGTGGTGGCGCTCGATAAAAAAACCGGCCTCGAAAAATGGCGTACCTCGCGCAGTGGTAAAATGCACGCAAACCCGCAACTTAAGAAATCCTATGGCACGCCACTGATTCAGGAAATTAATGGCAAGCCCATATTGTTTTCACCCGGCTCCAACTGGCTTTACGCTTACGATCCCGCCAACGGCAGAGAACTCTGGAAAACAGAGTATGGCGGTTTGGGTTTTTCCCTCGTGCCTAAGCCGGTCACCGGCCACGGTATGATTTTTATGAGTACCGGATTTATGAAAGCCAAACTTTTGGCCGTGCGGTATGAAAAAACTGCCAAGCCGGATATCGCGTGGAGCTACGCACGCAGTGTTTCCACCCAACCCTCACCTTTGCTTGTAGGCGATGAGTTGTATTTTATTACCGAAAGCGGCGGCCTCATCACCTGTCTCAATGCCCACACTGGCGAACCACATTGGGTCGAACGTATCGGTGGCAACTACTCCGCGTCACCGACATTCTCAAACGGAAAAATTTATTTCCACAGCCGCGAAGGAGTCACTACCATCCTGCAAGCTGGCAAAACCTTCAAGGTGCTCGCCAAAAACATACTCGAAGGCCAACACATGGCCAGTGCCGCCGTGGACGGCAATGCACTCATCCTCCGCACCGACAAGGCCTTGTACCGAATCGAGGATTGAGTGTTCGGTGCGATGTCACCAAATCATCCACAACCTTAAAAAATCATAATTTGCGCCAATTTGCGCGATTTTCACGCCTTGCTGGCAAATTTTTTTAAAAAACACCTATGATTAAGCTGGGATTTTTGGCATCATTATTGCTCTAAGAAATTAGTTTTTTTTCCATAATCCAAATAATGTGACTTATGAAAATCATCCAGCCCAAATCTAGTGGATTCACCCTCATCGAATTATTAGTTGTTATTGCGATCATTGGCATTCTGGCGTCTATGCTGCTGCCTGTGCTGGCACGAGCTAAATTCAAAGCCAAGTCCATCAAGGGCCAATCTAATGCGGGTCAAATCTCCAATGGCATTGAGGCTTACCGTGGTGATCACGAAGGTCGATGTGCACCTCATGTGAACGGAGGGAGCTGGGGCGATCGCTACTCTAATCAGGATGTAAAGACCAATCCGGAAACAAACGAAAAATTTTCTGCTCGCTGGTATTGGGGGCGTTTATACAAAGGCTATTTGGGAGACGATGAAGCAAAGAAACTGTTCAATGATCCAACCAGCGTGGCCGCAGACGCCTATTATATAGATGGCCCTAAGAAGGTGCATCCGCCTGATGTGGACTGGAGCTTTAACGGGGTAGCCGGGTGGTTTTCCCCTGAAGCTGCAAACTTTGATGACAATGCTTACAGTCGACGTACGGGCCGGATCGACATTAGTTATATCGACCCCACTAAGACCATCCTATTTCAATCCGGCTACGAATCTATGCTGGACGGAAATGGTGATGCCCCGTGTTTTGCCTTTACGAGTGACAGCGGGGCACTCAATCCGGCCAATCCGAGAAACGTAAAAACCCGCGGGAATTCCGAAACTTCATTGCGTTCAATATTGCGGCACAGCGGCAAATCAGCCGTTATATACGCCGATGGCCATTTGGAAATGAATACAGTGGCAGAATTGACTCCCGAAAGATACTTACCTTCTCCCGTTGGTATGGCCGCATGGAAAAGATACGGTGGTGGAAAATACACGAGAGCTACTCCTTACGACTTCAGCACTGCAGTTGTTCCCTGATCAGGATTTGTACTTTAGTTTTCTCCGAAACGGACCACCCCGCCCGGCTTGAGAGCGTGCCTCGGCATATCCTTCAATGATTTGAAGACGCGCATGGTTTCGACTTTCTCGAGGGTGTTTTTGCTTTCATCGTATTTCCCAGTTTTGTCATCAAGCACGTCCTTGGCGTCAAGGCCGAGATGTTTCACCATGAAAGGATACATCGCCTGACGTTTGGAAAGTTGATAACCATGACCTTCCTCCGCAAAGTGCGAATTCTCCGCTTTGGAAGCCGCGCCGTAGTATTTGTATATGTTTCGAATGAATGGATACTCCACTTTTGGTGTATTCTTCGTCCAGTCACCTCCGACAGAAATTAACTGCAACGGACGCGGTGCTGCGAGCGCTGCGAACTCAGCGTTGTTGGTTTCTAGCTTGGTGGTCTTGTGAATTGGCATCCCGCTTTCACAATGGCAGCCGCCGAAAAAATGTGCCGATACCATCACCACCGGCACACTCACCGCCACACGCTGGTCAATCGCTGTCAGCAAAAACGTCTGCGTGCCGCCGCCTGAACAGCCGGTGACGCCAAGTCGTTTCTTGTCCACCGCCGGCAGACTTTCCAAAAAATCCAGCGCACGAATGCTGCTCCATGTTTGCAACGTGAGTGCCTGTGGATGTTTGTGGTTCCAGCCAAGATGCTCTGAATCTCCGAACCCAATCATATCGTACGAAAACACCACCGCGCCCATCCGCGCCAGCGTGGCGCAACGGTGCTGTTGATCCGGCCGCAACCTTCCGCCCGCGGGCCCACGCGCATGGCCGTGTGGACAGAGAATACCAGGGCGCTTACCATTTTGCCCAAGCGGTCGGTATAAATTTCCATAAACGAAATATCCCGGCCGCGCCTCAAACGCGGCGGCCTCTACGGTGTAGCCGTTATACGTGCGTTTATTTTTTATGATGGCCTTAAGAGGCGTGCGTTTAGGCAAGGGATTGAGCTTCGCACCGGTGAGAATTTGCCGCCGTACCGCAGCCGCACGGGTTTTCCATTCAGCGAGATTGGAATGCGTGGCCGCGAGACGCGCGAGTTGCTTCACGGCATCCCCCTCAGAATGGTAATTGCCGACACACAGAGTGGGTGTCTCCGCCGCAATTAATGGAAATGAGCCAAATGCAATGAGGGTGATGGAAATAAAAAGGCGCTTCATGCGGAAAAGGCTGGCAGAAGTGCCGCATCCGCGCAACGGCTATTCCTTGCTTTTCGACTTTTTCGGACGGGCCAAATGTCGGCCACGGAAAAATGATTTATGCAACTTGAGCAGGCGGTCCAATTCTTGGATGGGAGTTTTGTGATCCGCCACGCGGAGATCGATGTAGCGGTCATTAGCACCGCTGTAACCGCCCTTCTCGCGCACCACCAACAGCGCAGCCGATTGCCGACCGCGCTTGTCTCCGCCCGCTGCCTGTGCCGCTTCCAGCGCGGCCACCAGCCAATCAGCCAGTTCGGTTTTGGGTTGTTGGCGCGCTTTTTCAAATGCCGCCGCCATGTCTTTCACCACTGCTTCGCTAGCTAAAATATTTCCCTGCGCGGTAAAATGTTTTCCCGTCATGTGTCCAGCCCAATTCATACAGCGTTTGCCGGTGAAACTGGCGGCGCGGCCCTTGGCATCCACCACGCCCAGTTGGCGAAACTCACGCTGCGTGTCAGGCGCGGTCAGAGACTTCACCACCTCTGCCGGCGATTTGCCCTTGGCCAACAACGCTAACCCATCGGGGCCGTACTGGATGTTGGCCCACGATTGCGTGGCTACGGCGCCCACTCCCGCCTTTGCCCATGGCACCACCGAACCCACGCTGAAAAATTTACTTTGCACCGCCACCCCTAATTCCCCTGTGGTGGGGTCAAAAGCGACGATTGAAAAAGTGGCAATCGGTTTGTCAGCGGCATTTGTTTTCACGCAACTGACGTAAAAAGCGCAGAAAACACAAAGGAGACGGGAGATGCGGTACATTCGGAGATGGTAACGGGTTCGCCGACTTTGAAAAGAAATTTGCCAACCGGCGAAGAGGCGGTACAACTGGCGCACACATGAATACTTCTCTCAAGAACAAATGGATCTTCATAACTGGCGCGTCGGCGGGGTTTGGCGCGGAGGGGGCACGGCACTTTGCGCGCGAGGGGGCGAACCTCATTCTCGGTGCACGGCGCGTGGAGCGGCTGGAATCCGTAGCCACGGAATGCAAACAAGGCGGCGCGGCTTCGGCGCATTTTCATGAACTCGACGTGGCCAGCACCGAGAGTGTGAATGCCTTCGTCGATTGGCTGAGAACTCTCACTCCCAAACTCGATGTGCTGGTAAACAATGCCGGTGGCGCACACGGGATGGATACGGTAGCCGAGGGTAAGGACGCGGATTGGGAGGCGATGGTGCAGTCGAATTTCCTTGGACTCATGCGTGTGACGCGCGCGTGTTTGCCGTTGATGGTGAAGAACGCTGGTAGCACCATTATCAACATCGGCTCCATCGCCGGCCGAGTAGCATACGAGTACGGCTCGGTGTACTGCGGCGTGAAGGCGGCGGAGAAATCAATCACCCAAACGCTGCGGTTGGAACTCAACGGCACCGGCGTGCGCGTGGGCACGCTTGATCCCGGCTTGGCGTTGACGGAATTTTCAATGGTGCGATTCAAAGGTGATGTAGAAAAAGCCGGCAAAGCCTACGAAGGACTCGATCCACTCGTGGCTGAAGATATTGCTGAAGCCATGATCTGGATGGCCACGCGCCCGCCACACGTGTGCATCGACGAAATTTTAATCAAATGTACCGCCCAAGCTGCTATCCACAAGACGCATCGGGTGACCGATTAAGCTATTTTTGCTGCGGCACTTGTTTTGCTGAAAGCATTTCCAGCGCTTTGGTGACGACGGGGTCGACACCTTTCTCAAGGTCAGTACGTTTATTGAGAACTGTAATGTGGACAGGCACTCCTTTGGTTTCGAGGCACTCCATTTTTGCTGAGTAATTTACTTGGAAAGAAAGTGTGTATTTCCAGCCATTTGGGAGTTTGCGTTCAAGCATGTTGGAGAAAATTCCGTTGGTAGGTTCGCCAATGATTTTCACGTATGGAAGCTCGCGCATGACCATGGCAAAGAGATCGGCACCACTATAGGACGCTCCGTGAGTGAGTAAAATAATGGGGCCAGTGAAGGTGTGATATTTTTTCTTCGCCGCGGGCGGTTGTAAATGGAATGTGCGCAGTGGCCCGAATTCTTTTCCGGCCTTACTCTTGCGGGTTTTTTCATGATGCCCGATGCGGCGGTTGTCGGCAAAACGGTTGGCGATGCGGTACACACAGCCGGTAGTGCCACCGGGATTGAGGCGGATATCGATGATGAGTCCCTTGATGCCATCCATTGCACCGAGGGCTTCGTCTAGCCCGGCATCGAGTTTTCGGCGATTGACACCTTCGAATTCGCGAATCAACAAATAACCAAACTTGTCGTTGTGCGCGTAGGAGAGGATCTTCCCGGCAGTCTTGGGCTTGCCAAAGTCGTTGGCCTTAAGGGTTTCCGCCACCATGGTCTGGTATTGGCGCTCTAGTTTACGGGTTCCAAATTCTTTAGTGAAACGTGGTAGCTCTTCGGGGTTGTATTCCGGCTTGCCCAGTCGCTTCGCTTTAAGATTCACATGGCCATCCTTAAGCGGCGCGAGCATGTCGCACATGGTTTTGAAAAGCTCTTTGTCGGTGGTATCGGCATCGACTTGTGGGCGGAATTTTTTGTATTGCACCTGCCAATCTACCTTGCGTTCCATGAAAAAGGCATAGCGTTTGTTGAACATGCCCCAGAGTGCCTCAAAGTTTTTTTCCGGCTCTGAGAGTTCCGCGCCAACGGCACCAAACGAACCGCCAATTACAAAAACCCATACAAGGATTGCCCGGGTGAATTTCATGATCTCTTACTTTATCAATACCTGCATCTTCGCCGCATAGCGTTTGCCAAACTCGCGGTAACTGGTGGCATTAAAGTGAACGACATCCCCCTTATGGTTAAGGCCCTCAGCAGAGACCCATGCGGCATGCTTCACCTTGCTGGGCAACGCCTTGAGCGCGGCATCAACCACGTGTTTGAATTTTGCGCGTTTGTAAAAGTGCCCCATCTCGCCGACAACTATGGGGATATCGCCCCCGCTTAAGTCCCATTGCCAGGCATTTACCATGGCGTGCAGCTGCTGCTCATAAATTTTAGCGGTTTCTTCCTTGCCTGAATCACTTTCGCCCTGATGCCAAAGGATGCCCTTGATCACGCCATCTTTCTGCGCAATTTTTGCGCGTTTCAACGCCGCCTTGTACAGGTCACCATTTTGCTGCCAACGCCGAATGGGGGTGCCACCAACGGCGCAGGGGATAAGGCCGATCTTTACCTTGGGATCGGTCTTGGCCATCTCGATGCCAAAAGTGCGTCCGAGGCTGACGCCGGCGATGGTTTTGTCGAACGAAATGGGATCGACAGCGGGCACCCACTCGTTAGCCTTGTTCAGCATCAGCACGCGCGGCACGACCACCTTGTCCTTTAACTCCACTTTTCCTCGTCCAGCCATATTCGATTGGCCAATCAAGAGATAGAGATGAAAATCCGCATCAGCAGCCG
This sequence comes from Verrucomicrobiota bacterium, assembly GCA_028343615.1. Classification (GTDB taxonomy): domain Bacteria; phylum Verrucomicrobiota; class Verrucomicrobiia; order Limisphaerales; family UBA1100; genus JACNJL01. The sequence continues at coordinate 22,829 of JAOLZA010000020.1, forward strand.
GCAATATTCCGACGACAAATGCGAACAATGAAAGGAATATACGACGCATCTTATTTAAAGGCGGTGCTGAACGGAGAAGCTGGAAGACCAGCCCCATTCACGAGGTTGGGCTCAGCCATTTGATGCCAACCAAAGCGCACATGCATCGGGCTTTTCACCTCATCACTCTTTACGATCAAATGGTCACCATAAACGATTGTCGCCTTGGCCGGATGCCATTTGCCATCCTCACCGGCAATTTCAAAGTGGCTGACGGGTTTCTTGTCGTTGGTGGCCAAGCCGCCGGTGCTGTCCTTTTGAAAATGGACTGTCAGGCTATCCTTCCCTTCAGCATGATCAATCTTTGAGAAGATAGGACCTGAATACTGGCCTTTGAGCTTCTTGCCGTAATCCTTGGTCAACGCCCACAAGGCAAGGCGCTTGCCAACATCCTGTTTATTCTTGGGGTGTATATCCCTAACATTGGTAATATCGGTCGTCACAGCCATGCCGGTATGAGGAACCTTCAGAGTTTCCAGTTGTGCCTGCCAAATTCCCGGCAGGCGCGGATCGTTGTCACTACCATAACGGAAGGGAGCCAGCTGCACATAATAGAAGGGCAGTTCGGGATTGTTCCAAACGCTGCGCCAACCGGCGATGAGTGCCTTCATCTTTTCGTGATACAACATTCCTTCACCATTATTGCTCTCGCCCTGATACCAAAGCGCACCTTTGATCGTGTAAGGCAGAAGCGGATGAATCATTCCGTTATACAAAGCGAGCGGGCTTTGATGATTAATTCCATTACCACGCTTGGCTGGGAACTGATCCAGTTTGTCGGCAAAATTTGCCTTCAGGGCTGGTATACTTTTGAAACCTACCGGTGGAATCCAAGGCTCGATGCGCGTGCCTCCCCAGTTGCTGCCAATCAAACCAATCGGCACCTTGATCTCACTCTGCAGGTGACGCGCGAAGTAGTAGCCGACCGCGGTGAAGTTGGCTACAACCTTAGGAGTGCAGGGTTGCCATCCAGTCGAAGGTACATTGCTTTCAGGCTTAGCACTGGGCCGATGCGGAATCTTGATGTGACGGATGAGGGGGTGATCTCCATTAGCAATTTCTTCCTTGGGATTGGCAGAACGGCTCACTGTCCATTCCATATTTGATTGACCGGAGCAGAGCCAGACCTCGCCTACTAACACATCCTTTAATTCGATCTTTGAACTGCCCCGAATGGTGAGAGTTTGCCCCTTGGCATTAGCCTTCATGGGATCCAAATGTACCTCCCATCGGCCACCATCAGCTACTTTGGCCGTGTGTTTTTGTCCGGCGAATTCAACGGTGACCTGCTTATCTGAATCATCCCAACCCCAGATCGGACATTTCTCTCCCTGCTGCAACACCATATGGCTGCCAAGGATTGAAGGGAGCTTTGTTTCGGCTTGGATGAAAAAGGTCGTAAGGATGGCGACAAGACAACTGTGGGAGAGCAAACGTTTGGTCATGCGCCAATTGCACCCCCAAAACTCTATGCCGTCAATGACCAATCGCGCTTATTTTCCCTCTGTCAACATCGGGAAATCATCAGTGCGAAATGGCGTGGCAGGCAGGCCTTCACGACTCATCAGTGTGCAAACCGGATTCACCGCCCACGCGTAGCGCACCTGAGTTGGCGTGATGCCTTCAGCCCATACTTCCACCTGATTCTTGCCCGCGATGCGGGTCTGGGCCCAGACGAACTTCTTATCTTTCCCGCACACTGCAAAGCCCTTGGGATCTCTGACGTCAAAACTGTACAGACCAAGCCCCACATGATCGAAGGAGAGAATGGCCTTATTGCCTTTGATCTCCATGCTCTTGAAACGTGGACTCTGGTAGGCGATTTTCAAACCGTAATCCTTGGCCAAGGGCCAGCGGGCCAAACGCTTGGCAACATTCTGTTTGTCGCGTGGGTGGATGTCACGCCCCTCTCCGATATCAATAATCACAGCCTCACCGGTATTCTTTAAACGATCCATGGTCATCGTTTGTGCCTCGCGCAGTTCAGCCCAGTTGTCGTCCATGGGTTCGAGGTTTTCATCGCGGAAATCGGCAAGTTGTACCCAGTAGAAGGGGAAGTCGCCCTGCCCCCATTCATCACGCCAGTTTTGGATCATGAGCGGGAACACATCGCGGTAGGCCTTGGCGCGGCCGCTATTACTTTCACCCTGATACCAGATCGCACCGCGAATCCCATAACCGATGGTCGGCTTAAGCACTCCATTATAGAGATTGCCGGGCCGATGCTGTCCGGTCATCGGGTTACGAGGATTCCGCGGCCGCCGTGGCATAGTCTTGCCGGCCTTTCTGGCAGCGGCTGCAGCTGCCTTCCATTTTTCCAGTCGCTGATCGAACACGGCTACTGTCTTTTCGTGATCGTAATCGGCCTCAGTCTTCTTCCATTGCTCCATGTAGGGTTTGGCCGCAGGCAACTTAGCCAGCCGATCGCGCCGAATCCACGCCTCGGCGGCCGAACCACCCCAAGCATTATCAATCAATCCGATCGGCACATCCAATGCCTGATGCAGAGTACGGCCAAAGAAAAAGCCAACGGCTGAAAAACTTCCTACAGTTTCCGGCGTGGCAGCAGTCCATTCGCCCTTAAAATCATTCTGTAGCTCCTGTGTGCCTACCTGCGGCACGGAGATCAGGCGGATGTTCGGATACTTGGCCGTGAGAATTTCAAGATCCGGATCGTAAGCACGATCCACCGACATCGCCATGTTGGACTGGCCCGAGCACACCCATACCTCACCCACCAGTACATCAGTAAATTGAATTGTGTTGCTTCCCTTGATCATCAGCGTGTGCCCCTTGGCGTTGACCTTGAGTGGCTGGAGTTTCACGCGCCACGCGCCATCTTTATCGGTTGTGGCACTGTGCGACTGGCCTGCGATGGAAACGGTGATCTTTTCGCCCGGAGCAGCCCAACCCCAAACCGGGTTAGCATGATCACGCTGCAAAACCATGTGGCTGCCGAATATGGAAGGAAGCTTCACTTCGGCCTGCAAATTCAAGCCGACCAAAATGGAAAACGCCGCAATGGATGCAAAATGCTTGGACATGGCAGGAGGTTGGAAGGGTGATAGGCCTCGCGTCAATGCGAAAGCGGCTGATTCAGTTCCTTAGCCAAGGCGGCAATCTGGATGCTAAGGGCCGATTCAATCTGCTCAATAAGTTTTGGTCCTTCACGGTCGCGCTGAGCTGGAACTGCAATTGCATCTCCTATCTCCATGACAACACGGTGGGGCCGGAAGCGATCAACAAATTTAAAATCATGTTCGAAACGTTCAATGGTTTCCAACAAACGCTCGGCGCAGGGTTCCTCCGCCAAATAATCCGTCGGATAAGAGCCCAAGTGCAAGGCAAAGGTGCAGTCTCGCAATTGTTTCCAACAATGCTCACGGCGGGCAGTGCTGGCATCGGCATCGACCAATTCCTTGAGCATCACCGTGCGGAGCGCCTTCACGCGCTCGTACACGCCGTGGCCTTTGCCGGGGCGTTCCCATTCCTGCTCGATGGGATCGAGGATACGGTTGATGAGCCGGTCGAGCCGCTCAAACAATTCGCCGGTCTGTGCTTCGCCAAAATATTCGACTTCACGTAGTCCCAGTAAACCGGTGCCGATCTTGCGCACGCGGTCCATTGGTGATAGTTCGGTTTGCGGTTCCCACGAAAGCTCGCGTTCGAGGTCGGCCAACGCGGTAGGAAGCATTTTCTCTAAATCACCTGCAAACTGATACTTAAGAGCGACCGTATGCACGACCACTTCCCCGCCCATTGCTCCACGTTTTTTGGCCGCCCGCTGAACGATCAACGAGGTGCCTTCCTGCAAGGGGCTGAGTTTGTCGTTGTGAAACGAAACGGTGCCCTCGGGGAACAACACGAGTGGACGGCGCGCCTCGGTGATTATATCGATGGCGGTATTCAGCGAAGTTTTGTCCAAGCCCTCGCGATGTACGCTGAATGCACCGAGCTGCCGAACAAGAAAACGCTGGAACCAGCCCTGCTTGAATACATGCCAACTGGCCATGAAATGAAAATGAGAATTCACGTATTTCGTGAGTAGCCCGAGCACCATCGCGTCCGGATCGCGCACGTGATTGGGTGTAAGCACGATGCCGTGGCCAGCCGCCAGCGAGGCGCGCAATTTCTCGGCGCCGCGCACTTCGTGCCCCACGATGCCCCACGCCCGCTTCAAGTGGCCGGGTAATACCGGCTGCATCAATCGTGCCACAAGCGTACCACTCTTGGGCGGCACGAATTTATAGGGCTCCGCCACGATGACTTCAGCCGTCTCAGTGGCCAGCCCACTTTTTGTCTGCGCTTCCATTGTTCGTGCGGAGCATACGCACTTCGGATCAATTGACAAAATTGAAACACGCGGGTGAACCATTGATTCTATCAATGGCATTGCCTCCCCGAACTCCGCCACCTACACTCCGCCCATGCAGAAGTGGGAATATAAAGTGGTGAACCGCGCCGAGGTGTCGGAAGATCAACTGAATGGATTCGGTGCGGAAGGCTGGGAACTGATGAATTTTGTGCTCCCCCACGCCAATATCCCCGGCAGTTTCGACGAAATCGAAGTGGAACTCGTACTGCGCCGACAGTTGGCCGAATAGCTTACACATCGTGCAAATTGTACGTGTGTAATTTGCGGTGCAAGGTACGCCGGCTCATGCCGATTTTAATGGCGGCTTTTGTGCGGTTTCCTTTGCACTCTTTTAGCGCGCGGATGATGAGCGCTTTTTCGGCGTCCTCCACAGTGAGATTTTTTTTGCCGAGCACATCATTGGCCTCGGGATGCAATGCGCCGGAGGATTCACCGCGCACACTTGGTGGCAAATCGCGCAAGCCAATCACATCGCCCCGGCACAGCACCACCGCATGCTCGATGGCCGTGCGCAGCTCGCGAACATTGCCAGGCCACGGATGATTCAGCAGTGCCTCGACCGCATCGGGATGCAGCTCCGCGATAGCTTTTGCGTTTTCCTTTGCGAATTCTGTCAAAAATTCTTTAGCCAGCAAAATGATGTCCGTGCCGCGATCGCGCAGGGGCGGCAACTGGATTTCCACCACGCGTAGCCGGAAGAAAAGATCCTCGCGAAAATCGCCCTGGGCCACCGCTCCCTCGAGATTGAGATTGGTGGCGGCAATCAGCCGCACATCTGCGGAGATGCTTTGGTTCGAACCTACCCGCTCGAAGGTGCGCTCGCCGAGAAAGCGCAGTAGCTTTACTTGGATGGCGGAATCAATCTCGCCTACCTCATCGAGGAACAGTGTGCCGCCGTTGGCTTGTTCAAAGCGGCCAATACGCCGTTCGTGTGCGCCGGTGAAAGCGCCCTTTTCGTGCCCAAATAATTCGCTCTCCAAAAGCGTCGGCGAAAGTGCTGCACAATTGACGGTGACCATCGGTTGCTTGGCGCGCGGGCTGAGGTTGTGAATCGCCTTGGCGATGAGTTCTTTGCCCGTGCCGCTTTCGCCGAGCACGAGCACACTGGCGCGCGCGGGAGCAACCTGCTGGACGATTTCAAAAATCTCCTGCATCACCGGCGATTGGCCGATGATGTTTTCGAGGCCAAACTTGGTATCAATCTGTGAACGTAGCTCGCGGTTTTCTGACTCCAATGTATTGGCTCGCAACGCCCGCGCGATGCGCATTTCAAGCTCATCAATCTGCAACCGTCCCTTGGCGATGTAATCATCCGCACCCTGCCGCATCGCGTCCACGGCCATTTCCTCGCTGCCGTAGGCGGTCATCAAAATGCAAATCGGCGGCTTGCTCAGCGACTTCGCGCGCTTAATCAAATCCAGCCCGCTGACGCCCGGCATCCGTAAATCCGTCAGCAACACGTCAAACGCATCCCCCTCAAGCAACCGCACCGCACCCTCGCCATCCTCGGCGAGGTACACGTCGTACCGATCCTCCAACGCCGCTCGCAACCCCTCCCGCGTGGGCTTCTCGTCATCAACTATTAAAACAGTAGGTTTAATCATGGTGTTCAGTGGGTTCGCCACCCATCAGGCGCAAGGGTTGTTGTTCGGTGAGCGGAAACCACAAGCGAAAGGTAGTGCCTTGGCCGGTGTGGCTTTCGAGTTCAATGCGGCCACCGTGTTCGCGCACGATGCGTTGCACAATCATCAGACCAAGGCCGGTGCCTTTTTCTTTGGTGGTGAAATAGGGCTGAAAAATGCGGTTGATTTTTTCCTGCGCAATGCCGCCGCCCGTGTCGGCCACGTGCACCCACACGCCTTCGGCCTCTGCCAACGTTGTGAGCGACAGCGTACCGTCATGTGTCATCGCTTGGATGGCGTTCTTGATGAGATTCACGAGTGCTTGCTGAACTTGGGCGGCATCGAGCGGTGCGGTGGGGAGATCGTCGGCAAAGTTTTCTTCGAGCATCACCCCGCGGTTTTCAATCTCGGGGCCAAGTACCGTGAGGGTGTCCATCACGATGTCATTAAGCGAAACCGGCTTGCGCTCCGGGCGTGTCGGGCGAATGGCTTGCAGAAATTGACTAATGATATAGTCGAGCCGATTAATTTCGCCCTTGGATATATCAAGATAGCGATCGAGCTTGTTGACGGTCGCAGTGAAGTTGGCTTGCGCGTCTGGATCATCCGCGTCCGTGGCCTTCAGCTTTTTCACCTCACGCTCCATTAACTGCAAATGGATGTGCAACGCGTTGAGCGGATTGCCAATCTCATGCGCCACGCTCGCGGCCAAAAGCGTGAGTGCCTCCACGCGTTCGCTTTCGATGACCTCGAAGGTTTTCTGCTGCAACTCCGTGGCGTCATTGATAATGACCGCCAGACCGCTCGACCCTTCGCCCACCAGTGCCGCCGTGTACACACGCAGGAAACGCCGGATGGGATACGTCAGCTCAAGCTCGTGCCGCGTGACCGTCAAACTGTCGCTTGCTGCGCTGGTGCAGAGGGTTCCCCAATTCAGTCCTGGCAAATAATCGGCAATCGCGCGCCCCTCAGTTTCCTCCAGCGGCAGCCCCAACAAATGTTCTGCTGACTGATTATGCCACGAGATGTGCGCCTTCGAATCCAGCACCACCACGCCATCCTCAATCGTGTCAAAAAGCGTTCCTAAAAAATCCCGCTCACGTGCCAACCGCTGAACCACCAGCTGCAGCCCATCGGCATCGAGTTGGTCAATTCGCCCGACAATCCGGTCAAAAAAACTGTGTTTTTCTGTAGTCATTAGAGCTAGTGCCACATTACCCCATTCTAAAACCGGTTTAAATGCGCGCCAAAATGTCTCATAACTTACCAAGTTTGGCGAGAGGAAATCAAACTCGTTTCTAGCAGCGGGTGTGATGTCTTGACCACACGATGTTTCCGTGTTGAATTGTCGCTTCTCCAAACGATTCATAAAAAACACCCCATGAAATACACATTCCGCTTTCTCGTGATGGCCGCCTTGGGCGGGTTGATGCTGCAATCGCAACCGGCACAGGCCGCGCCGAAAAAGATCCTCGTGATCACTCAATCACGCGGGTTTACCCACGGCGTTGTGCGGCGGCCCAAGGAAGGACTGTGCCTAGTAGAAAAAACTCTTGCGGACATTGGTAAGAAGAGCGGTGTGTTCACCACGGTTAATTCGCAGGACGCCATCAAGTCCATCACGCGGGAAAACCTCAAACAGTTTGACGGTATTTTTTTCTACACCACCGGCATGCTGCTTCCTGCCGGTGATCCGCGAGATGCACTGATGGATTTCATCAAGTCGGGCAAAGCTTTCGTAGGCACGCATAGTGCAGCGGATACCTTTAAGCAGTACAAAGGCTACGTATCGATGATCAACGGCAGCTTTGCGGGACATCCTTGGGGTGGCGGCAGCACGAACGGCTTTTTAAATCATGAACCCAACCATCCCACAGTGGCAATGTTGGGAAAGGAGTTCATGTGGAAAGACGAGATTTATCAGTATAATAATTTCGAGCCAAGTTCTGTGCGTGTGCTCTTCAGCTTGAACATGGCCAAGAGCAAACCCCAAATGCCCTATCATGTGCCCGTGTGTTGGGTGCGTAGCTTCGGCAAAGGCCGCGTGTTCTTCACTAACCTCGGCCATAATAATTCTACTTGGGAAAACGAAATGTACCACAAGCACCTCGTCGAAGGATTTAGGTGGGCACTCAAAATCACCGACGGCCCCTCGGAGCCCAACCCCGAGATGCAAGCCCAACAAAGTATCAACGCCTTCGCTCTATTCGCCTCGCAAAAGCTAAATCTCAATCAGGCTGAGCTTACAAAAAAAATGCAGGCCAAAGCCGGCAACGAAGAATTCATTACCCTCCTCCGTGAGAACAGCTGGAAAAGCCGTGGCAAAAATATGAAACTGATCCAAGAAGTGCTGGATGCATTGAAATAGAGGCTTCTATTTTCTTAGCTGCCGCCAGTCGGGGTTTTTTGTGGGGGCTTTGGCGCCCGTTTCCTTTCGCCACGCATCGAGTTTGGTGTGGAGAGCTTTGGCTTTGGCGGATTGGGTGGCAGCCCGGTTATTTGTTTCGGCGGGGTCGGTCTTTAGGTTGAAAAGTTCTATTCGGTTATCCTCGTAATATTGGATGAGTTTCCAGTCGCCCGCACGGATGGCACTGGCGGGAGTCATGCGTGGGTAATAATGTGGATAATGCCAAAACAAGGCCTCGCGGTTGAGAGAGGCTTGAGGGTTATTCAGGAGCGGGAGCAGGCTCATGCCATCGTGTCTCGGGACATCAGTTTGGCCTAGTGCGTTGACGAAGGTGGGGAAGAAATCCTGCGAAGTAACTTGAGCAGCGCACTCTGAGTCGGGCTTGGTGCGTCCGGGCCAGCGGATAATAAGCGGCACGCGCAGACCACCTTCGTATAGGGTGCCCTTGCCGGAGCGGAAAGGTGCGTTGCTTGTGGGCGGGCGGTTGTCGGATTTTGCGGTCGAAAAATCCACGCCCCCGTTGTCGCTGGTGAGAATGACCACAGTGCGGCCGGTGAGTTTCAAGTCGTCGATCCGCCGCAGAACGCGCCCGACATTTTCATCAAGGCTGGCAAGCATCGCAGCGTATTCAGCATGGGAATGGATTTTTCCTGGTGGCTTTTTTTCAAACCGCTTCACCAAATCCGGTTTACCCTCGATGGGCGTGTGCACAGTGTGAAACCACAGGCTCAGAAAAAATGGTCGGTCTTTTTGCTGCGTGATAATTCGTAGGGCATGGTCGGTGAGCTGGTCAGTGAGGTAATCACCCGACTTGCCCGCTCCCACCGGCACGTAGCGCAGTTCGGGATCGTTCTTGGACCATGGGCCGCGATAAGGCCAGCGGAATGTCGCCGGCGCGCCCCAGTACGTGCCACCGATGTTCACGTCGTAACCCTGCGTCTCCGGATAAAATGCAGCCTTGCCGAGATGCCATTTGCCAATGTGCGCTGTGAAGTAGTTCTCTTTTTTAAATAACTCAGCGAGCGTCACCTCCCCGCGAGGCAGATTGGGTTGAGCCTTGGCTTCGAGCAGCCGTTTGCTTTTTGGTCCGCCACGCACGGCACCTTCGTGCCAAATGGTCATGTCCAGTCGCGCGGGCGATTTGCCGGTTAGGATAGCCGCACGCGTGGGCGAACAAATCGCTGCTGCCGCGTAGGCTTGCGTGAACCGCATCCCTTCCCGTGCCAAGCGGTCGATATTTGGCGTCTCAAAAAAATCACTGCCCTGCACCCCCGCATCTGCCCAACCCCAGTCATCCACGAGGATGAACACCACGTTCTTTTTTGCAGCTTCAGCTTGTGCAAACAGGAGCAGCGAGAGAAGAATCCAGACGGGCAATCTCATCCGCGGATGGTAATCCGCGCGACGACAAGGTAAAGGCATTTGGTGTCGAAGGTTGCGATGTGAACATAACCTTTGAGTTGCCTATTCTCCGGCTTGCTTCTCCGGGAGTATCCTATTGAGAAACCCGGATATCAGAACCAGGCTGCCAAGCAGCCCGCCGGTTAAGGCTCCCACGGTGATATCAATTGGCGAGTGTACGCCCATAGCAACACGTGAAAGGCAGACACCTGTGGCCCAAAGAAACGGAATCCACACGAAACGTTTTCCACCAGAAACTAAATGTTGAATTAAGAAAGCAAGAATGACCGCAAACAGGAATACATTTTGTGAATGTCCGGAGGGGAAGGAGAAGCCCGTGTGAGCAATCCAATGTTCTCTGATGTCTGAATCAAGTGACTGCACAATCTTGGAGTTCTGACTGGCAGCAAGTTTTTTTCGCAAAAAATCTGAGCGTTCCTGTTTGGTGGCCAATGCATAAAACTTGTCAGCGGAGAGGAGACCCTCCTTTTCCAGTTTGAGCACATAAGGTCGATGGGATGCAAAAAAAGGCTTGGTCACAAATTCATTGATAAAAGCAAAAGTGACGAGAACAACCGTAAGCCCTGTTAAAAAGAGAATAGCTGTGAGGATTCGTTTCTTGATTCCAGTCCGGCCAACCACCACTAAAACAGTTGCGAAAAGCATTATGCTAAGGACTCCCCATTGAGCTCCACTGTCCGACAGGAAGAGAAATAAGCGACTGAGTGATTGATCAGTACGAAAACCCGAAAAAGAAAGAGGCGTTACCCAAGCTATACCTGTTGTAATTAGGAAGGCTACGGTAGCATGGAAAAAGATGAAACGATGCGAGATTGGTTCTGGTTTTTTCTCCATTGAAATTAATGTTGCTATCTGTCGGTAGGGTAAAGGGATAGAGGACATACTCAAGCCGGTTCTAAAAATGGAATAAAACGCATCATTTTTTCCTCTCGGCTTGCAATCGTGCAAAATTTCCGCAAAATCAATTTTCTTCTAATGACTGATCAAAAACATGATGTGAATCGGCGCAACTTTATTGCGGCAGGGAGTTCGTTGGCAGCAATGGCTGCCATGATGCAGGCGTTTGAGGCAAAAGCAGAGGAGAGTGGTGACGAATCCACCGCTCGGCGCACGGACGATTCTACGCCGCCGATGAGGATGGGACTTATCGGCTATGGCCCGCATGGGCGCGAGATTGCCCGCAACCTCGCCCAGCTTCCAAGCGCGCCGCTCGTTGCTATTAGCGATAACTATGGCCCAATGCTGCGCCGCTCTAAACGCGAACATCCTAAAGCAAAAGGCTACGAAAAATTCCAGGATTTGTTGACGGACAAAAATGTGGAGGGAGTGATCATTGCCACTGCTCCGCATGAGCATAAAGCTATCGTGCTCGCCGCACTTAAGGCAGGGAAGCATGTTTACTGCGAAGCACCGCTGGGCCACACGCTGGCTGACGCCCGCGCCATTGCCAAGGCGGCGGCAGATAATCCGAAACAAAATTTTCAGGCCGGCCTGCAGTTCCGCAGTGAGCCGCAGCGGCATTTTATGTTTCCCTTTATGCGCTCAGGTGCTCTTGGCCGGGCAGTGCAAGCTCGCACGCAGTGGCACAAGAAAACCAGTTGGCGGCGCGTGTCGCCCAACGGTGCACGTGAAAAGGCAATCAACTGGCGACTGAACAAAGAGCTTTCACCCGGGCTTGCCGGTGAGGTGGGAATGCATCAGGCGGACTTGGTAAATTATTTTCTCAACGTCAAACCCATTGCGGTGAGTGGTTTTGGCAGCACTATCCAATGGCGCGATGGTCGACAGGTTCCCGACACGGTTAATCTGGTTTATGAATATGAAAACGGATTTTCCCTGGCGCAGGAGCTGACCCTTTCCAATTCCTTTGATGGCGAATACGAGGTGATGCATGGCACCAACAGCGCCGTGATGCTGCGCGGATCACAGGCGTGGATGTACAAGGAAGCTGACGCTCCCCTCATCGGCTGGGAGGTCTACGCACGCAAGGAGGCGCACTACGGCAAACCTGGCGTGGTGCTCGCAGCGGGCGCCACCACCCTGGGCAAGAGCGGCAAGAAACTTTATCAAGAATCAACCTTCACGCAAACGCCACTTTTTTATAGCCTTGAGGCATTTGCCTATAATAGTCATCAGGTAAAAACCACCGTGGCTGACCTCGTCGAAGCATTTGGCGAACCTGATAACGAAACGGTCTTAGAATTCCTCAAAGACCAACTCGGAACCACCAACAGCCTGTTGCCTGCTGCTAATTCTGTGGAAGGCTATCAAGCCAATGTCATAGCATTAAAAGCTAACGAAGCGGTGAACACCCGCAGGCGCGTGGAAATTACTGCTGCTGATTTAACTATTTAACTCAAACACAAAAATTATGAAAAAAACGCTTATTGTTTCATTCCTTCTCTTTACTCTTCCCGCGATGGCGGATACATATAAATCTAAATTCGGTAGCAGTGTGAAGATTGATGGCGATTCCAGCGTACACAAGTGGAAAGTGGAAAGTAAACTCATCGGCGGCACCATTGATGTCAACGCCGCCGCGCTGGGAAAACCCGGTAAGCTCGCCGCCAAAGCCACGGTGTTTATCCCCGTACGCTCGCTCAAGAGTGGAAAAAAACGAATGGATGAAGTGATGCACGCGGCGATGAACGCGGCGAAGCATTCAAAGATTGAATTCACGCTTAGCGAGATTACTGTGAAAGCTGCCAAGGGCACGCTCAGCCAATGCGACAGCAAAGGCACATTGAAAATTAATGGAAAAATCCAGCCCATCAGCATGCCTATCACCGTGTCACGCGCCGGTGAAAAGCTGACCGTGAAAGGCAACATCACGGTGAAGATGTCGGACTTCGGAATTAATCCACCCTCGCCCAAGCTTCCCAGCGGAAACATCGTTACCAAAGACGAGGTGAAGATCACCTTCTCGTGGGTCACCGGTCAGTGAGTGACGGTCACGCCAAGCCTTTGCATCCGTGGTACACGCGCCTATGGCGGCTGGCGCGGCTGGATTATTTAAAAATCCTCCGCACTCAGGGCGCGCCTGCGCAGGTGGCACGCGGCGTAGGCTACGGGATTTTCATCGAGTTGATATTTTTCCCCACGCTCGGTCTCGCTTTTTTCCTGATGTATCCCGTCAACAAATACCTCAAAGGCCATATGGGCGCCGCTATGGCCGGCTTTATTTTTGCCAAACTTTTTGCGTGGGCCACCATCCCGCCCAGTTTCATTCTCGGCAGCAAAATTTTTGGTGTGAATTTCTCAAATAATTTCATGGATGGAAATAAACTAAAGTCCTTTGGGGAAATTTGGATTGAGGTCAAAGGCTTATTTCCATGGGATCTATTAAAGGCGCTTGGCGGCTGGACTGCCGGAGCGGCGATTTTTGGAGTCGTAATCGGTGCGATCGGTTATTTCGTATGCCTCGCCGCGCTCAAGAAATACCAAGCCCATCGCAAAGAACGGCGCGAAGAAATCCTGCGCGAAAAAGAAGCTGCCAAGGCGTAATTACCCAATCACATCCGTGATCACTTCTCCGCCCACATCAGTCAAGCGGAAGTCGCGACCGTTGTATCGGTAGGTCAGTTTCTCGTGATCCATCCCCATCAAGTGCAGCATCGTCGCATGCAGGTCGTTGACGTGGCATTTGTTGACGGCGGCTTTGTGGCCGACCTCGTCGGTTTCGCCATAGCTCACACCGCCTTTTACGCCACCGCCCGCCAGCCAATAAGTGAAGGCGTGCGGATTGTGATCGCGACCGGGCTTGCCGGATTTCTGCGCCAAAGGTAGACGACCAAACTCACCGCCCCAAACCACGAGCGTCTCATCGAGCAACCCGCGCTGAGCCAAGTCTGCTAATAAACCGGCAATCGGCTTGTCCGTTTCGCCGGCAAACTGCGTGTGGTTCCCTGCAATGTCGCTGTGACCATCCCAACTGCGTTGGTTCTCCATGCCGCCGCTATAAATTTGAATGAACCGCACCCCGCGCTCCACCATGCGCCGTGCGGTCAAACATTGTGCAGCGAAATGTTTGCATTTGGCGTCGTCTAACCCATACAGTGCGCGAATTCTGGCCGGTTCTTTGTCCACCGCCAAGGCCTCCGGTGCGGCGCTTTGCATTCGGTAGGCCAGTTCGAAGCTCTCAATGCGCGCTCCCAGTTCCTCCTCAAACGGATTGGTCTCGAAATGTTGTTGATTGAGCGATTTCAACAAATCCAGTTGCCGCCGTTGTTGCGCGGAGTTCATTTCCTTTGGGCGCTTGAGGTTATCGATGGGCTCACCCGTAGGGCGGAAATGTGTGCCTTGATAAACGCTCGGCAAAAAGCCCGCGCCCCAGTTGGCTGCGTGGCCTTTCGGTAAGCCTCGCCCTTTGGGATCACTCATCGCCACAAATGCCGGTAAACTGTCGCTCTCGCTGCCCAGTCCGTAAGTAATCCACGAGCCCACGCACGGATGTCCCATACGTGGCAGCCCACAATTCATCATGAACAGTGCCGGCGAATGATTGTTGCTCTCCGTGTGCCCTGAGTGAATGAATGCCATTTTGTCCACGTGCTGCGAGAGGTTCGGAAAAATTGATGACACGTGCTTGCCGCACTGGCCGTGCTGTTTAAATTCAAACGGGCTCTTCATCAGCCCACCCACTGCGTTGGAAAAGAAGCCCGTAAATTTATCAAAACCCTCCAGTGCCTGCCCGTCATGCCGCGCCAATGCCGGCTTATAATCCCACGTATCCACATGGCTGGGGCCGCCATTAATGAAGAGCCAGATAACCGACTTGGCTTTGGTCTTAAAATGCGGCTGACGCGCAGCTAGCGGATTGGGATCAGCAGCCAAACCTTCTTGTTTCAAGAGACTGGCCAACCCCAACGACCCAATACCCATACCGCAACGTTGCAGCATGCCACGCCGGTTCAATTGCTGTGACTGAAATAATTCGTCCATGATTATTACCTTAATTCACATAAATAAATTCATTTAGCCCAAAGAGGACTTGGGCCAGATCGGCCAACGCCAGTTTGCGGGCATCCTTGCGTCCACCTGCTTGATAGGACTCGGCCTGCACATTCATAAACGCAGTGATAGATTTTTTTTCCGATATTGTTGGCTCACGGCCCACCACTGTCTGGTAAGCAAGACTGATGGCATCTCCATCTTCGGTTTTCTTCTCAAACTGACCGGCCAACGCTACAGCCGCTTCGCGCACCTGCGCGTTATTCATAAAGTGCAGTGCCTGCGGGGCAATGATGGTCGAGGGCCGACTACCCTGACTGACCAAAGGCTCCGGCGAATCAAAAAGCTGCATGGTCGGGATGAGTCTGCTGCGTTTAATCATGAAATAAATACTGCGCCGCTTCATCCGTTCATCCAGCGTGCCCGCGCCATACATCCGCGTATCCAAGAGCCCACTCATCTCTAGAAGGCTATCGCGGATGACTTCGGCCTGCAGCCTTGTCGGCGTACGGCGCCAATGCAGTTTGTTCAGAGGATCCGTCTTCATCTTGGCTACATTGTAGCCAGAGCTTTGGAGATAGGTGGCACTCATCACAATCTTCTTGTGCAAAGGCTTGAGCCGCCAGCCACCCTCGATCAATTCGCTCGCCAGCCAGTCCAAGAGCTGCGGATGGGTGGGCAGTTCTCCCTGCAGCCCAAAATCGTTCGGAGTATTCACAATGCCCCGACCCATATGATGCTGCCACAGGCGGTTGGCCATCACCCGCGCCAGCAAATGGCCCGCGCCATTTTGGGTGTCAGTCATCCAATTGGCCAATGAGCGGCGGCGGTAGCTGGTGCGCCAGTCCTTGGGCGCGGATACTTGCCACGCCTCCTCGTTCTTGCTGCCCCGCATTAGCACCTGCAGAAAGCCCTGCGTGGCCTCACCATGTTTCTGGTTGGGATCGCCACGCTTCAGGAAATAGGTCTGCTTATAGAAATGCGGAAACCCTCGGCCATCAGCATGGTGCTTTGTGGGTTTAAAGCCTTCACTGGTGACCTGCACCTTTTCCTTCTTAGTCTGTGGCTTGGCAGACATATGCTGCTGCACCTTGTTATTGAGTTTGGTCCACTCGGTGTCCTGTGCGCGGTAAATTTTCGTA
This sequence comes from Verrucomicrobiota bacterium, assembly GCA_028343615.1. Lineage (GTDB taxonomy): Bacteria > Verrucomicrobiota > Verrucomicrobiia > Limisphaerales > UBA1100 > JACNJL01. Next base: position 38,786 of record JAOLZA010000020.1, read on the forward strand.
AGCTCGGCACGCTCTTTGGCGTTTAACTTGTCGGGACCACCGCCTTTCTTTAGAGATTCCATCAAGGTCGCCAGTGAAGCTGCACGCCCGTCACCCTTAATGGCCACCGGCTTGGGTGCTGCCGTCACCGCCACTCGCGGGCGGCCAATGGTATGGCTGGTATTAACAAAGAAATCCATCTCGATGGTCAATACAGTGCCTCCCTCAAAACCCACTGGCGCGGCAAATTCAAATACCGCTGCCTGATCCTTTCCGATACCACCCACATCCACCGCCCAACCACTCTTACGCTTATCGCCGTCAATCGAGCTGGCAACAGACAGTCCCCCCGTATTTTGCTGGTGCGTCGCCTTGGGGTTGATGAGTTTTACCGACTGTCTTTTTCCACCCTTCTTGGGCGTTGCAAATACTCGAATATCGCTTAAAGCAAAATTACCGTTACTGGCACGACCGGGCCCGTTGCGTTTCATAGACTTATCAACCAATGCCTCAATACGAATTGCGTTTAATCCCATGGCCTGCAATTCCGCCGTGAGTACCCAGCGATCGTTGACTGGATTCTTGCCGCCCAGGATAAACGAGCCGTCATCCTGCTTAGCAAACGTTGCTCCATCAAGTGACTTGACCTGCATATGATCAAGGACCATCCAACTCATCTTTTGCGTGGTATTGGCCGGCGGGTTCTTGGCCCACGCAGCAAAACGTTTGGGTAATTCAACTTGTTCAAACTTGGCAAGGGCAGCGACCAACGGTGCGTGCTCCTTTTCCCATTTGGCTTTAGCGGAAACAGTAGCCGCTGAATTAATTTCCAGATCAATCTCGCTACGAATGGTCGTGGCGAAGGTGTTAATGAAGCGATAGTAATCACGTGTGGGAATGGGATCAAACTTGTGGTCGTGACAGCGCGCGCAGCCGATGGTGAGGCCGAGCATCGCGGTCCCCGTGGTGTTGGCCATGTCATCAAGCTCGTCGTAGCGGGCTGATTCAAACTCCTTTTCGGTTAGCTGGGTCGGAAAGACGCCTGCGCCAAGGAAACCTGTGGCCATCATGGCCAATGGATTATCTGGAGCAAATTCATCACCGGCAACCTGCCATTTTACAAACTGGTCGTACGGCATGTCGGCATTGAGTGCCTTGATCACAAAGTCGCGGTAGTGAAAGGCAAACTTCCGGTCGTAATCCTGCTCGAAGCCGTGACTCTCGGCAAAGCGCGCCACGTCCAACCAATGCCGGCCCCAGCGTTCACCGTAATGTTTGGAAGCGAGCAGTTGGTCGACGAGATTTTCGAGTGCCGATTGACGATTTACGAGTGAGGCTTTGACGAAGGCATCGACCTCCTTGGGAGTGGGGGGCAGGCCGATGAGGTCAAAGTACAAACGGCGAATAAGCACGCGCGATTCAGCGGGGCCGTTGGGAGTGAGCTTCGCTCCCTCCAGTTTGCGTAGCACAAACTGGTCGATTTCATTATTCGTCCATTTTTTGTTTTTGACCGTGGGCGCTTTGGGTTTTTTGAGTGGCACGAATGACCAAAACTTTCGGTCGTCGTCAGTGACTTGCATCCCTTTTGGGGATCCGGTCTTGACGATGAGCGGCTGGTCGTAGGGCGCGCCGAGGTCAATCCACTTTTCGATTTTTTGGATGGCATCATCAGGCAGTTTCGGATTTTTCACCGGCATGTGGGGTTTTTCGAGATGAGAAATGAGGCGGAAGAGGAGGCTCGCCTTTGCCTTGCCAGGTACGATAACGACCCCTTCGTCGCCGCCCTTGAGCAAGCTCGCACGCGTAGTGAAATCCAGCCCGCCGCGCGTTTTGTCGCCGCCGTGGCATTTCACGCAATGCTGCTTGAGCACGGCGCGCACGTCGCTCTTGAAGAGTGTCAGCCCACGGGCCATTTCCGCAGAGTGTTTTTCTGAAACGGGCGGTGCGGCGGCCAATTGAAAAGCCACCAACGCGCCTAAATAAATCCACCGTGCCATCGGCAGATTATGACGCACG
>JAOLZA010000021.1 GCA_028343615.1 Verrucomicrobiota bacterium
AATTAGTTGTGGAGACAACTGTGTAATCTGTATCGAGATAAGTGAGATCTCCCGGGAGACTTGGGTCTCATCTGTGCTATTTCGAAGTAGGATTTCAATGTTTTATGAGTCAAAATATTTTCCTCAGAATGAGGAAAAAAAATGGCGCATAGATATTCTGTGATCCGTCCAGTCTTCATCGTAATCCTTCTTAGTTTCCTGAGGCTCTAAAGGGTTTAGCTTTTTGTATCCTTCCAACTCTTTGGCATCAAACCATAAACCCCTGCATTGTTGGCAAAACTCGAGTTCTGCGCCCTTGTGTGTAAAAATATATAAAGGTTTACCGTCCTGCGGGCACCTAAGATTTGGACTTTTTTCTGCCCGCAAATCCCAAATGCTCTGAAATGCTTCGGCGGCTATTTCATCTCTTTCCTCCAGATATGATTTTAAAGGGTTATGCTCCATCCAACACCCCGAACACGTCTGGCAATTAAATGTTCCGGAAGCATAGGAGAATTCAATAGTTTGGTCATCATTACATTTCGGACAATTCATAATGCGTTATTTTCCATGGGATTTTCAGCTGTAAACATGACTAACACTTCCTCTAACCAACAAGCCTGCAACAATTAAAAAAATATTTTTCTCTGCCCGATTTTGGCATAATAAGGCAGCGTAAACCACTATAATAAATTAGAAAGTTTATAGTTCGCTACCCTGATCCAGAGAAGTTCAGATGGTTTTCACCCCAATCCCACTGTTCTCCCTAATTCCACTGAGAAACACTGAGATTTACTGAAACGAAGAATCCCACACACCAATAGCACTGATACATAAGGAGAGCATTGAGAGAATTGGTTCTCTCAGAGTTTTCTGAGCGATCGGTGTGTTAGACGCATTTCCTTGAAAACGGGGAATTTGATGTTCGTTGGGTTCGATTCCCATAACACAATTCATTCTGATTCTACGAATCGTGCTTAGTTTTCTTCGCATCCAATTCTTCCCATTGAGCATACGCTTCAAGTAATTCTGCCCCTAGTGCTTCAAACCTTTGGGTGGCCTTTTGGGTTATCTGCCAAGTCTTTTTAAAAAATTCGGGGTCATCCAACTGTTCTTGGATTCCGGATTGCTCTTCTTCCAGCTGGGCTATTTGTTCAGGCAATGCTTCCAGCAGTTTTTGCTCTTTGAATGTCAGCTTCTTGAGTTTATTCGCGATGGTTTTTGGTCGTTTGATTTTTGTGGCTTTAGTCCCTTTGTAAAAACTGGGAACAGTCGCTTTTTGTTGAATCAGATAATCATCATACCCCCCAGCATATTCCCTAACCACGCCGTTGCCTTCGAGAACCAATGTGCTTTGCACCACATTGTTAAGGAAAGCCCGATCATGACTCACAAGCAAAAGTGTGCCTTTGAAATTAGCGATCATTTCCTCAAGCAACTCGAGAGTTTCCGCGTCCAGATCATTGGTTGGCTCGTCCATTACAATGAGGTTGGCCGGATACTTGAAAAGCTGCGCCAGAAGCAGTCGATTTTTCTCACCGCCGGAAAGATGCCGGACAGGCTGACGCGCTTGATCTGGGGTAAAAAGAAAATCCTCCAAGTAACTGTAAATATTCTTGGAATGACCATTTATGGTGATCGCCCCCTGCCCTTCTCCGATATTCTCAGCAATAGATTTGTCTTCATCAATTTGTTGACGCAATTGATCGAAGTAAATGATTTCCAGCTTTGTGCCCTGACGCACGGAGCCTTCCGTAGGCTTTAGGTCACCAAGGAGAAGCTTGAGCAACGTTGTCTTGCCTGAACCATTTTTTCCAACGATTCCAATTCTATCACCGCGCATGATGACCGTGGATAGCTCGCTGACAATGGGCTCCATCTCGTAGGCAAACGAAAGATTCCTGGTTTCAACCACCAACTGCCCTGATCGCTCAGCTTCCATTGCTTGCATGTTCACGGAGCCAATTTGCTTGCGGCGTTCCTTGCGGTCTTCACGCATTTTCTCCAGCACACGTACTCGCCCTTCGTTCCGGGTTCGCCGCGCCATGACACCTTTACGGACCCAAACTTCCTCTTGCGCAAGTTTCTTGTCAAACTGAGCATTCTGCTTCTCTTCCGCTTCCAGAAATGCCTGTTTGCGCTTCAGAAACGTCGGATAATCACAACTCCAATCAAATAATTTACCGCGATCTATTTCAATAATGCGCTGAGCCAATGTCTGGAGGAAAACACGATCATGCGTCACAAACACCACCGTGCCGGTATAGTTTTTTAGAAACCCCTCAAGCCACAGGATGGAATCGATATCGAGATGATTGGTGGGCTCATCTAGCAGCAGGACATCCGGCTTGCTCACGATCGTCTTGGCAAGCAAAACCCGGCGTTTCATGCCTGAGGAAAGGGTTTTAACCGGATCGTCACCATTTAGTTTCATTTGTTTTAGCACACTTCCAACGGCCTTCTCCTTTTGCCAAATGTCTTCTTCAGGAAAATGAAGATCGGCCCCAATAAAGTCCCTTACTTTCTCGTCGAGACCTTCAGGGACTTCCTGTGCCAATCGTGTCACATGCAAATCCTTTGCCCGCCGAATGTGGCCTTTATCTGCCTCAATTTCCCCTGCCAGCATCTTCATCAATGTCGACTTTCCGCAGCCGTTACGCCCAAGTAAGCCAACGTGCTCCCCATGACTCAGGTCCAGATCAATCTGGTCGAGCAAAATGGAGCCGTCCCAAGAAAACGTGACCTCGCTAAGGTTTAGTAATGACATGTTTTAATGTAAGATATCAATTTCGTTAGAGGACCTTGATTAACAGGCATATTCAGAGAAGTTCAGAGAGTTCTCACTTCACTTAGGAATCTTTAACCCGCTACCTATAGGCTTACGATGCTCCTCACAATGCTGGGTCATATTCTGACCTCCGCCAACCGGAGATTTCGACGGGTCAAGTGCCAGACACTTGAGTTCCAGCTCGGCTTCTTCCAAAAAACGCATGACCGGGCTGCCTTCACTTGGGCGCCGCTTGATGTAATCATACACCTGCTCAATAGAGAGAATGGTGCGCGGACCAATACCCTGAGCAGGAGTAATTTTGATTTTGTTGATCTCCAGAATCTGAGCTAGTTCCAGCCATTCCTTTTTTGTGGTGTTATTAAAATTATAGAGAAGTGCATCACGAATCGGAGCCATGTAGGTAAAGACACGCGCATATTCACGCACGTTCACATCCTTTTGGTATTCCTTCATTAATATAAGACGTTCGCCCCCCCGCAACGGCCGACCTCCTGGGCGAAGCACCTGCCCTTTTCGATCAACCACCTGGTTGTAGCCATAGGATACCTTTGTTTTATTTAATTTATGTTCCCCGGCTGGCTCGATTAAAGGCGCTCCGGTGCGCCGACTGATGAGACCGTAGGCCCAGAGTTCTTTTAGGTCAGCTGAACTGGTTGGAAGAAGGGCCTTGGCTTCATCTTGAGTGATGAACCCGTCCTTATCCTGATCGAATGTGTTAAAGAGTACCGCCGGCCAAGGGAATTCTTTTTTCGTGATACGTTTGTCATGGGTAATGTCTCCCTTAAATAACTCCTCCATAAAGGTAGGCGCTGGTGAAGCAGCTTTCAAGACGTTGAGCACAACAACGAATAATAAGATCCAAGCAGTTTTCATATGAAAACGAACAGATTGTTGCTCGGAGTCGCGACAAGTCCACATTCCACATCCTCTAAACCTATTACAATTGTAATAAATGGTTTCATTACTGAGAAGATCGTACCTCACTTCCCTAATTCAGAGAAGTTCAGATAATTCTTTGATCCAAATCAAATTAGAGCTGATTCAAAAAAGAAGAACCCTGCGCAAGATAAGTAGATATCCTGCGCAGGGTCGTTACGCCATTTGAAGAGACTGCTTCCCCTTAAGAAGGTTCCCACAGTTTCTTCAGAATGATTTATTTTGTCTAATGATTATGGTCGTCGTCCTCAAGGAATGGACGCGTTGCAAAAGGTGCAGCAGTCAATGTTGAACCACCTCTTGAATTCATCATCGCCTTCAAGCTGGTCTTCAAATCTGCATCAGTAGATTGTTTGGCTGATCCGTCAATAAAGGCGATTTGCCCCTGACTTTTATTCAATCTACTCATCAGAGTTGCGTTCAATTCTGGCCCACCATGACCATGACCGTGCTCCTCTTCTTCATGGCCCTCCTCATCCTCATATTCATCAGCGCCACGCCACATCGCCTCAATGTCGCCGTCTTCCCACAAGGTGATTCCGAATTCGGCATTTGGAGCAGCTGTACCCCAGTTCCATTTCCAAGGTTCCACCTCATTGTGAGCGGAAATATTCCTTGTGCTGGCGATGATGTTATTTGGCCTACTAGTGGAGGCTCCAAGGAAAAGAGCATAACTTTGCATTGATGCCTCAACATCAGCCCAGTTAAAGCCCTCCGCCACGACTCCTTCATGGTGCACTTCAAGCGCAGGGTCACAGGGTGACAATAACACTTTTGGTGTTCCCAGATGCTGACCGAAAGGTTTCCAGATTGTTTCAATGCTTAAACAATCTGATCGCCAGTTCGGACCATATGCTGAGCCAAGTGACCGCGGCGTTGAGTTCCACGGCAAGCGGTTCTGCATGATAGCACCTTGAGCAAGTGACTTAAGGTTGTTTACGCACTTAATCCGAGCCGCTTTAGCCTTGGCTCGGGCCAGTGCGGGTAACAGCATAGAGGCAAGGATACCAATGATGGCAATCACCACCAATAACTCAATAAGAGTAAAGGCTGATTTTTTGTTCTGTATATTGTTTTTCATGTCTAATATTAATTTAAATGGTTTATGGTATATCATTACTTGCAAGGTGCCTGAAAAGCAGGCAGCAAACAAAAGTGATGCAATGCATCACTATAAAAAATAGGGAGGTTTGAGGTTAAGCCGCTGCTTTAGGCGGCTTAAGAAGCTTGAAGGGATTAGCGCACCAATTAGGATCGTAGAGCATGAGTATTTCCGTAATCAAAAAATCGTCAGCTCCAAGCATCAGCGCACGATGAAATGCAAGACCCTCAATTTCCAAAATTTCTGGCGTTACGCCGGACTGTGAGTCACCTGATTTTTCCTGTTGCTCACTTAAGGCATCACATACCTGACAGTTTTGGTGATCTCCTAATAACACCGAGGTGGGCTTGAGAAAGATTGTTCCAGCATCCTGACTGAGACCGGAAAGACCAAATACCACCACATGCATAAGAACCCACTGCATTCCAAAAGCAGCGGTCAAGATGCATACAATCGCACGCATCATCCAAATTTTATGGATCGATTCCTTCACCGGCCTTTTTTTTAATTAAGAACCCACAAAGAAATCAAGTTTTTTTTGCATGTTATATGGAAAATTTAGAAGCCTTGAGTCTCTCAGGGTTTTCTGAGTGATGAGTGTGATATCTGTATTTCCCAAGAAAGCGGGGAATTTGATGTTCGTTGGGTTCGACTCCCAAAACACATCCTACTCTTTTCCACATTACCCCAATTGGGATCAGAGAATTATTTACAGGAACAGTTAGAACCTATAATTCAGCTTCAACTGCATTCCAAAATAAATAACGTGATTCAAGGGCTTGAGTTGCTACTCCCAGAATTTCCTTTTCTCGCTGAGCACTTCCTGAACAAAGTAACTCCAGCATCTCTAAAGCCATTGGCCAATGCTCTTCCTCATCTATTTCAACATGGCGCTTTAGATAATAATGAAACATTGGCGCAGATTCCTCATCGATTTCCATATCACGCAGTAAGGAACGGAACATTCGTGGAATGACATTCTCACGACCCAGAGAAAAAGCCGCTGCCATGAGATGCGGCTCCCGGGTCTCTATAATCTCAAATGTGTTCGCAACAAATGTTCGAGCAGGGATCGGAACTATTTCTAAAAGCAACGCGCTCTCAACTCCTTTCTCTTTAACCTCACCAAGAAAGGTTTTTACTGGCAAGGTATTCGCTCCGACTTCCTCCATTGCTTGGACGTACATTTCATAATGACTAATGAAATGCCGCTTACCACCTGAATCCGGAGCAACATCAGATTCTTCTGCTAACACGATTTCATTAATCAACCGGCGCCCCTCTCCTGCTTCGTCCGGAAACCATGGAGCTCCCGATGGTGCCAACTCCCGCTGCAACTCCTTAACTAAGCACATGAAGTCCCAAACGCAAAAAACGTGGTGTTCCATAAAGGTACGCAAGCCCTCTAAATCTTTAACCGCCTGATAAACTGAATGGTGCTCCAGCTTATCTTGAAGAGTTTTGAGTCTGCTTAGATCCATGTAATATCAGTTTTTAATTCCGAGGAACCCACCACACGTACCAGTCTTAATAAAAGTTCTTCGACCTAACATCGTTATGGCATTTTGCAGTTCAATTTTTTGCAGCAGGATTGAGCTTGGGCATTTTGGCGCCGACGGACTTAAGATGAGCAAGAAGCCGGCGATCCAATTCCTTCACTTTCCCAGGCATTGCTGCGGCCAGATTTTTCGTTTCACCAAGATCTTTATTCAAATCAAAAAGCTCCATTGGCCCCTCGTAAAATTTGATTAACTTCCAGTCCCCTTCACGAATAATACTGTAGGGTCCTGGGTTATGGCGATAGTGAGGAAAATGCCAAAAAATCGCATCCCGACCAAGCTTCTGTTTGCCTTGGGAGCTCAAGTGTTTGGCAAGAGAAAGCCCGTCGATGTCGCGGCCCTCAGGTAAATCCAATCCTGTAACTTCAGCAATGGTGGGAAAGTAATCAACACTGGTCACCGGTTCAGCACTCGTGGTTCCAGGTTTTACGACACCCGGCCACTTAATTAAAAGTGGCACACGAATTCCGCCCTCATAGGCGTACCCTTTCCCTGACCTTAGAGGTGCATTATTGGTCGGCCCCCTTAGCCCTCCATTATCAGAGGTAAATATAATCATCGTACGATCGGCGATTCCATGTTTCTCAAGAGCATCCATAATTCTACCTGCACAATCGTCCACTGACTCTACCATGGCAGCATACTTGGCGTTTTTCTGCAGAGTCTTAGTTTTATTTTCATACTTCGCCGTCACCTCTGCCTTGGCTTGAATTGGGGTATGAACCGCGTAGTTATCCATATTCAGAAAGAAGGGTTTATCCTTATGTTTTTCGATGAAGGCCACAGCCTCCTCAGCTTCGCGGTCGGAAAGATATTGGCCTAGCTTACGCCCGGGTAAATGAGGGATGCCAGCCCGAATCATGGCGTGCCTATGCGTGGGTTTATTGTAAGGATCAAAATAACTTGGAGGCTGGCCATAATCACATCCGCCATAATTAAAATCATAACCCTGCTTCTGCGGATACCAATCATCAGCCCCCAAATGCCATTTACCAATATGACAAGAAACGTAGCCTGCTGGCTTTAACAATTCCGCAATGGTGATCTCTGCTGACTCCATCCACAGAGCATTCTTAGGGACAAGAAACTTCCGACTACCGCCAGTAAAACCACTTGGATTCTTTTTGTCTAAAGGAATGCCTCCACCTTGAAAGCGCGAACGAATCCAGTCGGTTACTCCAAGTCGCGCTGGATAACGACCGGTTTGAATAGCAGCCCGTGTTGGCGAACAAACTGCACACGCCGCGTAAGCATTGGTGAAACGCATGCCTTGAGCCGCCAACCGATCCAGATTTGGCGTCTCATAGTAGCGACTTCCCTGACAGGAAAGATCCATCCAACCGAGGTCATCGACCAGAATCAGAATGAAGTTCATGGGTTTTTCGGCCTGAGCACTGAGACTCAGGAAAAGGAAGAGGGTTATGGAAAAGAAAACTTTCATGGTACAATTGGATTCGTTTTAGCGACGCTCGTCCGGGCGATATGCGGGCAATTCATCGGTCAACGCACGCAACTCGGCCACGATCTTCGGGTGCTTCTTGGCGAGGTTGGTGGTCTCTCCGAGGTCCTTCTCCAAGTCGTATAGTTCTTCCTCCACCGGACGATCGTCTTCCCTTGCGTACCCGTAGAAGTGAGCCTTCGGCTTCAGGTACTTCCATTTGCCTCGGCGAATTCCCGCCCGGTCAAAGTAAAAAGTTTCCCGACCCTTTTCCGATTTCCCCAGAAGCAATTCGGTCTGGTCGACCCCGTCGATCACGCGGTCGGCAGGCACCTTGAACCCACACAGGTTGGCAAAGGTAGGCATGAAATCGATGGTCGCAAAAACGGCGTCCGATTCTCGGCCCGCCGGAACCTTGCCCGGCCAACGGACGATACATGGCAAACGATATCCACCCTCGTAGCAGGAACCCTTTCCGTTTCGCAGGGGCCCAGATGCCCCCCAGAAGACCGAACCCTTAGGATGACCCTTCTTGTTTTTGGTGTACTTATCCTGATTCCAAGGCCCGTTGTCCGAAGTATAGATAACCAGGGTATTCTTGCTCAGCCCAAGCTCGTCCAAAGCATCGAGGAGACGGCCTGTCTCGTAGTCAAATTCCTCCACCACGTCCCCGTAGAGACCACCCTTCGACTTGCCCCGAAAACGGTCGGATGCATCGATGATGGTGTGCATCATGGTATGAGCCAGATAGAGAACAAAAGGCTTCTTGGGATCCCGCTTCTTTTTGAGGTATTCAATCGACTTGTCCGTGTAAAGAGTGGTCAGCTCACCCATGTCCCGGCTGGAGCCAGCCTTTTCATTGTTCTCGTGAAACCCCACTCCTCCCCCATCGTTGGCACCGAGAGCGCCAAAGTAGTAATCAAAACCTTGGGCATTGGGCATCCGGTTAATAATAGCCTTGCGGTTGGAAACGTCCCATTTACCGATGCAAGCTGTCTGGTAACCGGACTTTCGCATGAGTTCCCCGAAAGTCACTTCACTCGCCGGCATGCCCCACCCCTTGCTCCGGCATGGGTAACGCCCGGTAAGAAGAGCCGAACGTGATGGTCCGCAAACGGTTTGGGAATAGAAAGAGGTAAAACGTGTGCCTTCCTTGGCCAACTGATCCAAGCGAGGAGTCTTGTTCTTTTTATTCCCGTAACAAGCGAGGTCCGCGTAGCCCTGATCATCAGTAAAGATGATCAAGATATTGGGTTTTAAAGGTTTATCAGCTGCCTGAATGGATAAAGCGATTAACGCCAATATGCATAAGATTATTTTCATTTTTTGATGGGCTTGATCGGGCTTTGCGGACGGGAAAGGTGCGAAGGTCTTGCGCATTTCCGATTCCCAACACCAGCACTTTCGTGGCCAAGAGAATGATACCCCACCATCCTGATTCAAGGAAGCTCAGAAGGATTCTTTTGATGGTGTTATATGGTTCAAGAGGGTATATTTGAGCTTTGCCTCAATTAAGAAAGGGTAATGTGTTTATGCGGACTTTTGTTTTTATCTTAAGCTGGCTATTAGCCGGAACACTTTTTGTAAATAACTCATTGGCTGACTGGCCACAGTTTAGAGGGCCTAGCGGGAATGGTTATATCGGAAAATTGAACCATCCCACTCAGTGGTCTATGGAGGAAAATTTGGCATGGAGCCAGCCTATTCCGGGTGGAGGTTGGTCTTCGCCAATAATAATTGGAAAACACGTGTTTATTACGACGGCAGTGGATTCCATAAACACAAAGCCACTTGGACATGCCGGCGGCGTTCGCAACATGCGGGGCAAAAAGCCGACTGAATCTTTTGATTTCAAACTCATCTGTCTTAACCTTGAAGATGGCTCTACCGGATGGGAAAAAAATTTAGTGCAAGAGCAACCCAGGTACGCAATTCATCCATCCAACACTTACTCAACCGAATCTCCCGTAACCGATGGACAGCATATCTTCTGCTATTTTGCTACGATCGGAAAAATTGCCGCCGTCAGCCTGAAAGGAAAGTTAGTATGGACTGTTAATATCGGTGCTTTCCCAAGTGGAAATGGATTTGGAACAGGCAGTTCACTCGCCTTATCTGATGATACTTTGTTTATACAGTGCGATAATGACAAAGATTCGTTTGTCGTAGCACTGGATACGGCTACCGGAAAGGAGAAATGGAAAAGAAAACGCACCTCAAGAACCAGTTGGTCCAGCCCATATATTTGGAAACACGAAAAGCGCACCGATCTAGTTATCTGCGGCTCTGGAACCGTTACTGGCTATGATCCAGCTACTGGTAAAACTAATTGGCGGTTAACAAATACACGCTCGGCATTTACGGCATCACCCGCATCAGACGGAAAATATATCTTCCTCGGGAATAGCGGCCCCTTCAGGCAAGGGCCACTGATAGCCATTGGGCCAGAGATCTCAGGAGAACCAAGGCTTGATACCAGCAAATTACCCAAGGGCGTTATCTGGGCGAAACTGCGAGGCGGTCCCGGCATGTCTTCGCCGGTTGCGAGTGGTGATTATATTTATGTTTGCAGCCGAGGTTTTCTCTCCTGTTACAACACAAAGACAGGTCAACAAGCCTATAAATCCCGGTTGCCCAGCAGCAAATCCATTGCAGCAAGCATGTGGGCTGATGATAAGCATGTCTTTCTTATGGATGAATCAGGCAAGGCATTTGTCATTAAGGCAGGCCCGGAATTTAAGATCATTAGGGAAAATGAATTGGATGACCTGTTTTGGTCAACACCCGCGGTAACAAAGGGAGCATTACTGCTCCGCGGAGCCAACAAGCTCTATTGCATCCGGGAAAAGAAACCGCTGCAAAACTAAATTTTCGGAGTTTTCCTAAGTGCCTCGCTTACTCGGGTTTTGGCTTTGCTTTCTTTTTCTTAGGCTTGCGTTTTAATCTCGGGAATTGGAGCGGAAGTTAGGTAGGGATCCCTGTGCGGTTGAAGTTCATCGCCTTGCATCGTAGTCCATGCTTTCAACTCGGCCCTCAACCAGCAACCCTATAACGATTGGAATCAGTACTTTCCTTACCGGGAGAATCCTACCCCACCATCCTAATTCAGAGAAGTTCAGAGAATTAGTCGTGAAGACAACTGTGTAATCAGGTCAAAATTTGCCCCAGACTAGTCATTCTTTTTTCGTCTTTGGATTATGTTTTTTCGATCGCTTAGCATTAGCGGCATCAGAGGGTAGCATCACTGTATCCAATGCGGCTGAAAACGGAAGATCGAGCAAGATTAATGGCGTCGTTAGAATGTCTGGATCTTTCAACAAATCTCCAACCATCCGTACAGATGGGTAAGTGACATTCATTTCGCTACCATTACCACTCTGCCACCCATTAGCTTTTCTTGCACATCGCATTAGGGTTGATACGCATCCCGATGTAAAAAAAAGAATACATAACAGGGATGCTCCGAGCATTTTTTGGGTTGGCCAGTTCATGTTGAAAAAAGAATACCTAATTTAGGGCCAATTCTGTTAATCGATAAAAAAGAGAAAGCTATCGATTGAATCAATGATCGTGTCCAAATCCAACGTTCCCCACTATCCTGATTCAGAGAAGTTCAGAGAATTAGTCGTGGAGACAACTGTGTAATCTGTGTCGAGATATGTGAGACCTCCCGGGAGACTTGGGTCTTACCGTGGTTGATGAATTGCCTGGTAGCCGATATTAGCCTTGGGAATACCCACTCGCCTAGCTGCATCGAGAGCGGCGGTTACGTGCTTGAATTGGGCTTCGCCATCCGCGCGCACGAGTACTTTCTGGCTTGGGTTTTTATCAACCGCTTCCTTGAGCAATTGCCTGATCTGGTCGAGTTTAATTTTCTTAGCTCCGACCATATAACTGCCGTCCTGTTTCACGTTGATGACAATAAGCTTTGGAGTGGTACTCAGCGTCTTGCCTGAAGAGTTCGTTGGCAAAATCACAGTTACCTCCCTGTCGCGCGCGCGCACCTCCTTCACGTGATTCTTAAATTGAGCGAGCGACTTGCCAATGAACAGTTTCTCATTGGACACCACCTTCTTAGCGATGTCAGTTTCAGGGTACTCCTTGACTATCTTGCGAATTTTCTCCAAGGCTTTTTCGTAATGACCGGCGGTGTCAAAAGCCGCACCAGCAATCGACCCATCTCTAATTAGCTGCATGGCCTCGTCGAACAGCCTATTGGCGACTTCATTAGTGTGTTCATTTTTCCCCTGTTGTTGAGAATGACCTTGGATTGAGCCGTGTTGCGTGTTTTTGGATTGCGATGGAGACTGCGACTTCTCCTTTTCACCACCACCACATCCCACCCCCAACATACCTATAACAATTGGAATCAGCACTTTCATCGCTGAGAGAATTTTACCCCACCATCCTGATTCTGAGAAGTTCAGAGGATCATCACTTCATTCACACTGTCCTCTCCAATTCCCCTGAAAAACACTGAGATTCACTCAAACGAAGAAACCCACACCCCAACATCACTCTAGACATAGGGAGAACATTCGGAGAATTGGGTCTCTCAGTGTTTTCTGAGTGATCAGTGTGATAGCTGTATTTCCCCAGAAAACGGGGAATTTGATGTTCGTTGGGTTCGGTTCCCAAAACACATTTACTTATTTTTCTTGGGGGTCTTTGGTTGCTTGTTCTTGTTTCTTTCCCGAATGATCGGGATAGGCAAACCATCATCGGGCTGATTCCAGAAACGGTAAGGATCATCGTGGCGCCTCATCTCGGCCAGAAGCACGGCCTCCATTTCCTTCAATTTGGCCGCATATTTCGGATGAGAAGCTAGATTGACCTGTTCAGGCTTGGGTTTGGCTCCGGTCAGGGCCTTTACTGTCGAATCATGATGTTCCTTCATGAATTCATGCGGGTTGTCCTTCAGGTTAAAGAGCTGGGTGTGCTGTACCCCGGTCTTATCCACCTCGTACTTGGTCAATTTCCAGTCCCCTTTCCTTACACACCGGGACCCAGGCCGACCTCCCCCGCAGTAAACGCCGTAAAGTGTATCGCGAACCGCATTCTGTTTTCCTTCAAGTACCGGCTTGAAACTGGTGCCTTCAGATGTAGCCGGAGCTTTTATACCAGCCAGATCACAGACCGTATTTAAAACATCAAGTAGATAGATATTACCCGTTGCCCGCGACCCAGCTTTGATTCCCGGCCCCTTCACAACAAATGGAATACGCCAGGTGTGGTCATACAGGTTTTGTTTGCCCTGCAGGCCGTGGCGGCCAATGGCCATACCATGGTCAGCGGTATAAATGATATAGGTATTCTCAATCTCGCCCATGGCCTCGAGCTTCTTGAGTACGCGACCAATCTGGATATCGATATTTTCACTACAGGCAAATTGCCGACCAATTTCGTTGCGGATCGTTCTTTCATCGCGCCGCTTCCAAACACCCTTGACCCCCACTTCATCGCGCACGGTCGTGTGGCCGTGATCGAAGGGATGCGCTGGCAGGTAATTAATGGGGAGTGGTGGTTGCTTCGAATTAGACGGAGGAAGGGTCTCTTGGTCATTATGATTCACTGCGCCGTATTTAGCCAACAGCTCCGGTTTACCATCCCTTACATCATGCGGATGAGAAAACCCGAAATAAATCAGGAAAGGATCCGTGTCCTTCGTTGATTCGCGTGTCTTCAGATAATCGAGAACCTGTTCGGCATGCCAGGCACTGCCTTTCTCATCAGTGTCCCCACGACGGGTGCCGTCATGGCGTACCTGAAAAAGATTATTGGCAGCCGCATAGCTATTGCCATTTTTGCAGGTACGCATGGTGTCATATCCGGCCTGGTTAAAAACTGCGGGCAACGTGTGTTTAACCAAATCGGGGGGCACCATCTTTGGGTTATTAACGTGCGGGTTCATGATCCGGCCAGCCTTATCGGGAATGTGCCAGACAGTTCGCCCACTCATGATCATGTGCCGCGAAGCGGTGCAAACGCCCCCCACCCAGGAACCCATCTGATAGGCCCCATCAATCACCATACCTTGAGTCGCCAGCTTTTCCAATACCGGCGCATCCAAAACGCTACGCGGATTATAGAATTTAAAATCAAAGGGCGACTGGTCATCTGATATTATAAACAAAATATTAGGCCGCTTGGCGGCTGCCTGGCCGGTTTCAACTGCTCCTACCAAAAACAGCAAAGTTAGAATGAATTTTGAAATTGTTTTCATATTTTATTTTTTTTGGATGAAGATTCCTTATTTTCCTTGTTCTTCTTATTTCGTTTCTTCTCTGCGGATCTGCCAAACGGAAGTTCAAATTCTTTTTTCTGTACAGGCCCGGGTGTGCTGCGACCTCGATCAAAATAGCTTTGCATCAATTTCTCCAATCGATCAGCCACCTCCGCGTTGGCATTAGCAACATCCACAGATTCACTGATGTCTTCCTTCAGGTTATAGAGTTCACGATTCCCATTACGAAAGACGATATATTTCCAAGACCCTTGTCGAATCGCCAAACCCGCCGGTGCCTGATTGATAATCGCCTCGCGTAGAGGAGCATCCACTTCACCCATCAGGGCCGGGAGAATACTGGCACTATCCTCGGCAGCATTCGCCGGCAAATCCACCCCAAGAATATCGGCGCACGTGGCAAAAAAATCATTCAAGCAAATGACATCATGATTTACTGACCCCGCTTTAATTCTACCCGGCCAGCGAGCTACAAAAGGCTCCCGATGCCCTCCTTCGTAAATGCTACTTTTCGCTTCCCTCAATGGAGGATAGGGCCGCCTTGCTGCACCGTTGTCGCCAGTAGCAATCAGAAGCGTATTCTTGTCCTGCCCAGTCCTTTCCAGCGCATCCATAAGCTGACCCAAAATATGGTCTCCCTGATAGACCCAGTCTCCGTATTTACCCTCTTTGCCGGCCATCCCGCTTTTGCCTTCGAACTCACTCGCCGGAACAATCGGGCTATGAGGCGGGCACATCGGGAAGTAGAGGAAGAACGGCTTCTTTTCCTTGGAGCGTTCTTCAATATACTGGAGCGCCTTCTTGATCATGAGCGGCTGATTCTCGACGCCCTCCACATTGGCCACCACCCTGTCCTGCTCAATGACTGAGCCGATGTTTCGGGCATGGGTAAAGCCATAGAAATAATCAAAGCCAAGCGCATTAGGGCCATCGGTCATGCGAGCTCCAATGGGCAATTGATTTTCTGTGCCCGGTTTTCCATCCACCCAATTCATGCCCAAATGCCACTTACCAATGCAGGCAGTGTGGTAGCCTTGCCCCTTAAGAAACGAGGCCACCGTAAGACGAGTCTTAGGAATAATCGGCGGCGAGTAGGTCTTTAATACGCCATACTGGCCGATCCGGCAGGGATAACGCCCGGTCAAAACCCCGTAGCGAGTGGGTGTGCAGTTGGCGGCCGCCGAGTGCGCGTCGGTAAAGCGCATCCCTTGCCGTGCCAAACGGTCTATATTCGGGGTCTTAAAGGGCGAATCAGCACGGTAAGACGGAGGCTGCCCATAGCCCATATCATCAAAGAGCACGAAGACGACGTTGGGCCGTTCGGTCTTTGTCTCTGCCAGCACAGCAAACGGTTGGCACAAGAGACCTATACATAACAGTATTGCTAGCTTCACCATTATTGCTTTCGAAGTTCTACCCCACCATCCTGATTCTGAGAAGCTCAGAGAATCCGTCCTCACCTTTAAGATTCATCTACCTTGGTATCAGATAGTCTTCGCCAGCCAATCACAATGGTAGCCGCTACGAACATTAGCGGGACGAACCATTTATCTACGGCAAACTCTTTCAAAGTAACCACCATGTTAGCAAGCGGATGGGTGAGGTGCACAATGAGTTGGCCCAATACTTTCCATAAGGATTGACCCTGCAATTCCATTGAATTGGCCGTAGGCCAACCCGAGACAGGTATCCAATCCAAAATCAATTTCGCCAGAGCATAGACCACCCCAAGCATAAGAATAGGCATCAGGGTCACTGAAAGTTGTTTGCCGAAATGCTTTGGAATTGCGCGAGCCAAAGGGATTAATCCAAGGGTAATCAGACAATAGCCCACCCAGAGGACGGTGGAGAATTTTGCCAGATTCCGGCCGGCAACGATCCAGCCCCGTCTGGCTTTCTCTCCACCTTCGTCCCAAGCTTTCTTGGCCTCATCATACGCTTCTTTTTTTTGTTCATACTTCTGTGTTATTTGGGCCTTCTCTTCAGCTGATTTGTATTCAGCACGATAATCCCGCTGCGGCAGTTCCGGTTTATCATAGGGTAGCCCGTAACCCAAAAGCAGAGTTAATAATAAGAATAAGAGGAAAGCTCCGTGCCCGTAAGGCAACCCGTTCGGCCATAAGCCGCCGAAGACTAGCCCTGCTGGTGAATCCGTTTTCACTTTGCTCTCCTCTTCAACCGAGCCGGACTGGCCAGAATCATCGGCTGATTTTTTCTTTGTCTCCATACAGCTGCTCTAAGTACATGCGTCATTTAGGAAAGAGGAATCAACCAGATTCTCTTAACAAGTTCCGAATAGCTTCGTATAACGCGCAATTCGATATTTGTTGGGTTCAATACCCAAAACACATCTCACTCTTTCCCTCACTATCCCAATTGGAGTCTGTGGGTTTATGGTATTTCTCTGATTGAGTTCAGAGGGGATTCAGAGAATTAGTCGCGGAGATAACTGTGTGAGTTGTGTCGAGAGATGTGAGATCTCACGAGAGACTTGGGTCTCATCGTGATTTATGATTTATCTGAGATGATCGGGTGGGTTATTGCGACCACCGGCACGTTTTGAAAGTTTGGCGGCCAGGTCGGGTCGGTCGGTCGTGATACTTTGAATCCCCCAACGCATTAGGCCCTCCATGATAACCGGGTCGTTGACCGTCCACGTCCACACGATCAGGCCACGCTTCTTCAGTTCTGCCAGCACCTCGGCTGATAGCATGTTGTAGTTCAGGTCGACCATGTTCGTATTACACTGTTTGGCTCTGCTGGCGATCCAGGCGGCCCTTTGGGAAGGCGAGCCCTTTAATTTCTCGCCCGACAACCAGGCGCAAGGGAGGCGGGGCTCCAATGCGCGAACCTCCTTTACCACGGTTGCACTGAAAGCGATCACGGCGCACTGGTCGAGCATGCCGGCCGCGCGAACGGTTTCGACGACTCGTTTGGAGATGCCCTCCATCTTGATCTCGATTACCGCTTGGCAGCCGGAGCCCTTGAGTGTTTTGAGTGCCTCTTTGAGCGTCGGGACAGACTCGCCCGCGTAGCGTTGATCCTTCCAGGAACCAGCATCCATCTGGCGGAGTTGGGCAACCGTTAGTTCGGTTACCTTACCGATCCCGTCGGTTGTGCGATTAACGGTAGCGTCATGCATCAACACGACTGGGCCGTCTTTAGCGGCATAGACATCGAATTCACAGCCGGTGGCCCCCGCTTCGATTGCCTTTTGAATTGCCACCAAAGTGTTTTCCGGTGCAACGGCCGAAAAGCCTCGGTGGGCGACCACCTCAAATGGCTTTAGATCTTTCTGGAGGATTTGCGGCGTGTCGGGCAGACGGCGGACTTTGAAATCTTCGAATTTGGCCATGCAGCCAGAAACCGACAAGCCAACGCAGCCCGTGTTACGGTCCATGCAGAAGGGACTCTCGACTAGCAGTTGACCATCGAGAAACCCCTGCACATTGCTACCTTGCACGACCACGCGGAGTTGCCGCGGTCGACCAATTTGTGAGTCTTTAACCGCACGAACACGCTGACGTACATCCCAGTGTTTGCTATCTTTCCGAACGGCGAATTCCGAGCCACTGTGACCGCTGGTCTTCAATCGTATAGGAAACTGCGACCAGGGCGTGGAGCCGTCACGAGCACCGCGAAATACGATTGCGAGCCAACGAGAGTTATTCTGCACCTTCAGGAATGTGGCGGTCACTTTGATTTCGTAGTTCTGCCAAGAATCTTCTCCGAACGTCACACGAGCCTCAGCATTCATAGAGTCAACCGAAAGTATACCGTCAGCAAAGCGCCAGTTTCCAGCTGTGATTCGCCACTCGGTTGGCAATTGTTCAGCTCCATGCACATGTCCCAGCTGAAGGCAGAAGGAAAATACGGCGACAAAGAATATGAGGTTATTTTTCATGAAACATTAATCGAACTTCGATCCAATCGATTACTCGAAACCCTGCTCCTGACAACGACGAAGGGCAACCGTTTTCCGGGAATCCACCATCCTGATTCAGAGAAGCTCAAAAGGACCCTCAATTCAATCCCACTGTTCTCCCCAATTCTCTGGAGAATCCCACACACCAACATCACTCTAGACATAGGAAGAACATTGAGAGAAATGGGGCTCTGTAGGGTTTTTGAGTTAAATCATCTAAAGTAGTTCTTCAATCGGATTTCCGGTGCTGGCAGGCACTGTGAATCCATCGCGGCCAAGTCGTGATGCGGGATTAATGTCCATTGCCGCGAAGAGTGTCGCCGTGAAATCCTCAAGGGATACCGGATTCGATTTAACGTAGGCTGCGTGTTTGTCCGATTCCCCGTAAACGCTTCCGCCCTGAATCCCCGCACCCGCAAGCATTGCGGAGTAGCATTGAGGCCAATGATTGCGGCCGATGCGCTTGGCGCCTTTGCTGATTTTTGGCGCACGGCCAAATTCGCCCACGAGCACGACCAGTGTCGAATCAAGCAATCCTCTTTCGCGAAGATCCTCAATCAATGTTGCAACCGCCTGATCGGTTCGGGGCAGTGCAAATGGCAATCCGTTCCAGCCGTTCTCAAAAATGCCCACGTCGGCGTTTCCATGCATGTCCCAAGTTTCAACACTGACAAATTTTTCGCCCTTGGCCAGGCCTGTCCACGCAGCGACATTGACCAGCCGCACGTCTGCCTCAATTAAGCGGCGAGCGAGCAATAGGTTCTGGCCTAGGGGATTTCTACCATAGCGATCACGAACCCGGGCGCTTTCGTTTTCAATTTTGAACGCTTCTCTAGCATCCTTGCCGTTCAGCAGATCAATAGATCTACGCTGGTGGGTTTCGAAGGAATCAAATTCCGATGTGCTTCC
This sequence comes from Verrucomicrobiota bacterium, assembly GCA_028343615.1. Lineage (GTDB taxonomy): Bacteria > Verrucomicrobiota > Verrucomicrobiia > Limisphaerales > UBA1100 > JACNJL01. The sequence goes on from JAOLZA010000021.1 coordinate 18,884, forward strand.
GACGGGAGAAAGTTGTTGCGCCGCTTCCAGAAGATTGCGACGCGTGTTCAGTTGCTGTGCCGAGACATCATCCGGCGCATCAAATGCGCGAACCCGAAAATTATCCGAAGCCGGGTTATCATCATGGTTTTTCCCAATCAGCATTGGAGCATAAGCCATGCCTAAGTGGCCACCAGTCAAGTACGTGTGATCTGGAGGCGCTGCGCCTCCGCCAAATTTCTGCAGCCACATATGATCTGGGATACTCGCCTTTGAGGGGCGCAGCTTTGCAATCATGGCGCCGAATGATGGGTCATTCGCTGCGGGTTGTGCACGACCGGCGAGCAACATGGAGTTTGCCAGCTTGTGTTCCGCGACCTTGTGGGTCATCGAGCGAATGACCGCATACTGTTCCGACAACTTGGCCAATTTTGGCATCAGTTCGCAAACGTGGAACCCCGGCGTTGCGGTTTTAATTGGTTTGTACGGTCCACGGATCTCCTGTGGTGCCCCCGGCTTCATGTCCCATGAATCCAGTTGGCTCAGTCCTCCGTATTGATGAATGAAGATACACGATTTGGCCGAGCGAAACGGCTTTTTGGACTCCTCAGCCAGAAGAAAATCCGGTAGCGACAACCCCAGTGCTCCAATGCCCCCGACCTGAAGCAATTGACGCCTTGAAAACCTGTTTTTTGTTATGTGATTCATGTGGTCGTTACTCACTCGGATACAAGATTCCTGCTGCAAGTTTAGCGACTCATCCTCATCAGGCAATTAAAACAATCATGACCATCTACACTTATTTTCCTTTCCTAAATGCCCAGAGGAATTTTGCGCTGCGAACGTAAAGAGTATCGGTATCAAATGCGGGTGAGACATAGATAAAGTCGTTGAGCCTGGCCTGATGCACCACCTCCAGCTCGTCGCCGGCCTTCACTACGGTGATTTGGCCGGGCTCGGAGGCGAGGTAGAGATGGCCGTTGGCGAGGATGGGGCTGGCGCTGTATTGGCCAGAGGCACCTAGGCGTTCGCTGTAAAGGGGCTTTCCGGAGGTAGCGTTCACTGCGGTGAGGATGCCGCCGCTACGGACCATGAACACGCGTCCTTCGTGCGCCAACGGCGAGGGAATTTCCGGGATGCCGCGGTTGTGTTCCCAAGCGAGGTGCGTACTGGTGATATCGCCACGCCCGCCGGGCTTCACGGCAATAAGCAAGGGTTTGCCGTTGCCGTGTGAGAAATTGGCCTTGAACTCCTCGCGCGTCCAATCGCCGTCGCGATTCTTGTCCAACCAGCCGAAGATGCCGTCCAGCCGGCGTGCGCGTTGCGGCGGGTCCTTAGGTAGCGGCATGCCGTAGCCGGGGTGTCCGTACGGTAACTCCGGGCGGAAGGGGAAAGTGAAGTGTCCGGTCATTTCCTTACGCTGCAATTTACCGTCCTTGTTTTGATCGAAATGGATCACTGACTTCCAAAACGGTTCCGGATCCACCTTGTCGTTGCCGCCGCCGCCACGGCGTGAGGCGGAGGCCAGAACCATGCCATTGGCGACCACCGGCGCGGAAATCGTCTCGCGCGAAAACCCCGTCACGTGCCAAAGCTCTCGCCCGCCCGGTAGTGCGTAGCCACACAAGCGCCCGTTGCCCAACACCACCAACTCCGCCCCTTCGGAGTGGCGCAGAATAACAGGAGTGGACCAGCCGCTACGATGGAAGGGGCGCTGGGTTTCCCATTTGGTATCACCGTTTGCCTTGTTGATAGCGATAACCTTGGAACGGCTCAGTCGGCTGCGGGGCAGATTGTTATCATCATCCAAAACCAAAATGATGAGCTTTTCATACTCAACAGGAGAAGATGACGTTCCGTAAAGTGTGCGCGGTACGGGTAACTTTTTTTGCCAAAGCTCCCTGCCGTCGTGGTCGTAGCACAGCATGCCAAACGAGCCGAAGTAGACATACACACGGCCCTTATCCACCACCGGCGTGGGCGCTGCGTGACTGCTGGCCTGATGCACACGTTCCAGCTGCGCCTCCGGCGCTTGGCGCTGCCAGAGCCGTTTGCCGGTAGCCTTGTCGAACGCCAGCGTGACCAGCCGCGAATCAACCACGCCAGTCAGGAAAAGCTTACCCCCCCACAATACTGGCGACGAGTGCCCCACCGGAACAGCCACTTTCCAGGTTGGCCGTGAGGGATCGAGATTCACTGGCGGCTTGGAGTTGACCGCTACGCCGGAGCCGTTCGGCCCACGAAACTGGTTCCACTCCGCGGTGGAAACGATTGGGGCAACCAGCAGCAAAATCAAAATGCCAATCCAATATCGCATCCCGCATATCGTGGCATCACACGTGATTTACTTCAACTGCTTCCGCACGAACTCAGGCACGCGCTGGTTGATGTTAATGCGCGGCCGTTCATTGGCAAGCTTGGGCCCCGGCGTGCTGCGGCCATTGGTGATTTGCTGACGCAAGAGAGCCACCATACGCGCCACACGCTTAGGCTCCTTCGCAGCGAGGTTGTGATCCTCGTGCGGATCGTCGGCCATGTTAAAGAGCTGCACGAAGGGGGCCTTGGCGATGTCCTTCCACGTGGGCGTCTTGCCAAATTCTTTGAGCTTCGCGCGCCATGCCTCATCCATGCCGGGTGTGTTACCATACCTGCCGTGAGAACCGCTGCCGGGGCACAGGCAAAGTTTCCAATCGCCATCTCGCACCACGAATGGGCCAATAGATTGCATCACCAGATTCTCGCGTGCACCCTTCGATTTGGGGTTCTTCAAGAGCGGCGCAAAACTAATGGAGTCAGGTGCCTGTTGCGGCGTGAGCTTGCCCCCGCTCAACTCAGCAAAGGTCGCCATGAGATCACACAAGCCCACCAGGGAATGATTTGTGCCACCGGCCTTAATCCCCTTTGGCCAATGGGCAATCAGCGGTACGCGAAGCCCCCCTTCATACACGCTAAATTTGTATCCTCGATGCGGCCCGCTGCAGTAGTGGCCCTTTTTCTCCAGTGACCTCATCTGGTTGGGGGTAGCCTTGAGAATATTGCCCGCATACGGCGCCGCGCCATGGTCGGAGGCAAAGAGCACCAGCGTGTTTTCGTACAGGCCGCGCTTTTTCAACGCGCCCAAAACACGCGCCACAGCGCTATCCACCTCCATCACAAAATCGCCGTACACTCCCAGCTTGCTTTTGCCCTGCCACGCCTTACCCGGGCTGGTGGGCGTATGCGGCGCGGTCAGCGCGAGAAACAAAAAGAAAGGGTTCTCCTCCTTCTGTTTGCCAATAAAAGTCTCCGCCTCGCGATAAAATGTCTCAATGACTTCGTGATCCTCAAAATCTTTTTCCGCCGGTCCCACGCGATTGAAGGCACTCCAGCCCTTCTGCGCCGTCACCTCGCCTTGCCAGATGTTGTTCCGCGCAAAGGCGTAGGGATACATATCCAATGAGCCGGGGAGAATAAAACTCTCATCAAACCCATGCTGCACCGGTCCCACCTTGAGCGGCTTGGTGTAGTCCACATTCGTGGGATCCTGCACCTTGCCATCTTTGGTCTCCATCACCGTGCCAAGATGCCACTTGCCCACATAGCCGGTGCGATACTTTGCCGCGCGCAACATCTTCCCCAAGGTGAAGGTATCCGTCCCAAACCGCGGCCCCAGAAAACCCCAAGACCCGCCTCGCTGCGGTGATCCGAAACGCCAAGGGTACCGCCCTGTCATGATCGCCACACGCGTAGGCACACACACTGAGGCCTGCACATGAGCATCAGTAAAACGTAATCCACCCTTGGCCAACGTATCAATATTGGGCGTCTCAATCTGACACTGCTCCTCGCCATAACAGTTCACGTCGCCAATGCCCAAGTCATCCGCGAGAATAAAAACAATATTTGGCTGCGGAGCAGCGTGTAGGCCGAATGCTACCAGCCAGATAAATGTAAGTTGGAATCGCATGGATCGAAAAACCGTACAGGTTTGGCAGGAGAATCCAAATCGGTTGGTTTGGGTGAGCGGGCTAGTCTTTCTTATAGCTGTGGGTGATATTACAATTGGGCAACACCTTCCTTAATTCAGCCGCACCCGCGTCGGTGATTTTGGTGAGCTGCAAGTAAAGTTTGGTGAGGTTCTGTAACTTGGCAATATCCCCGAGGCCCGCGTCGGTGATTTGGGTGCCGGTCAACCCAAGCTCTTCGAGCTGCTTCAACTTGGCCACTTCCTTGAGGCCCGCGTCGGTGATTTGGGTAGAGTGCAAGTAAAGCCCGACGAGCCTCTGCAACTTGGCCACCTCCTTGAGGCCCGCGTCGGTGATTTTGGTTTTGTCCAAGTCAAGCTTGGTGAGCTTCTGCAACTTGGCAATATCCTTGAGGCCCGCGTCGGTGATTTTTGTTTCGCTCAATGCAAGCCTTTCGAGCTTCTGCAAATTAGCCACCTCCTTAAGACCCGCGTCGGCGATTCGGGTGTAGTCCAAGATAAGCTCGGTGAGGTTCTGTAACTTGACCACCTCCTTGAGACCCGCGTCGGTGATTTGGGGGGGAGTCATCAAGTGAAGGTGAGTGACATTTTCCAAATCCGCCTCGGTGAGTTTGCCTTCAAGCTTCTTGAGTTCCTGCCGAATTGCCTTCTCTACAATGGGGTCGGCAATGAGCTTTTCGGGGATGGCTTTGGGCGAAGGCTTATTAGGATTTACCACGCCTGTATTGCCATCTTCCTTCTTCTTCCCACACCCCACCAACGCCACCACCGCAATCATCAAGAGGAACTGCTTCATGCCCACCACCCTACGCCTCACCGACTCTAGTGTAAATGCTGCTAGGGGACGAAAACTGAAATATGCTATTTAAGGTTTCTTCTTTCCGACACCACAACCAGACCGTGCTGGAAAATTTCATTTATGTTTTTTTAACCCTTATGGACGCACCACGCGGATACGGTGGGTGTTGGTGTCGCCGATGTAAACCGAGCCGTCATGGTCCACAAAAATCCCGTGCAGCCGATCCATGCGGCATTTCAATGGATCGCCTACGGGACCATCGCCCTTTTTCCCGTCGCCGGCGATCAACTCTATCCGACCGGTATGGCGGTCTATCATACGTACCGTGTGGCTTTCCGTGTCGGCCAAGTAAACATTCCCTTTCGGACCCACTGCAATTCCCTTGGGGCCCGAGAGGGTTGCCTTCTTTGCTGCCCCCCCGTTACCGGTAAACCCTTTCTTTCCCTTGCCGGCCTCGTGGTGGATCGTGCCTTTTTTCAGGTCCAGTCGGTACACCGCGTTGCCCTCGCGCAGAGCCAGCCACATTTGGTGCCCCGCGAAATCAATCGCGCGCGGGCCGTTCAGTGGGGTGCCAGCAATGGGAGCACCATCGAGAGTTCGTTTTCGCTCGCCGGTCCCGGCAAAGGTAACAATACGCCCGGTATCCAAATTCACCCGACGTATACGGTGATTGCCAATGTCGCAGATGTATAGGTTGCCGTTGGGGCCGAATTGGATGCTGTGTGGCGCCTTCAGCCGTGCCTTAACCGCCTGACCTCCATCGCCGGAAAAGCCTGCATCTCCAGTACCGGCCACAGTGCTGATGCGGCCTGTCTGGGCGTCCACGCGCCGGATAAGGTGGTTTTTCATTTCCACGAAAAACATGTTGCCCGCGCGGTCGAAACGCACCTCGTAAGGCTCGTTTAAGCGTGCCTTGGTGGCAGGGCCGCCGTCGCCGCTCCAACCTTTTTGGCCGGTGCCAGCCACGGTGGTGATGATGCCGGATTTTCCGTCCACACGGCGGATGGCGTGGTTGAAGGTGTCGCAAAGGTACAGGGCACGATCTGGCCCGCGCACCACGCCGAATGGGCCATTGATGCGTGCCTTGGAGGCTGGACCGCCATCGCCGGTGTATCCGGGTTCTCCCGTTCCCACAAAAGTGTCAATGGTTGCTGCTGGGCTCGGAAAGGCCAAAATCACCGTCAGAAGGAATATGAATCGGGCATTCATGGCGCACCCCACAGGCAGCCCTCCCAACAAAGCAATCAGTGCGGTCTTCATGCCCGCCAGCCTACGCTTCACCGGCTCTGGTGTAAATGCTGTTGGGGGACCTGATTGAGACGACGGTGACGGAGGCTTATGAAGAGGGAGCGGGTCATTGGTGAATTGAACACTTGGGCAACGCCTTACTTAATTCAGCCGCACCCGCGTCGGTGATTTTTGTACTGCCCAAGTTAAGGAAGGTGAGGTTCTGCAACTTGGCCACCTCCTTGAGGCCCGCGTCGGTGATATCGGTGGCGCTCAAGCCAAGCAATCGGAGCTTCTGCAACTTGGCCAATTCCTTGAGGCCCTCGTCGGTGATTTTGGTGTTATTCAAAAACAGCTCATCGAGCTTCTTCAACTTGGCCAATTCCTTGAGGCCCGCGTCGGTGATATCGGTGCGCTCCAAGCCAAGCGAGGTGAGCTGCTTCAACTTGGCCAATTCCTTGATGCCCGCGTCAGTGACTTTGGTTCGGGTCAAAACAAGGACGTGGAGGTTCTGCAACTTGGCCACCTCCTTGATTCTCTCGTCGGTGATTTGGGTTTTGTACAAGCTAAGCCGTGTGACTTTCGCCAAATCCGCCTCGGTGAGTTTGCCTTTCGGTTTCTCGAGTGATATACGAATCACCATCTCAACTGTGGGGTCGGCAATGAGCTTGGCGGAGGTAGCTTTGGGCGTCTGCGGATTCTTCGCCCCTACCTTTGGTTGAATCTTCGGCGTGGCTGTCGCGTTCACATCCGTCTTTGGAGTTTCAGGAGTCTTCGCCTGTGGTTCCGGTAAATCCTTCTTCCCACACCCCACCAACGCCACAGACATCAATATCAATAAGGTTTGCTTCATGCCCGCCACCCTACCAACGCCAACCATCGATGCAATCCGCAACCACCCAAAAAATTCTCACAGCCCCATAAGAATACAACAGTCCCCCCGAAGGGAGTGGGTGGGGTCGCTTTCTCCCCTGTGCCGCTCGTCATCACGCGTTGAGGAGTCGGTAATTGATGACCGCTATGGTCAGGGAGAGCACCAGCAAGGTCAGCGAGGGCAGCATCTTGAACCACGGATTCTTCACTCGCAGATGTATGATAAACGCACATCCCATTAGGAAGGCGATGCCCAGACCGCCTGCTATGGCGGAAGGCTTCCGCTCAATGCCGATGAGCAGCAGCAGCGCAAAAGTCAGTTTGAGAATTCCAAACAAATCGCGCAGCCAGTCCGGTAGGCCATACTGTTTGAACTCCTGAATGGCGTTGTCGTAGGACTGATTGCCCGGCATTGGCAATGTAAATTCCTGGCTCAACCGGGAGTTCGAAAACAGGGGCGACCGGGCCGCCGCCCGTTTCATGCCGAGGGTGGGGAAACCCAAAGCGCCGGGCGGCCGACGTTGCAATGCACGGCACGCCCCAACAACGTCAACGTGGCCCAAGAGTAGTAGAGGTTGCTGCGCGCGAGATTGCCGGCAACAAAACCTGACAGCGGTTTCTCAAGTTGGCGCAACCGCAGCGAGGCTGACGGAATCGGGTAAAAGATCTTTTGCACGGTGGAATTTGAACTGCCGTCTTCGCCGACCAAGTTGGGAAAGCGAGCAATCCATGGCCGCGGGTCGTGGCCAGAATCGGCAGCAGCGCGGTCAGCGGCGAAGACGGCTTTACGACTCAACGTCGGCAGTATCAGCAGACTGCCGAACGTCCAAAGCGTCATCCAACAGGCGTGGCCGAGCAATGCTTCGGCTGGGGTGCACTCGGCGAGTTTGAAGATGAGCGATCCGAAAAAACCACCGATGAGATTCCAACCGAGAACCAGAATGAATGCACGGTCAGGCAGGCCATTCTCCAACTGCCACTGACGCCGGCCCGATTCCACGGCGAGTTCTTCCTTCGGCAAATTTGCCAACCAACGTTCCGGTATCAGGCTTTTGGCGCGACGTCCAAAACCTACGATCCCACCGGTGAAAGCCGGGTCGGTGGTGTTGGCGGTCAGAAGCGTTCCGCCATCATGCGGAGTTTCCTTGATTGGAACACCTTCCATCGCGCGGAAGAGTTGCCGACGGCCGAGCGCCAGCCCCGCTGTCGCGAGCAGAATGGCAAAACAGAATCCGCCCGAGAGTCGGAAGCTGACGTAGCTCAGGAAACCCACTCCGGTCAGCACCAGCGAGTGAACGAGCGCGCCGCGCGACCAGCGATGGAGGAAGGCCGTGATCGTTGGCCGTGGTTCGGGCATCAGCAAAATGCCGCCGATGAAATCGAACACGGCCTGGACCGCGACCGCCGCCCCCAATATGAAACCGAGACGACGGATGCCGAGGTCGCTGGTATCATAGCTCGCCAGCCAGTAAAGGCCCGCTGCAGCCGTCAACACCCAGAAGCCGACGTTCGTGATGCCGAGCCACAGGCGGCGGCGTGCCAGCTTTTTCATCTCCGGTGTCATGGGGTTACCCCTCTGATCCAGCTCACATCCACCACCGGATGCGTGTCCGCCTGCTTGAATCCTTTTCTCTTAAAATAAGCCGGCTCCTTCCAACTCCCATCCACCCCCGCATTCGCCGCCGCGTACGCCGCGTAATCCTTTACCCGCGTTTCCCAAATGCAAAACGATACCTCCGTCCCCGGAACCGGAACAAACTTCATGCCCAAGGTGTTGGTGAAGGCCTTGGGTGGTGTTGCCTTTTCCCCACACCCCACCACCGTAATCGCAATCGCAATCATCAAGAGAACCTGCTTCATGCCCGCCACCCTATGCCTCACCGGCTCTGGTGTAAATACGTGGAGTCTTTTTTTACCCCTGCAAAAAAGAGGGGGGTGTATATGCAGGCGACAGCCGTTGGGGGGTAGTGTCTCTCCAGTACTAGTCATACGCGGCCAAACATAGCCAGACTTGTTGTGACTTTTGTTGTGACTTTGACCATTTGGAGGTGCGTGAAAAGACAAAAGCCCTGTTTTTAAAGGCTGTAAATGGATGGTGCGCACTGCAGGATTTGAACCTACGACCCCATCGGTGTGAACGATGTGCTCTACCACTGAGCTAAGCGCGCAAGGGCGGAAAAGGTATCCCTTCCCGAAGATTTTTCAAGCTGTTTTCAATCAGTCACTCCGACAACTCCTTCAGGAACCGCACGCCGGCGCACGGTATCGCATTGGGCCCACGTTTCGTCTTGGCCGGGGAGATCGAGGTTGTAATGAAGCCCACGGCTCTCAGGGCGCTCGAGGGCGCAGCCGATAATCAGTTCGGCCACTTGGGCGATGTTGCGCAGCTCGAGCAAATCCGCCGTCACTTTAAAGTCCCAATAATATTGTCGGATTTCTTCGCGCAGATTTTCGACGCGTGCACGCGCCCGGCGCAGGCGTTTTTGTGTGCGCACGATGCTCACGTAATCCCACATACACCGGCGAATCTCATCCCAATTATGCGACACCACCACCAACTCATCCGGATCCGTCGCATCGCCCGAATGCCATGCAGGGATGGTAGCCTCAATAGGCGGCAGCGGTTCGGTGGTGGAGTACTGCGCCGCACGATGAGCACACACGAGGCCTTCGAGTAACGAATTACTGGCGAGCCGATTCGCGCCGTGTAAGCCGGTGCAGGCCACTTCGCCCACCGCCAGCAATCCGGGTAATTCAGTTTGGCCGTTCACGCCGGCCACAACGCCGCCGCATTGATAGTGCGCGGCGGGCACCACGGGAATAGCGTCTTTAGTGATGTCCACGCCAAAGGCCTGGCACGTTCGGTAAATATTCGGGAAACGGTCGATGATGAATGGCGCAGATTTATGCGTAATATCCAGCAACATATGCTCCGCGCCGGTGCGTTTCATTTCGCTATCGATCGCGCGCGCCACGATATCACGAGGGGCGAGACTGGCCATTGGATGCGCGGTGTCCATAAATTCGCGCCCGTCCAAACCCTTTAATACCGCGCCCTCACCACGCAAGGCTTCGCTCACGAGAAAGGATTTTGCTTTCGGATGAAACAGACACGTCGGATGGAATTGCGTAAATTCCATGTTCGCAACCGGCACGCCCGCGCGAAAGGCCATCGCCACGCCATCGCCCGTCGCGATATCGGGGTTGGTCGTGTATAGATAAACTTTACCGCAACCCCCTGTGGCCAACAATGTGTGCGGCGCACTAAAGGTTTCCACCTCGCCGGAATTGCGGTTTAGCACATACGCGCCAAGACAACGATTTTCCCCTGATCGCTCAAGCTTCTCAGTTGTAATCAAATCAATCGCGAAGTGATCCTCGAACACCGAAACATTTGGCGAACGCTCAATGGCCGAGAGCAACGCACGCATCACTTCGCGACCGGTGGCATCCTTCGAATGCAACACGCGCCGTTTCGAGTGCCCACCCTCTTTGCCCAACGAGTAAAACCGTTCACCATCAGCCGAGATACTTTCACCGCGCGTGAATTCCATCCCGAGCGCGATCAATTCCTCAATGCGATCGGGCCCATCCTCCACTACCGCACGCACCACTTCCTCGCGACATAATCCCGCGCCCGCACGCAACGTATCAGCCACGTGCAGGTCAAACGTGTCCGTGGGTTTTGTCACCGCCGCGATACCACCCTGCGCGTATTGGGTATTGGCCTCAGTGAGATTTTTTTTGGTGATGATAGCCACCCGCCCGTGCGGCGCAACTTTGAGAGCATAGGTTAATCCCGCGATGCCACTACCGATCACGATATAATCAAAATTTTTCATATTTGATGCCCTTGCCTATAACCGAGCGTTATCAATCAATCGCGTCTTTCCGATGAACACTGCCAGCGCCATTCGCGCGCCTTTCATTGGCTTCACAGGCCGCATCATTTTTTCATCAAAAAACTCAACGTAATCCACTTTCGCTGCTGGTTGTTGTTCTATGGAATGTATCAACCGCCGTTTTAATCCGCGCAAGTTTCCATTATGGACGGCCGCGCGAGCCAAACCGATCGCTTGCCACAACGCGGCGGCTTGTTGGCGTTCGGATTTATTCAAGAACACATTGCGCGAGCTGCAAGCTAGGCCGTCGGCCTCACGCACAGTGGGGCCGATGATAATACGCGTGGGTAAATTTAAATCACGCGTCACTCGGCGGATGAGTGAAGCTTGTTGCCAATCTTTCTCGCCAAAGATTGCGGAGGTTGGCAGCACCAAATTGAAGAGCTTCACAACCACTGTGCCCACCCCTCGAAAATGACCTTGGCGTGATTCACCTTCCATCCCTAGTGACACAACGGTTTCGTTAATTGTGGTACTAGCGTCATTTTCGTAAAGCGACTTTGGGGCAAAAACCACGTCCACACCTTCAGCATAGCAAAGTTTCTTATCCGCGGCCAACGGGCGCGGGTAAGAGCGTAAATCCTTGGCGACATTGAACTGCGTGGGGTTCACATAAATGCTGACGACGACGATGCCGTTCACACCGGCCGCTTTGCGCGCGCGAGGAATGAGGCTTACGTGCCCCGCATGAAGTGCGCCCATCGTGGGCACGAGTGCCACGCGCTCGCCTTCACGTTTCCACCGCTGGGCTTGGCGCTGCATCGCGGCGGGGTTGCAGATGGTTTTCACGCGATAAAAAAACGGGCCGGGAATCACCGGCCCGTTGCAAAATTTTGCCGGTGCTAACTTTTGAACTGCATCGACTGTGCCTCAGGCATCTCGTGCGCACACGGTTGATCAGTCGGTGCGTCAGCCTCGGCGGTGGTGGTGCCGACAACGCTGTTGGCCAGCAACCACGCCTCCACTTCATCGCCACTGACGTCGGCCAGCATATTGCCGTTGATTTCAACACATGGCTGTAGCATTTGCCCGCTGCGTTCGACCATTTCGGCGCGGTGCTCGGGGTTGTTGACCACGTCTTTTTCGTCCCAAGTGAGGTCGTACTTGCGCAGTACCGACCGCACCCCTTCGCTCCAGCCACAAGTTGGCTTGAGGTAACAAGTGATGTTTGCTTTATCCATAGGTGAGTAGAAAATGACAGAGTAAGGATCAAGTTTCAAGTTTGAAGTTTCAATAAATAAACGATGGCCATGCTCCCGTCACTTTGGGGATTCTGACTTAGGCGTTCCTTGGAGCTTGGGTATTGGGCATCGGGCATTTACCCTTCCTTCTTGCCTCTTTCCATTCTCATCGCGCCCGATAAATTTAAGGGCACGCTTACCGCTCCGCAAGCGGCGAAGGCGATCGCGCGGGGGTGGAAGTCGGCGCGACCGGAGGACAGACTGACGCAGCTTCCTATTAGCGATGGAGGTGATGGGTTTGGGGCGTTGATGGCGGGAGCGCTAGGGGCTAATTCGCTTGCGATTGAAACGCAAGATGCATCGCACGCCCTAACGAACGTGCCTTGTTGGATCGATGGTAATTCTGGTACAGCAATTATTGAGTCGGCTAACATTCTTGGGTTGGCGATGTTGTCGGCTAAGAAACGTCAACCGCTGACGTTGGATTCCTGCGGGCTTGGAATTGTGTTGCGCGATGAGCGGTTTAACAACTGCCGCCAGATCATCATCGGGATTGGAGGGAGCGCTACAAACGATGGGGGATTCGGGATGGCTCGGGAATTGGGTTGGCATTTTGAAAATGACCGAGGTGAACCAATCTACGATTGGATTGATTTGGTAAACCTAAGAAAGATCCACCCAACGGAAACCAAATTACCCGGTGAAATAATTGTCGCGAGCGATGTCCAAAACCCGTTGCTTGGACTTAATGGGTGCACGCGAGTTTACGGGCCGCAGAAGGGTTTGGTGGAGGAATGTATTCCGCAAGCGGAGGCAGCACTAGAGAGGTTGGCGGAGATTTGGGAGACACAGATGGGCGAAGATGTTGCGAGTTTACCAGGCGCAGGGGCAGCGGGGGGACTTGGGTTTGGACTAAGTTGTTTTGCGGGAGCGAAGATTAGGTCTGGGTTTGAGATTTTTGCGAAGGCAGCAGGGCTGAACGCTATACTCCGCGAGGTAGATGTGGTGGTGACGGGCGAGGGCGCGATGGACCGCCAAACGGTGATGGGCAAAGGTGTCGGCGAACTGGCTAAACGCGCGCGCGCGAATGGTTGCCGCTGCGTTGGATTAGCGGGAATGGTGAAGGATCGCCCTGCCCTCGCTGAGGTTTTGGATGATTGCCGAGCGTTAACAGATCTTACCACGGCCACCGAAGGGCAAGTGAATGCAGCGCGGTGGTTGGAGAAATTGGCGCGTGAGGTGGGGTATGGGTTTTAAACGTGAGTGCGGCTTCGCCTCCAAAAATCAGGAGCACTGAGTCAGAAATGGTGGCTACCTGAATTGCACAGAATTGATTATCGAAGGGGTCAGGTTCAGTTCGCCCAGCACGGGTGAAATCACCCGCACGGCTTTGGGTGACCATTCGAGGAGATTAACGGAAACTTTTCCCATTCTGCCTAAATTGAATGATTTCAACTGCGGTCCGTTCGGTTTGGGATCGGGGATTTGATCTTTTTTCCTGGCGAAGGAGATGTTGGCAATTTTGCCGAGGGGTATGGAGATGGGGCCAAAGTCCGATTTTAAGTTAAGTTTACCTTGGGCGATGGTGAGGATTTGACCGGTGAGTTGCTCGCCTTTGTGGAATTGGAGGGCGTCTTGCGCGCCAGATTGACCAACGGACGGGCTTGCTTTTGGAAGGCGACCGTTCCATTCGCTGATGCGCAGGTTGTGAATAGCCATTCTGGAATCAGTTCGGGGATTAAATTGTAGTACGTTGCCTTTACCGGCGAAACCGGCGCGGTCCACCCACTTGCGAACGAGGCGTTCATTGACGAGTAGCGCAATGGTAGCAGTGCGGCGGTCCAAACGGATGGAGACGTGCGCCTTGCGCGCGGAGCCCCAAGCGGGATTACCGCTGCCGAGGCTGGTGGTTTGCAGATCGCCTTCACCGGCACTGGTGTTGCGGTAAAGGTAGCTCGGGCCACCGGTAAGGCGCAGAAGGTAGGCGTTTTGATAGCTGACGCTGTGGAGGCGGTCGGTGCAGAGCATCACATCGAGCGCGATGTCGCGTTCCCATTCGAGGTCGAAATCCACGCTGGCCATGGGTGGCCATTTGAGTTCTTTGCCGATGACGTAGCCGGTGCCTTTGCTGATGAAAGAGCCATTGTCAAATTCCCAATGCAACGAGCCGAGGGTGATGTCGGCCTGCACCTTCACGTTATCGCCACGCAGCAAACCCACCTTGAGTTTATCGCCGATTTTTTGGCTTTTCACGAAGGCGATCATTAGTTCTTTTTTTGTGTACGGCTTACCGTTGATGTGAGTGATGATATCACCGATTTGCAAACCTCCCTTGGCGGCGGGGCTGTCGGCGAACACGTCCTGAATGGTGATGCCTTCCACGCCGTTTTCGATGTCATCGCCGAGCAACACGCCGATGATGGCCGCACCCCAGCCATTGAGGGATTTGGGGCCGTCGAACACCACGCCACCTGTGCCAGGTACGAGCCACTGCACTTGAGCGCGAGGGATGGAAAGTTTCCCAGCGTACCACGTGTCGAATTCTAGTGATTGGTCGGTGAGTTTTATAATGTCGCCGGACAATTCGTCGCCATTAAAAAGATACACCAATGCGCCATGTCGCCGGGCGGCAGCAGGAGTGGGTGCGGGCTTAAGGTTCAACTGTCGTAGCGCGTTGGCTTTAATGTGAATCTTACCGACGATATCCTCGTGGCTAAAGCTGAAGCCCTCAGCCAAGGTGTAACCGTGCATCCTGACATCCATTCGATCACCGATTTTAAGTGTGAACATCCCTGTGCGAGGCGCATCAGCAGCACACACGCTTCCCATCACTAATAAAAAAACCAGCCATCTCATTGGGGAAGTGTAGATTATCGAAAGGGCTTGAAAAGGAGATTTAATTCACCGCTTACGGTTTTTTGGATTGAACCATCAAGGGTCAAAAACTATCTACCCAACGCTTTGCCTACTTCATTCACGGTCAAATTATATGTGCCTTTGAAGATTTTGCCTTGGGCAGTGTCGAGGTTGTATTGGATGGCCATTGAGTGAACTGGGGCGACTTTTGCGATTTGCAGGAAAACGCTTTTACCGTCGGGGAGGAGTGTGACGTTCTTGATGACAATGAGGTCGCGGCCTTGTTTATTGGGATCTTTGACGGACCAATCTTTGGAGCCGTACGCGGCGGTCCATCGGTAGTTCCATTGTTCAGCAGACCAGCTGTCAATGTCTTCAGCGATGTTTTTATCGAGTGCGGTACTGAAGGTAAGGCGGATGCCGTTGGCGTGAACTTTCATTCCGATGGGCTGGCGGATGGGCTCACCGGTAAAGCGCACGCGTTGGAGGCAGCCATCACGAATGGCGGAGGTTTGCCAGCCAAGCAAACCAGTGACGTACAGATGGCCGTCCTTGGGGTTGAACCGCCCGCGACACGCTCCGGAAAGGAAGCGGCCGCCTAACGGCACCGCCCCACCATTCGCCCCATCGCGCACGATGTGCATCATCGAGCAGCGACCGTACGAAAAGTGCAGCAGTTCACCCCCGAACAAGCCCCACGAATTCTTCGGCACCCACACTTGACCGCCGGCAGAATTGTCCAGCACGCGCGGGATCCACAACAGCGGCGGGTCGTACGTGGTCGGCGCCACCTTGCGCTTGTGACTGGGCATAAAACCGTAAAACCCACCAGGGCGGATGACGTCCAGCCGCGTCTCAGGTACCCACGTGCCTTGTTGATCGGCGGCAGTGATGACGCCGTTGGGCCCCACGCCGAGGCCGTTGGGATTGCGGAAGCCCGTGGCCACTACCGAAAGTTTACTGCCATCGGCCAAGACCTTCAGCAACACGCCCCCATGCGGCGTGCCCTCGGCGCAGCGGATAAAATAAAAATTACCCGCCGGATCCGTCTCCAAACACGTCGCGTAAGAATGCCCCCCCGCCGCCGATCATGATGTCGTTATTGAACGTCTCATAAAAATCCGCCTCGCCATTTTTATTATAATCGTGCAAACGAGTGATCTGATCGCGCCCCAGCACGTATACTTGATCCTTCACCACCCGCAACCCCAGCGGCTGATACAGTCCAGTGGCAAACCGATACCACTTCACCTTCTGTAATCCCGTATCGATGCCCGTAACCTTCCACACATCTCCATGCGCCATCGCCACGTAACAATCACCATTACTCGTGAAATCATGTCCAGCCGTGAACATAAGTGCATTGTGTTCGTTCTTAAAGGGTATGGTGATCGTGTCGATGGCAAAGGGAGTTTTGCGCTTGTCGACAATCCCGTTGGATACAATCGGTTCTCCCCAGCGACGCGGTTCATCTAGTTGAGAGATATTCATCGTCGCATAAACCGTTAATTCCGGGTTGTATTTTTCTACCAATTTAAGGATATCCACCGGTCGCCCAGATTCCTGTAAATGATTAAATCCTAGTGAAAGACCATTCTTGCGAACACGGATATTGCGGAAAAACTTTATCTCGTTCCCCTTCTCTGTTTTGCACCATGGATGCTCAAAGACGTCAAAATCACCTATGGCATAACGAATCGCCACTCTTCCCGATATTAAATGTAGACCTTTGTAACGAGCATGGCTTTTAGGCAAAGGCCCGCTCTTTGGTTCCCGAGGATCAGCATAAGACCCTTTAAGATTCGCCACACCAGGAACAGCTGAATTAGAGAAAATCATTTTGCCAGCGGGCCTCAGCGCGCCGATGAGGCCGTAGCGGGCAGGGTCGGTTTTAAGAAAGCCGCCGGTCCAGCCGGCGCGCCAGGCGCAGAGGTCAGTGTCGAACACCATCGTGCCCTCGCCCTTGTCGCCCACCCGAATAGCGATGCCCTTGTGCGTGCTCCCCTTCGGCGTGGCAATATGGCCGCTGACAAACGCGCCGAACTTCACCTTCGCATAACGCGCATCCACCCAATCGCGTTCGCCTTGTTTACTCACCTCCTTGGGCGGGGCAGCAATGAGAACGGCGGGAATAAGGCAAAGCATCAGCAGACACGCAAGTTTCATAGGTGAAAAATAATGACCTAAACTATGGGTGTCAATCGTGCTGCCAATATCTTGCCGGCGAATTCGGTGCGCTCTGTACCCCGACTCGGGGCACCGAGCACATTGCATACTGGGGATAAGTCGGGATTGGCTTGTGAGCAATGTGGTGCTCCACTGCGTGTGCTGATGAGGAGGCAATCATTTTACCTGACGTTTGTGGGGATTATATTCTTTGGGTGCGGATTAATGGCTCAAGATAGCTTGAGTCCGTCGAAAACAAAAATCGTGCTCTTAGGACCCGACGCGGATATTAAATTTGATGCGGCTTCCAACACCACCGTCGGCTCAGGCCGAATTCGGGTAAAATATCATGAGGGCCAGCCGGATGCCGCTGAGATTACCACCGACAACGGCACATTCAACCACCTCACCGAACAAATGACTGCCACGGGTAATGTGGTGCTACGTCGCGACGGAAACATTTGGAAGGCGGAGCGAATGGAGTACGATTTCAAAACGCGCAACATTAAGTCCGCCCAATTCCGCACGGGCAATCTTGAGTTTTTCATGCACGGTGAAAGCTTGGCTGGGAATACCACCAACAAAGTTCACACCGCAAAGAACGCCACCTTTACCACGGACGACGTGGCAAATCCATCGATGGTGATAAAGGCCAAGGAAGTGGAAATCGTGCCCGGCGAACATATCATCTTCCGGAATGCATCGCTGCATTTCGGGAAACTTCCGGTGATGTATATGCCTTATTATAAGCGTAGTTTAAAACGACACCCATGGAACATTCACTTGGAGCCAGGCATCAAAAGCGAGTGGGGCAGTTACATGCTCAGCGCGGTGCGCTGGCCGGGCAGTGAAAAATTTGGCGGCGAATTTCATTTCGACTACCGCTCGCAACGCGGCTTCGCCATGGGGCCGGACTTCTTATACAACCTCGGTGAAGGCGGCGAAGGCCGGCTCTCGCTTTACCGCGCGTGGGATGATGATCCGCTCACCGATTCGCTCGATCGAGCAATTGATCGTGAACGTGATCTGGCTACATGGCAACACCGACTAAGTACTACCAATGGCTTCACCGCCACGGCCAATTTCAATTTGGAGTCAGATGAATATATGAGACGCGATTTTTTTGAAGGATTGTATCGAGACAATGTGCAGCCCAACTCATTCCTCGAACTGGACCAAAAATGGACGAATTACGAACTGAACTTACTAATGCAGCCGAGGATGAATGATTTTTATGAAACCGTCCAACGCCTGCCCGATTTGCGGCTGAGCGGCACGCGTCATCAACTAGGTGACACGTCGCTCTTTTACGACACCGAAAATTCGCTCGCCTACCTCAACCGCCGGTACGCCAACAGCAGCACCGACGACTATGGCATGATGCGGATGGACACGCTGCATCAGGTTTACCTGCCCAAAACTTATAACGATTGGCTGAACATCACTCCACGCATTGGCGGACGCTTCACCCATTACGGCGCCACCGAAGGCCGCGGCAAAAGCACCGCCAGCAGTGAGCGTTATGTGTTCAACACCGGCGTGGAATTCTCCACCAAATTTTCCAAGCTCATGCCCGACGCCCAAAACAAACTACTCGACGTCAACGGGCTGCGCCACATCGTAAAGCCTTCCATTAATTATGTATTCATTCCGCGCCCAAACCGCACCCCGGGGGAATTGGATAAACTGGATAGCGAATTAACTTCCCCCAATCTGCTGCCCTTTGAGATGCCTGATTACAACGCCATCGACAATATCGACGCGCAAAACGCCGTGCGCATCGGCTTACGTAATATTTGGCAAACCCGCCGTTCCAACCGCCTCGACGAACAACAGGCGCGTGCCATCGATGAGTTGATTGATTGGAATCTATACACCGATTGGCGAATCGACCCCAATTCCAGCCAAAATACCTTTGCCGATGCGTTCTCCGAACTGCGTTTCCGTCCGCGTAACTGGGTCGAGCTGCAATCCGATTTCCGCTATGATCTCGATAGCTCAATGTGGCGCCTGATGAACAATGGCGTGAACTTCACCCCTGACGACAACTGGCGCCTCGACCTCGGCCACTATTATTATCTCGCCCAGCCAAGCGTCTCCAAAACGGACCGCACCAGCGTGATGTATTCCGGCGCGGCGTACCGCCTAAACGAGAACTGGTCTGCCTCCACGCGCCAGTATTACGACGCAGTCAAAGGCCAACTCTCGCAGCACAGCTACACCCTCCACCGAGACATGCGCAGTTGGACATTTTTTGTGAACCTGCAATTTGTAACCGATACCGGCCGCCGCAATGATGAGTTTCAAATTTCGCTCAACTACTCACTCAAAGCATTCCCACGCGTATCTTCGGATTAGCTCAGCGCTCCTCCGCAAAAAACTCACTCACCACGAGCCGGTGATCCGAGGCCAACCCCCAATCGGCCATCGCTTGCACAAACGTACCCTCACGGCGCAACTCACGATTCATGCCGGTGCTGGCTATGAGATAATCAAACCGGCTGTAGCTGTCCTCCTTCCAGTAAAACGAAGTCCACGCCACGCGCCGTGGAATAAACTTAGCGCTCTGCTGATGCGGAGCGCGATCGCCATTACGTTCACAAGGTCGCAAGTCCACCAGCTTCGGCGCTTTGCTGCCCAGCAATGTACGAATCGCCGGTTGGTCCTGAGTGTCGTTGAGATCGCCCACCACCATCAAGTTGGCATTAGTATCTGCCTTAAGCCGCTCCTCGATGATGCGCCGCAATTCACGCGCCTCACTTAGCCGCATCTCCGCCTGACTCGCCTTTGGCACAGGGCGTTTAGATTTTAAATGGGCATTCAGTAGCGTAAACTTGTAAGTGTCATTCACGCGAATCGTCACTTCACCAAACCCGCGCGACACACGAAATCGCTGACGATCAAGCGCATATTCCACATCCAAGTGACTCTTGCGCGCCGCAAAAGGAAATCGGCTGAGCACCACCAAGTGAATCGCCAGATCTGGCCCCTGCACCCATTCGATGTGTGGATAGCTCAAGCCCTCGGATTTCAAGCCCGCCAATAATTCATTCAACGCCGCCCTGCGGCCAATTTCCTGCAGCGCCAACACGTCAGGTTGGATTTTCAAAATAGCCTCTCGCACCTTGGCTCGTGAGACCGCTGGCTTTGCCTTGCGCGTGCCAAAGGGACTCAGGAAATAATTCTCTACGTTGTAACTTGCAACGGTGAAAGTGTTCGCCGCCGACAGCACATTCGCCGTGACGATTAAAATAAGGAAGATTCTCATTCGCGCAGTATATCTCGCTGGCGACAATGGGAAAGTCATTTGCCTCCCGAAGAATCTGTGCTAAGTTCCCCATCCACAATGGAAATTGATAAAACCAGCCCGCTGACCGACATCCAAAAGCAACGCGACCACCGCGAGCTGCGCATCGACAAGGTGGGTGTCCGCGACCTGCGCTTCCCCATCCGCATCCGCGATAAAGCGCACGCCCATCAGGACACCATCGCCACTGTCGGAATGTTTGTCGATTTACCCCATCATTTCAAAGGTACGCATATGAGCCGATTTATTGAAGTGCTCAACGCTCACGGCAACGTGGTTCACGTGGAAAATATCCCCGACATCCTCCGTGCCATGCAGCAGCGACTCGACTCGCAGACGGCCCATATAGAAATGGATTTTCCGTTCTTCCTAGAAAAAGCCGCGCCCATCACTGGCCAAACTGGTCTTATGGATTATCAAGCTCGCTTCGATGCCACCGCCAATGGCGATGAAATCGATTTTGTTCTCGAGGTTCGCACCAACGTCACTACCCTTTGCCCGTGCTCTAAAGCCATCAGTACCGAGGGCGCTCACAACCAACGCGGCCAAGTCACCGTTCAATTGCGTTCGGAGGAAACGGTTTGGATTGAGGACGTCATCGCGCTCGTTGAACAATCCGCCAGTTGCGAACTCTACTCGCTGCTTAAACGGCCCGACGAAAAACACGTCACCGAGCAAGCCTATGCCAATCCTGTATTTGTGGAAGACCTCGTCCGCAACGTGGCCACCCACCTTAATGCCCTTCCACGCGTCACATGGTACAAGGCCGAAGCCGAGAATTTTGAGAGCATCCACAACCACAATGCTTACGCTTGCATAGAAAAAGGCTAGTTTTTAGCCTTTTTTCCTAATCAGAAAAAAGGACACTTTTTGGTGGAAATCTGGGCCCTGTTTGGTATCTTCCCCAACCCTTTTGCGGAAAACCCAGTAAAAATAAACACCGAAAGATGAGCGCAAATAAAAAGTCAGCCAAGAAAACGGCTAAAAAGGCCGTAAAAAAGGCTAGCCCAAAATCAGCTGCCAAGAAAACGACTAAAAAAGCCCCGCCCAAAAAGGCAGCTAAAAGAAAGGGACACAAGGCCCCGCTCGCAAATGCCGCAGCCATCCTAGGCTTTAAACCCGCGCCCAAGAAATCAAGCTCAAGCTATCGCCCGATGGAAGGCGTAACAATCAAGGCCGAGTGGAAAAAATATTACGACGTGCTGATGGACCTCCGCGACCATCTGCTGCACCAAATGGGCGACATCAAAAAAGAATCCGCCGAAGAAATGTCCGGATACTCCATGCATATGGCCGACTCTGGCACGGATAATTTTGACCGCGACTCAGCGTTGAGCCTCCTTTCTTATGACCAGGACGCCGTCTATGAAATCGAGGAAGCCCTCAAGCGCATCGAACGCAAAACCTACGGCATCTGCGAAATCTCTGGTAAATCTATTCCCAAGGGTCGTCTTAACGCTATCCCGTGGGCTCGCTACACTGTCGACGCTCAGGCTCAACTGGAAAAAAATGGTGCCGTGCGCCAACGCAAACTTGGCAGTCTGGGCACAATCGACGGTGCCGGTA
>JAOLZA010000022.1 GCA_028343615.1 Verrucomicrobiota bacterium
GCGTGTCCATTTTGTAGTGGTGGACGTTTTCGATGGAAATATCCGTGTGTTCGATGCCGTAAAACCAGCCGCGCCAAAACCAGTCTAGGTCCTGTCCGCTGGCGTCTTCCATCGTGCGGAAAAAATCAGTGGGCGTAGGGCTCTTGAACATCCAGCGGCGCGCGTATTGTTTGAAGGCGTAATCGAACTGCTCGCGGCCGAGCACGCTTTCACGCAGGATATTGAGTGCGAGGGTGGGTTTTGTGTAGGCGTTATAGCCGGTGCTTTGGAGGGAATCGGCGCCGGTCATAATTGGCATTTTGTTGGGGGACTTCAGGTAACTGAGGAGACCACCCATTCGCGCGGGCATAATACGCGAGGGATAGTCGGCTTCCCACTCCTGTTCAGTGAGGAATTGAAGGAATGAGTTAATACCCTCATCCATCCACATCCATTGGCGCTCGTCGGAGTTAATGATCATCGGGAACCAATTGTGGCCCACTTCATGGATGATCACGGAGATGAGTCCGTACTTGGTGCGCTTGGAATAGGTGCCGTCCTTTTCAGGGCGCGGGCGTTGCCAGCAAATCATCGGGTACTCCATTCCACCGACCGGCGCGTTCACCGAGATGGCAACCGGGTAGGGATAATCAAACGTGTAGCGCGAGTACAACTCCAGCGTGTGCGCCACGGCGTGGGTGCTGTACCGACTCCAAAGCGGCTCGCCTTCCTTCGGCCAATAACTCATCGCCATGATTTTTTTGCCGTTGAGATCCACGCCCATGGCATCCCACAAGAATTTACGCGAGCTGGCGAAGGCAAAGTCTCGCACGTTGTCGGCCTTAAACACCCAAGTCTTTTTGCCCTTCGCCTTTCCCTTTTCGTTCGCCTTTGCTTCGGCGAGGTTGACTATGAAAACCGGCTTCTTTGCAGTACGCGCCTTGGCGAGACGTGCGCGCTGGGTTTTGTTTAAAATCTTATCGGCATTTTGCAGGACACCCGTAGACGCCACCACATGGTCGGCCGGCGCAGTGATACGCACGAGGTAATTACCAAACTCCAGCGCAAACTCGCCCGTGCCGAGGTACTGTTTATTTTGCCAGCCGGTGACATCCGTATACGCGCACATGCGTGGGAACCATTGCGCGATGGCATACAGGTGATTTTTGTCTTCCTTAAAATATTCGTATCCCGTGCGACCGCTAATCTTGGCGGTGTCGTTGATGTTATAATTCCACTCGACTGAGAACGTGATCGACTTGCCCGGCTTCAACGGCGTGGGTGGAATGACGCGCATCATCGTCTGCACCACCACGTACTTGAGCGGTTTGCCGGCGGCATCCTTGACGGCGGTGATTTTATGCCCACCATCAAATTTCCGCTTCAACAACATCGCATCGAGTTTATTAAAAGACAGTCCGGAAAACCCCGGTGCCGTGCGTGACTGCGCGGCGATCATTTTGGGATCCAAAAGATTTTGATCCAGCTGCAGCCACAAATAATCCAGCGTGTCCTGCGAGCGATTGTGGTACGTAATCGTCTCGCGCCCCGTGATGCGATGCTTCACCTCATCGAGCTCCACATCGATGACATAATCCGCCCGCTGCTGCCAATAGCCTGGCCCCGGCGCGCCCGAAGCGCGGCGGGCTGCATCCGGCGTGGGCCAGAGATCATCGAGCTGCTTGAAGGGGTCCTTGGGCGCAGCCGACAAAGAAAGTGTGGCCAAGAGACTCGCCGCGCATAAGCGACGCCAAAAAAGACTGAGTGAATTCAGCATAGGGATGGGTTTGCTTTACCCAATCTCCGCTGAAAATGCAATGCCGGAAGCGTTAAGTGTTCGGCAGATTACCGACTGCGAAGCTTCATTAGCAAATGCAGGATTTCTATGTAGAGCCAGATGAGCGTAACCATTAGGCCGAATGCACCTAGCCATTCCATGTACTTAGGCGCGCCGTTGTCCGCGCCATTTTCGATGAAGTCAAAATCCAGCACGAGGTTGAGCGCGGCGATGATGCAAATAAACACGCTGATGCCAATGCCGATGGGGGAGGCATCGTGTAGGAAAGGAATGGCAACCCCGAACATCCCGAGCACGAAGCTGGCCATGTATACGAGGAAGATGCCACCGGTGGCAGCGGCGACACCGAGCTTGAAATTCTCGGTAGCCTTGATGAGTCCGCTCCGATAAGCGCCCAGTAACGCGAATAAAATACCAAAGGTCAGGCCCGTCGCCTGCAATACGATGCCGGGGAATTTCGATTCAGCAAATGCGGAAAGTGCACCGATGAATAAGCCTTCCAACGCAGCATAAATGGGCGCAGTGACGGGGGCCCACGTGGGTTTGAATATGGTGATCAGTGCGAAGATCAATCCGCCAATCGCACCGCCAATCATATAGCCGAACAAACCCGGTGCAGTGACCATTTGGCCCTCGGCGTTAACGGTAATCACCATTTTCCAAGTGATTGACGCGAAGGCCACCAGCAAGACCAGCAGGAACGCCGTTTTGTGCACGGTGCCCATCAGGGTCATCCGATCGTCACCAGTAAGGTCGACATGGCGGGTGAATGTTTTGTCGTTGAGAACGGGATTGCCGGATCGCATCATAGTGTTTCCTCCAAAAACTTTGCCGGTCTGGCCGGACAGAGCAGGACGTTATCACAAAATCACCCTTTCGTCTATCCAGCGCTATTGTCCCACAGGTTTTCCCTCGCCATCACGCATTGGCTCGGCCAACATCCACCGCTATGGCCGATTCGCCTTATCTGACCGCGCCGGTGAAAAGCAAGGGCATGCCCAAAGGCATCCCGTACATCATCGGCAACGAGGCTGCGGAGCGTTATTCCTTTTATGGAATGAAAGCCATCCTGGTGATCTTCATGACCAAATATCTGATGGACAACAACGGCGAGGTCGCGCCGATGTCGGAGGGGGATGCGAAGGTTTGGTATCATTTGTTCAACAGCGCGGTTTATTTTACGCCGTTGTTGGGAGCAATCATCGCCGATGCGTTTTTCGGAAAATACAAAACTATCATCGGCCTTTCCTTGGTGTACTGCGCGGGGCATTTGGCGTTGGCGTTGGATGAAACGCGGCTGGGACTTACAGTGGGGCTCACGTTGATCGCCATTGGCGCAGGGGGTATCAAGCCATGCGTATCAGCGCACGTGGGAGATCAGTTTGGCAAAACCAATGGGCATCTGCTTTCGAAAATTTTCGCGTGGTTTTATTTTTCCATTAATTTTGGCGCGTTTCTTTCGCAAATTATGACGCCGGTTTTGCTCGATCGCTATGGACCGCACGTGGCCTTCGGCGTGCCGGGCGGGTTGATGTTGCTAGCGACGATTGTGTTTTGGATGGGACGCGAAAAATTCATCCACATTCCCGCGGGTGGGATGGGATTCATCAAGGAAACCTTCAGCAAAACCGGCCTGAAAATTATCGGGCGGCTGTGCGTGATTTATATTTTTGTGGCGATGTTCTGGGCGTTATTCGATCAATCCAGCTCCGCGTGGGTTTTGCAGGCGGATAAAATGGATCGCAACTTGCTCGGCCTTGAGTGGCTACCTTCGCAGATTGGCGCGATCAATCCGGTGATGATCATGACCTTCATCCCGATTTTTACTTGGCTAATTTACCCAGCACTCAACCGCGTGTTCCCGTTGACACCGTTGCGAAAAATCGCCATCGGTTTTTTTGTAGCCGTCCCGTCCTTCCTCATCCCCGCTTGGATCGAAACCCAAATCGCCGGAGGAGAGCTGCCGAACATCATCTGGCAAATCGCCGCGTACGTGGTGCTCACTGCGGCAGAGGTTTTTATCTCCATTACTGCACTGGAATTTTCATACACGCAAGCGCCAAAGAAAATGAAATCGCTCATCCTCGGTTTCTTTTTGATGTCCGTCTCCATCGGCAATCTTTTCACCGCCGGCGTCAATCATTTCATCCAAAACCCCTCGCCGTCATTCAAGGCTGACGTGAAGGGCACTTATGTTTTGCAACTGGAGGTGGGTGATGGCGAAACAACTGAAACCGACACAGTCACAATCGAAGTCGGGCCTGAAAAAATTGAACCGAGCCTGTTGAGAAAATTATGGGACGGCCTGCGGAACAGAACGGATGGGAAAAAGAAATCCGACAGTCCAAAGGGAGAAAAAGAAACCACCAAAAAACCGCCCACCGCCAACGCCGGCAACTCCCGCGCCGTTCCGCCCAGCCAGCTCGTGCGCCTGTACGGCACGGCCGGCAAGGGAGATTATAATGGGGTGTTCACTTATGCCTGGAAGTTTGTTTTACAACCCGAAGATGCGAATGCCATCACGCTGCATAAGGCGGACACACGAAACGCGCATTTCACACCCAGGACTGAAGGCGCATACGAGCTGGAATTTGTCGTGAGAGTGGGCGAAGCCGCAGAAGCCGTGGCCACCAATACCGTCATCATTCTAGTAACCGACGGAAACCTGCCGCCCGTTGTCAACATCGCCGAAGGCGGCGAAGTGCCGATCAACCAGCGGGTGATGCTCAATGGCGCGGACACGTCCGACCCCAATGGCGACTCGCTCACTTACAGGTGGAGTTTCGTTTCCGTGCCCGAGGGCAGCAAACTTGCCAACGCAAATCTCAAGGGACCCACCTTTCCAGGGCCCACCAGCAAGCTCACGGGCGCCAATTATTACCTATTTTTCGCGGGCATGATGCTGCTGGCCGCTTTAATCTTCATCCCTGTGGCGATGGCGTACAAACCCAAGGAATACCTACAGGACGAGGCGGAAAGTGGTGAAACTGAGGGCTAATAAAGTCCTATTTATTACGGAAAGACCTGTTGACACAGCTCTTTGTTTCTGGTCTATTCCCCGTCCCTTTTCGCAGTTTTTGCACAATTTTTAAGCTTATGTATGCAGTATTTGAAACCGGCGGCAAACAGTACCGCGCCTCGGCTGGCGA
Source organism: Verrucomicrobiota bacterium (assembly GCA_028343615.1). Lineage (GTDB taxonomy): Bacteria > Verrucomicrobiota > Verrucomicrobiia > Limisphaerales > UBA1100 > JACNJL01. The sequence goes on from JAOLZA010000022.1 coordinate 4,927, forward strand.
CCTCCTCAAAGTGGAGTTACTCGGCAACGACGATGGCGCCACGGTGACGTTTGACCGCGTGTTGCTCGTGAACAACGACGGCAAAGTAACCATCGGCGCTCCAACCGTAGAGAACGCAACCGTGACCGCCGAAGTGGTGGAAGCGGAGCGCAAAGACAAAAAGGTTATCATTTTCAAAATGAAACGCCGTAAGCACAGCCGGACCAAGAATGGCCATCGCCAGCGCCATTCGATTGTGAAGATCACCGACATCAAAGTTTAATCCCGAAGAACCATGGCACATAAAAAAGGACAGGGCTCCGTCAAGAACGGCCGCGACAGCAACCCGAAAAGCCTCGGGCTCAAGGTGGGCAACCAACAGCTCGTGAACGCTGGCACCATTCTCGTCCGCCAACGCGGCACCAAGTGGCACAAGGGCGCGCACGTCGGCATTGGCCGCGATTTTACGTTGTTCGCACTGGAGACCGGTCGCGTAAAGTTCGATAAAAACAGAGGCAACAGCCGCGTGAACATCGAGCCGGTAGTCACGGAGCAAAACTAGCCGCTTCCCGCCAGAGAAAACCATTTCACGGCGAGGCCCTGTGCCTCGCTTTTTTTTGCCCCGAACCCAATCCCACAATGTTTGTCGACCAAGTAAAAGTTTATGCCCGCGCCGGCCACGGTGGACGCGGTTGTGTGTCTTTCCGGCGCGAATCCTTCGAGCCCAAAGGCGGCCCCGATGGCGGCGATGGCGGCCGCGGCGGCAGTGTCATCCTCGAGGCCAGCCACGATCTCAACAATCTGGTCGCACAATTCTTTGTACCTCGGCTCATCGCCAAAAATGGCAACCACGGCGAAGGCGCAAAGAAGACCGGCAAATCCGGAAAAGATGTGATCATTAAAGTGCCCTGTGGCACGGTGGTTTGGAAACTATCCAACCCAGCGCTCACCGAAGCTGAACCGGAAGGCGAACGCGTGGAAAATTTCGAGGGTGAACAGGCAATGGAAATTGACCTCGCCGCAGAAACCGACGAAGACGCCCCGCCAGTGCCGGAACTGTCCATCGGCCAAGAAGCCGAACTGGTGGTGGACCTCACCGAGCACGGCAAACAATTCATCCTCTGCACCGGCGGACGCGGCGGGCAGGGCAATCATCACTTTGCCACGCCACGCAATCAAGCACCACGCCACGCCCAACCCGGCGAACCCGGCGGCGAAGGTAATTATCATTTCGAGCTGCGACTAATGGCCGACGTCGGCTTGGTCGGATATCCGAACGCCGGCAAGAGCACGCTGCTCAACGCCATTTCCCATGCCAAGCCGAAGATCGCCGCGTATCCATTCACCACGCTGCACCCGCAAATTGGCGTGGTGGAAATGGACGGCTGGGAACGGTACACCGTATGCGATATCCCCGGCATCATCGAAGGCGCTCACAACAACGTTGGCCTCGGCCACGCCTTCCTACGACACATCCGCCGCTGCCAAACGCTGTGCGTCATCCTCGATATGGCCGGTGCCGACGACCGCGATCCGTGCGATGACTACGAAAAAATATTGCGCGAGCTGGAGCTATACGATGAAGCGATGCTCGCCAAACCCCATCTTGTGGCAGCGAACAAAATGGACGAAGACACCGCCATCGAATACCTAGCCCAATTTCGCAAACGTTTCCCCAAAGTGGAAGTGATGGAAATAATGGCCGCCATCGACGAAGGCGTCCCCGAGCTAATGGAACGCTTCCGCAAAGCGGCCAAAGCGTAAATCTCTTTTCCACACAAACCTTTTCCCTTAACCTCCGCGTCCCATGTTACGAGCTGGTATTGTTGGATTGCCGAATGTGGGTAAATCCACGCTGTTTAACGCATTGACCCGCACCCGCAAAGCGGAGGCAGCGAATTATCCTTTTTGCACGATCGACCCCAACGTAGGCGTCGTCACAGTGCCGGATGCGCGCCTCGCACCTTTATCCAGAATCGAAAACTCTGCCGAGATTTTGCCGGCTGCGTTTGAGTTTGTGGATATTGCGGGCCTTGTCGCAGGTGCCTCGCAGGGCGAGGGCATGGGCAACCAGTTTCTCAGCCACATCCGCGAGGTGGATGCGGTGGTGCAGGTGATTCGGTGCTTTGAAGATACCGATGTCCACCACGTCACCGGTAGCGTGGATCCGGTGCGCGATATTGAAACCATCACCACCGAACTGATCCTGGCCGACCTTGAGAGTTTGCGCCGCCAACTGCCCAAAATTGAAAAGGACGCCAAGCGCGGTGACAAAGACGCTGCCGCCAAGCTAGCCGCGATACAAAAACTCGAACCGCATTTGGATGCCGGCAAACCCGCCATCACCCTAGACTGGGAATCCGAAACACAAGCTGCCGCCCACGGGTTGTTTCTGCTCAGTGCCAAGCCCACCATACTCGCCGCCAACGTCAAGGATTCCGATCTCGCAGACGCTGAAGCTAATCCCTTTGTTGAACAAGTGCGCGCGTACGGCCGCAAACATCACGGCTGCGACACCGTCGTGATCAGCGCGCAAATCGAAAGCGAACTCGCCGACCTCGATGAAGCCGAAGCAGCCGAATTTCTCGCAGATCTCGGAGTGGCCGAGAGCGGCGTGGGCCTCCTCATTCGGGCCGCTTATCATTTGCTTGGCCTGCGTACTTACTTCACTTGCGGCCCCAAGGAAACCCGCGCCTGGACCATTCGAATTGGCGATACTGCGCCGCAAGCCGCAGGCGTTATCCACACTGATTTTGAGCGGGGCTTCATTAAAGCCGAAACCGTCGCCTATGACGACCTCATTTCCCACGGCTCCATCTTGGCCGCTAAGGAGAAGGGATTGTATCGGCAGGAAGGCAAAGAATACGTCGTGCAGGACGGCGATGTGATTTTGTTCAAGTTCAACGTGTGACCTGCGCACGCAGATTCACTCGTTAAATATTTTTGGCCGCGTCGCGGATTCGCAGCAGGATCTTTCATCAGCGAGGCGGGCGCGGTCTTTGCCGGGCGGCGTGTCGAGGAACAACACAAAGTCCAGCTGCGCCTTCGATGTGCCGCGTTCGTTCACGTACTTGTTCATAATGCCCACGGGCGTCACTACTCTTTTGCCGAGCACCGGTTCGAGTTTGAATTTCAACAAGTCCCCAAAAGAATAATACAATAACTCGCTGCACACCAACTTGCTGTCACTGGAAAAATCAAATCCAAAATCGTAATCACGCCCGTGATAGCCGAAGGCATTACGGATGACGGTGGCTCTTTGATCACGATTGAGGCGCGGGCGCAGCACAGCCACGTAATCCGCGTGCATCGAATGCTCAGCACTGGTGAACACAACGCCCTCACTCATGGCCTCGATGATCACGCGCGGACGGCTGTGCTCGGGACGTTGATGCGCCGCGCGCGCTTCGGCATCGAGCTCGGAATATTCTATGCCAATCGCTTCCAATTCTTCGGGTGTGCCCACGTACAGCGCGCAATGCGGCCAAAATCCAGGTAAAAATGCATTGGATAAATACCAGTTGCGCCGCTCCAGTATGATGTCGCCGGGCAGCAGCTTGGTTTTGGGGTCTTCAAGCGTCATCTGAATAAGATCCTCGGAGATGAAAGGCTCGCGCCGGACGATGCGAGTATCACCCATAAAAGAGGCCATCATTTTTTGTGCTTCGTAAAACGGGATGTTCACGTCCTGCTCAAGCTGCCGCCCGATGCGCGAAAACCACGCGCACACTGGATCAAGATCGGTTTTTTTCACCGCATTCTTCCCGAGTTGAATCCGTTTTGCCAGCCATGTGACATCCGTGTCCGGCAAACCTACGCGCTTCCATCGCTCGCTATGTTTTTCAAAATGTACGCCGTAGGTTGCAAATAATTTCAGGTGATGCCGGTCGGTCACGCTGTGGTAAACGATTTCGAATTGGCCGGACTTGAGCCAACCGGGTTCGCCTTCGTTGAGCTTGGCACGTGCGTAGTCGTTGTCGCGATACCTCGCCACAAACTCCCGGCCCGACTCCAACGCCACGGCTGCCGCGCCAAAGCCGGTGAGGAAGCAGCGGTCACGCAGGGGTTCATCCTGTACTTTTTTGAATCCGATATAAACCCGCGCGAGTTGAATCAGCTCCTTACGATAGCCGATGTAGCGAATAAACAAATGCCGAATTTTCCGACTTTCTTCGGGTTCATAATCCTCCGGACCCTCCCGCTTCATACGATCGGCAATGCGTTGATGCAGCTCGACCGATTCCTTCCGCAGATGATCCATCCCCTCGGCGAGTTTTTTGAGCCGCAACGAATCGCGTTTCAATTGCTGTTCCAACTCCGCGGCGGGAATGTTTGCCAGCATCGAGTGCGCGTTGTCAAACGGACTAGGCGGTGGCATCGTCAGGCGGCCAAAATAAAAACTGCCCGTGCAGAGTGCGGCCATGGCCGCCGTGATCAACACTGGCCGCATCCAGCGCGGCAGCGGGCGGGTATTTTTGGGGCGTTTTTTTAGCCACCGGCCGATGATGACCAGCGACCCGCCTGTCGCCCCCAACGCCAGCGCAGTGGCCGCCCAATGCCACCAAGCGGGCAGCGTCGAAAATGGATTAGCCCGAAACGCCAACCCGATTAACAATGCCCCCAGCCCCGCCGTTAAGCCCAGCGTCGTGCGACCGGAATTCCATTCCCACCGCGCACCTGCACGCCACAAGACCTGAAGCCAACCCAACCCCACAGCCATAACCACCGTGCCCCACCACAGCCGCCAGCCCAGCACCAAGGATTGCACCCGCCAGCTTTCGCTCCATACGAGCAGTTGAAAAAAGACCTCCGACGCCGCCACAAACCCAAGCGCCACCCACCCCAGTCGCGTCAGTCGCCCGTCCAGCGGATGAGCCATGCGCGCAAACGCAGCGCCCGTGAGCACTCCGAACGCGCAGAACGCCAGCTGCCCCATCGGAGGTTGGAACCGCCCCAGCACAAAGCCAGCCAGCAACAACAGTAGCAAAATCAGTGACGCACTCCACTGGATCATCCGATACCACGGACGCCAAAGAGTCTTGGGGTTATCCGTTTGTTCGTCATCCAACATTAAATCAAACTAATATAAACTGGCGCAAATTCCAATTCTCAAATGCAAATCGTTGCGCTTTTAACTCTGATGGCTACCCTCTTTGCCAATGAAATTTTGCTTGAACACCAGCACCATCAAGCCGCAGCCGCTCGTGAAAAAAATCGAGCTTGCGGGCGCCGTCGGTTACGACGGCATCGAACTTTGGCTCAATGATATTTACGATCACATCGGCCGCGGTGGCGAGGTAAATGATGTTGAAAAGGCGCTGGCTGATTACGGGCTGATCGTGCCCAGCGTCATCGCCATCCGCCAATGGGGTGATCAGGACGGCTGGGAATATGAACTGGTAAAAGATGAAGCCCGGCGGCGGTTTGCGCTGGGGGCGCGATTGGGCGCGCCGTTTATCGTAGCCACGCCACCGCTTGAATTGACACGGCAGGATCATCTGCCCGAACGATACCGCGACCTGCTACAAATTGGCCGCGAAGAAGGCATCCGGCCCACCTTCGAATACATCAGTTTTTTCAAGAGCGTGAATAATCTTGCTGACACCTGGCGCATTGTGCAGGCGACGGATGATGAAGATGCCACGCTCATCCTTGATGCGTTTCACACATGGAATAGCACCTCGAATTTGGAGTTACTGCGCGCCATCCCTGTGGAAAAAATCAGCCACTATCACATCGACGACGCGCATCCGAACAAAACCCCCACAACGCAAACAGATCCCGACCGCGTGATGCTCGGCGAAGGCCAGATTGATCTTGCCGGGGAACTGAAGGTGCTGCGGGAAATCGGCTACGACAAGACAATGAGCCTCGAGCTTTTTAACAAAGACTTATGGGCGAAGAATCCACTTGATGTGATTTCCATTGGATTAGAACGGATGAAAGCACTTTGGGCGGCTACTTAAAATAGTACATCATAAAAACCGCACTTGCTGCCAGCAACCCGGCCCAGAAGCGATCTTCGCGCAGCAGACTGTACGCTCGGCCTTTGGCAGCAGCGGTAAGCACCACCTTGAAAAGAGAGTCCATAAACATCAAGAACGTCCAGGCTGCCGCCGCCATGCCGGCGGCCATGGGCGAAACGAGTTGGCCAGTCATCAGCACTCCCAACATCACAAACACCAGAAGTGACCCCAGTAGTTTCATGCCAAAATGCTGTAAATCCGCCGGCCGAATAAGGTTGAGGCCTACCCAGGTCATTCGCGATTTATCTTCATTAGGCTCTTCATTCCCGGCAAACAACCGGTAAAACCCACCCCCCGCCAGCGCGCAAATGAGGCAGAGCATAAAGTTTGACACCATGAAGTGATCCCCACCCACCCAGTCGGTCATTGCTGCAGAATACATGAACAAGCAAAACATCGCCAACACGCCGACAAAAACAAGTGTGGCCGCTTTCCGTTTGAAGCCGCTCGTACTTGCCAAATTACTGATGACCGCATTGGCCAGCAACGCGAAGATGAATGCCACAAAAACACTGTGGAAAAAATTCAACTCGTAGCCAAAGAAACGGGTGATCTCAGGATTATCTGACCACACCGCCACGTATAAAGGCGGCAGCCCGTAAGACACCACCACACCGGTAACGATGGCGGCAAACCCGCCCGCCGCCGTTGCTCCCCGCCACAACATACCCAGCAAAAATGCCGCTACAATACCGGTCACCAGCCGACTTTGATGCTTGGCCACATAAGTAAAAAAAGGCTCCTTTGAGTTAGGGTCGAAAACCAGGATCGTCAATAATGCCGCGCCCACCACCATGGCCACGATCAACCAGCGGCCCATGCGAACCAATTCATCATCGGTAGCTTTGGGGTTGATAAATTTTTTGTATAAATCAAATGTGATTAATGTAGAAGCGGAGTTGAGCATAGAATCCACGCTCGAAAGAATTGCGCCGATCAATCCGGCGGCCACCAGCCCCACCAAGCCCGGCACCGCAAGCGGTGCCACCACTTCACGCAGCAACATCGGAAAGGCGGTATCGCCATCGAGCGTCACGCCCGGCATAGTTTGTTTGAATAAATAATACGCCGCAATGCCCGTGCCGATGGAGACAAACGGGATAAGCAGCTTGAAAAAGCCAGCGGTGATGATGCCCGCACGGGCGTCCTTAAGCGACCGCGCGGCCAACGCGCGCTGTACCACGAATTGGTTTGCGCCCCAATAATACATGTGCAGCACCATCAAGCCCGAAAGCATTCCTGTCCACGGACGCTGCGGGTGGTCGCTAGGCAAATAAAGGTGGAGCATGTCCTTGCCCTGCACCACCTTGTCCAGCTCGCGGCCTTCGTCGAATTTCACCATCGTGGCCCAACCGCCGATGAGATCGTGATTAAATGTGCACCACGCCACAATCAGCATACCTAGCAGAATGAAGATCGACTGAATCGCATCCGTGATAATCACCGCGCGCAGCCCGCCCACTACCGTGTACACCCCGGCCACCACCGCCATAATCACCACGCCGGCGACATAATAGCCTTGGTCGATTTGGATACTTTGCCCGGCCTGCACTGCAGCTTTCATTTGCTCCGGATCGGCCAGTAAAATATTCACCGCGCGAGAGCCCACATAAAAAGCGGGGAGAATCATAATCAACACAATGATCACCAACATGATCAGCGCGTACGCCATGCGGCTGCGGTCATCAAAGCGACGCGCAAGGTAATCGGAGAGCGTGTACACGTGCAGCTTGCGATACATCGGCAGAAAAAAATAACAGAGCATCAACAGGCCCGCGATTGCGGTGATCTCGAATTGACTTTCAACGAAGCCAAGCGTGAAGCCGATGGCCATGAAGCCCACCATATGATTAGCCGAGACGTTTGTACCGAACACTGAACCGGCCACGCCCCACCAAGGGATATCTTTATCGGCAAGAAAATAGCTCTGCGCGGTTTTGCCCGACCCGCGCCCGGCCCACAGCCCCACGGCCATCACCGCCAGCAGCGAGCCGAAGAACACCACGAAATCAGTTGTCGAGAGTATGCCTTCCATGGCCGCTAGTTGCGTGCAAAAGAACGCACTTAATTTGCCTCATCACCGCGCCAAAACCAAGCTCCGGTTAATGACAACGTGCCGCGAACATGCTAAACTTTGCTCATGCCCAGAAAACTCGCCGACTGGTTGCGCGAATCGAAGAGCATCCTTATCTTCACCGGCGCGGGCATTTCCACGCCGAGCGGCATCCCCGCCTTTCGCGGTAAAGGCGGCATTTGGACCACGCGCCAGCCGGTATATTATCAGGATTTCATAGAGCGCGAGGCGGCTCGCATCGAGTACTGGGAATACAAACTCGAGATGTGGGAAACGCACGGCAATGCAAAGCCGAACGTCATTCACCAAAGCATCGTCCGCCTCGAACAAGCGGGTAAAGTGAAATTGGTCGTCACACAAAACATCGACGGTCTCCATCGCGCCGCCGGCACAAGCGAGGAAATGCTGGTGGAAATCCACGGCACCGGCTCACTCGCCGAATGCCAAATTTGCGGCGCGCGCAATCCCGTCGAGGCCAGCTTCACGCAATTCAAAAAAACCCGGCAACCGCCCATCTGCGAATGCGGCGGTTTCCTCAAGCCCGCCACCATCAGTTTCGGCCAAAACCTGCGCGAGCCCGACCTCGCCCGTGCCTTTGCCGTAGCCGACGCCTGTGACCTCGTCATCGCCCTCGGCTCCACCCTCTCTGTCAGCCCAGCCAACACTATCCCTCTCGCTGCCGCCCAAGCCGGTGTGCCTTACATCATCATCAATCGTGACGGGACTGATCATGACTGCCTTCCCCAAGTTACCCTTCGTCTTACTGGTAATGTGGAAGATCTCTTCCCGCCCGCCGTAGATAACATTTTATCAGGTGACTGAAAAACCTTGCGCACGCTGTTCGACTGCCTCATTTTGCCAGTTCACCCATTTAGGCATTTTATGGAACGTATTATTCTAACACTTCTGGTGATTTCACCTTTCGTACTTTCTGCACAAACCCCGCAATGGATTTGGCCGGATCGCGCGGAGAAATCTGAAACCGTGTATTTCCGCAAGGTTGTGGAACTGCCTGCTGGCAAAATTAAGTCGGCCAAGCTGCAAGCCACCTGTGATAACGGCTTCTCCCTGTTCGTGAACGGCAAACCCGCGCTCGCCGGAGACAACTGGAACAGCAATTACAGCGCTGACATTGCCAAGCTGCTCACCGCCGGCCCCAATGTCATCGCCGTGGAAGGCCGCAACCAAGGCGGCATCGCCGGGTTTGTGGCACAACTCGAGATCGCGCTTGATGGCAAGAAAACCACCATAGTTACGGACACCTCCTGGACGGCAACCCGCACATTCTACGGTCAATGGAAGAGTGGCAAAGGCAAGGATTGGGCCAAAACGATATCCACCGGGAAGATGGGCGATGGACCGTGGGGCAATGTTTTCAACGGCGCAGCCCGTGGCAGCAGCACACCCGGTGATGGCGGCGCAATCAAGGTCGCAAAAGGTTTCAAGGCCGATCTCCTCTACACTGTACCCAAGGGTGAGCAGGGCACGTGGGTGGCCATCTGTGCGGACGACAAGGGGCGACTGATTGCCAGTGATCAGGGCAACAAGGGTCTATATCGGATCGACGTGAGTGGTGAAGACCCGAAGGTCGAGAAACTAAACATAAACATCTCCAGTGCCCAAGGCCTGCTCTATGCCCACGGAGCTCTGTGGGTAAATATCAATGGCGGCGGCGCTTCCGGCGTCCATCGTCTTACCGATACCAACGGAGACGACCAGTATGACAAGGATGAACATATTATGCCCCTACGCGCCGGCGGAGAGCATGGCCCACACGCCCTCGTGCTGAGCCCCGATCAAAAGCATATCTACATGGTTGCCGGCAACATGACTCCCATGCCCAAGGAGAAATTTGCCCACTCGCGCGTACCCACCAACTGGGGTGAGGATCATCTTCTCAAGCGGCTACCTGATGCCCGCGGCCACGCCTCCAACATTCGGGCGCCAGGCGGATGGATTGCCCGATTTGATGAGGATGGTAAAAACTGGGAAACCTTCGCTATGGGATTCCGGAATACCTACGACATGGCATTCAACGTAGACGGAGAACTCTTTGCCTATGACTCGGACATGGAATGGGATGCAGGTACACCATGGTATCGCCCCACGCGCTTCTATCATGTAACCAGTGGTGCTGACTTTGGCTGGCGGACAGGGACCGGCAAATGGCCGCAGTGGTATCCAGACTGCCTGCCGGGCGCGTACGGCATTGGCCCGGGCTCGCCGGTGGGCGTCGTGGCCGGGCTCGGCGCGAAGTTTCCCGCCAAATACCAAAAAGCGATTTACTGCCTCGACTGGACCTACGGCACCATGTCCGCCATGCACCTCACGGCCGAGGGCGCCTCGTACACGGCCGAACGCGAGGAATTTGTCGCCAGCTCCCAGCTGCGCATGACCGATGCCGCCATCAACCCAAAGGACGGCGCGATGTACTTTACCGTTGGCGGCCGCGGCGGCCAAAGCACGCTCTACCGCGTCACCTACACCGGCAAAGAAAGCACCGCGCCCGTGAAGGCCCAGTCACCTCACGCCGATCTGCGCAAGGTGCGGCGTAATCTGGAGTCGCTCCACAAACGACAAGACGGGGCCATCAAAAAGGTGTGGCCCGGGGCCATTGAAAAGGCGTGGCGTTACCTCGGCCATGCTGACCGCCACATCCGCTGGGCCGCCCGCGTGGCTTTGGAACATCAGCCCGTCACCGAGTGGCAGGGCAGAGCCCTCGTCGAGACCGATTTGCAGGCCTCTCTCACCGCCTCGTGCGCCCTCGCGCGTCACGGCGATGCCTCGCTCCAAGGCAAACTCATCACCGAACTCGGCCGAATCGATTGGGCCAATCTGGATCCCGGCCAACAAGCCGAGTTCCTGCGCGTTTATCAGCTCGCCTTCATCCGCATGGGTAAACCCAGCGAAGCGATCGCCGCCGCAGTGGAGAAGAAACTGGATGCCGTTTATCCCGCACCCCTGCCCGCCATCAACCGCGAGCTTTGCACGCTGCTGGTTTACCTGGAATCGCCCAATGTTGTTTCCAAGACGCTGGCGCTGATGTCGCAAAGCAGCGATCAATCCAAGCACAACTGGAGCCCCGAACTGCTCGCGCGCAATGCCGGTTACGCCCGCGCCTTTGCCGCCACCGCCGCCAGCTCGCCGCAGCGCGACCAAATCCATTACGCCAAGGAACTGCGCAACTTGAAAACCCACTGGACCGACGCGCAGCGCTTGGAATATTTCCGTTGGTACCGCAAGGCCGAGAGCTTTAAGGGCGGTAACAGTTTTGGCGGATTTTTGAAAAACTTCCGCGCCGAGGCATTGGCCAATGTGCCTGAAAAACTAAAACCGGCCATCGCCAAAATCCAAAGCGAACCGGTGAATGACGGCCCGGATTTTAAAATCGACACGCGCCTCACCCTCGGCGTGGCGCCGCAAATGAAATTCGACAAGACCGTGCTCCAAGTCAAAGTCGGCGCCGGCGTGGAGCTTGCCTTTACGAACAACGATCCCATGCCCATGATGCACAATCTTGTGCTCGTGAAACCCGGGGCGCACTTGCCTATTGTGGCCGACGCCGCCGTCATGGGCGCCGACGGTATGGCCAACAGCTTCGTGCCCGAGAGCAACCAGGTGCTGGCCTACACCCCGCTGGTCCTCCCCGGCAACACCTACAAACTCTACTTCAAGGCCCCCACCAAGCCCGGCAAATACGAATACATCTGCACCTATCCAGGTCACGGCCTCACCATGTGGGGAATCCTGCATGTCAAATAGGCTCTATAAACGTTGTACCAATGAACTATTTAGGCTAACCACTGCAGCCTCTTATTTGAACCCAGCCTAAACCATGGCTATTGCTCCCCAATCCGTTAAGCAACTCAAGACTGTTAAAAAGAATGTCCGCAAACACGTGGATGCCGCACTGGAGTCAACCGGTGGATTACTGCGCCTTGCGCCCGCGTGGGTACCACGCTCTTTTCTGCAGCCAGGGCTTCGGCTAAAGCTGCACCCCGATGACACCTATGCCTATGGCCTCAACCGTGGTGGCATTGATGAGCGCTGGTTTGGATCCACTACCGAAGCTGCTAATGAGGGTCGTGTACCCGACGAGGGCCTGAGCTACGTGGTCCACGGACGCAACCGCTTCACCTTACGTGAAGCAGTAGACGAATGCGGTGCGGACATCATCGGCAAACGTATCTGGAATAAATACGGCAAGTGGCCGGTGTACTCGAAGTTCTTCGACAATATGGGCCCCATCCCGCACCACATGCATCAGAATGCGAAACAGGCGAAGCTGGTGAAACAGGAAGGCAAACCTGAAAGTTACTACTTTCCTCCCCAGCACAATAATGTGGCGAATAACTTCCCCTACACCTTCATGGGCCTCGAGCCCGGCACCACGAAGGCGCAGGTGCGCAAGTGCCTAGAAGATTGGAACAAGGGCGATAACGGTATCCTTGACCTCTCCAAGGCTTACCGACTTAAACCCGGGACCGGCTGGCTGATTCCGCCGTGCGTATTGCATGCTCCAGGCAGTCTGTGTACCTATGAACCACAATGGGGCAGTGATGTGTTCGGTATGTATCAGAATCTCGTGGAAGGCCGGGAGGTGCCGTGGAGTTTGTTGGTCAAAGACATGCCGAAGGGCAAGCACAAGGATCTTGATTTCATCGTTAACCAGCTCGACTGGGCTGGCAATGTGAACCCGAACTTCAAGGACAACCATTACCTCGAGCCCATCCCGGTGAACGACACCCGTAAGGAAGGCTATGTGGATCGATGGATCGTTTACGGCCGCATCAAAAAGGAACAGCTATTTACCGCTAAGGAGCTCACCGTAGATCCCGGCACCAAATGCACCATTAAGGACAAAGGCGCATGGAGTGGCATCTGCGTGCAGGGCAAAGGCACCATCAATGGCCAGCCTCTGAACAGCCCGAAACTCATCCGCTTCCACGAGCTGACTGAGGATGAATACTTCTGCACCGAAGCCGGGGCAAGATCTGGAGTAACCTTTGAAAACACCAGCGACACCGAGCCACTCGTGCTGCTGCGCTACTTCGGTCCGGAAGTAAACAAGAACGCCCCCGAAATGGGCGCCTACCGCAACCGGAAATTCAATTAATAAAAACATGAAACTTAAAATCATTACTCACCGCCTATTTATCACTGCCTTCACGCTTTTGATTGCGCAAGGCGTTGTTGCTGAAGACAAAAAACAAAATCCACTACGGGCTTTGCTGATCACCGGAGGCTGCTGCCACAATTACATTTTTCAAAGCAAGGCCCTGATTGATGGTGTGGCGAAACATGCGAAGGTGGACTGGACAGTCATCAATGAGGGAGGCAAGGGAACCAAGGCGATGATCCCGCTCTACAAGAACCCAAACTGGGCAAAGGGGTACGACGTGGTTGTGCATAATGAGTGTTTTGCCAACACCAGCAACAAAGAGTACGTGCAGTCGATTACCAAGGCTCATGCGGCGGGTGTGCCGGCAGTGGTTATTCATTGCGCCATGCATACTTATAGGGCCTCAAGTTTAGATGATTGGCGAAAATTTTTAGGTGTGACTAGCAAGCGTCATGAGCATCAGAGCACGTATTCGGTGAAGAAAGTGATGAAGAAGCACCCCATCCTCAAGGGCATGCCGGACGACTGGAAGACGCCTAAGGATGAACTTTATGTCATTGAAAAACTTTGGCCCAACGCCAAGGTGCTGGCCACCTCCGTAAGTGAACGGGACAAGAAAGAGCATGCGGTGATCTGGACACATCAGTATGGCAAGGCCCGTGTTTTTGGAACCACCTACGGCCATTCAGACGCCACCTTCAGAGATCCGGTGTTCATAGGTTATGTCTCTCGAGGTCTGCTCTGGGCGGCAGGGCGGCTGGATACAGAGAAATAACTGCGCCAACAAGTTCGACATGATCAATCAAGCCGCCCTCTAACTTGTAGTAACCCCTAGCCCCTCCTCCGTTACTCCGGCCCCCATATGAATATGGACAAGCCGAAGATGGGCGATTACCGAAGCCAAAAATTTAATTGAGCCACTTGGGGGCTACTATTTCTTGAGCGATAAGATTCCAGAGTCGATGAGTTTCCGCGCGATCGCTTTGGCCATTACCTCATGACCTTCAGCTCGAAGATGACTGCGATCAGCATACAGCGGTTCAAATTCCAAATTCCCTAAAACTTGCTTCATCGATAAATGGAACGCTCCATTAGTCACCTGATCTTCCGCGATTTTTTCTAGACCATTATCTTCGAGACGCCTGCTGCCATTCAATTCTTCAATAATTTTTGCCTGCGAAACCAGCAAGATTGGAATATTGTTTGCCATAGCGACGCGGGTGCTTTCGCCTGTCATTTCTTGTACGCGTTGGTTCCATCTTTCCGTGGCCCCTTCGGATGACATTGCGACAATTTCGGCATCAGCATCGTTCTTGGATTGGGAAATTCGGATGGAAGCGGGAATCCACCGCCAAAAAACTTTCTCTGTTTTCATTTCGTATACCCGCCTAAGAGCGATGCTTTTCATCGGCCAGTTTCTGGGGTGCCACGAATTAAACTCAGTGCTTCGCAGGAATTCCCTTTCGTCTTCAAATTCATTGGAATTATTGATATGCAACACAACCAGATCGGGTTTGTAATTTAACGAATGCACCAGAGTAAGGTGTTTTCGACGTGCACCGTGCCCACCGATGCCGAGATTATAGCTTTCGGCAGAGATGCCCCGAGCTTTCAGCTCAACGGCAAGCCGTCCGGCGTAAGAGCTTTCCACACTTGACCCGCGAGTCACGGAATCGCCGATCACGAAAATCCGGAAAACCCCTTCGGGTGGTTCGACAGTAAAGGATTGGGGCCGAAAGCGGCGACCGCCAGTACGTTTGAGGTGGACTTGGCCGTCTTCTTCAATAAAACCAGCGGAGGGATGGAATCCATATTCAAACCGGCCGGACATATTGTCTTGGAAAAAAATTCGTACGGCCAGTTCAACTGCAATCATAAGGCATGCCCCGAAGAGAAGGGCGTGGGAAATGAGGGGGTTGCTTTTCATTTTGAATTAGAATTGGAAGTATATGAATTCCTGATCGTTCACCATTGAGGTTGCTGTGAAAACAAAAAGCAGCAAGTAAATAAACCCACGCGTCGCCCAATGGTGGTGATCCAACGAAGATTCATCCCGTTCCTTAAGCGTCGCCCATTGCAGGAGCAAAAGTGGCCCGATATGGAGCAGTAACCATCGGGTGGGCTTTTCCCATTCCATAGCGCCGGTCACTTGCCATTGGAAAACCCCAGTGAACCATAGATAAAATTGAAACATTGAATCCGACCGGAAAATTGCCCAACCGATCAAGGTGAAGCAGCACATCCCAACCCAACAAGCGAGCTTTGCCGCTCGGCCCGATTCACAGGCTAGTTGCCATCGAGGGGAATAATGAAATGCCATCAACAGGCAGGCGTGGTATGCGCCCCACAAAATAAATGTCCAAGCTGCACCATGCCACAGCCCGGCCAAAACCATTGCAACGGCTAGATTTCTGCAGGTTGCACCCCAAGCTCCCTGATTACCACCCAGCGGAATGTAAACATAATCGCGGAACCAAGTTGAGAGCGTGATGTGCCACCGCCGCCAAAATTCGGAGGGATTGAGCGCGAAATACGGGAAGCGGAAATTCAACGATAACTCGATACCCAAGAGACGGGCCGAACCCCGGGCGATGTCACTGTACCCCGAAAAATCGCCATAGATTTGGAAAGCAAACGCAAGCACACCCAGCAACGCCCAAGCGGTGTTGATTTCCGGATTGTCGGCAGCAAACACATGATTGGCCAAAATCGCGCAGTTATCAGCGACGAATAATTTTTTAAAAAACCCTATCAACAACAGACGCAGGCCTATATGTAAATGGTTGATATCCCACTTTGCCGGTACGATCAATTGCGGAAGCAGCTTAGTGCTGCGCTCAATGGGACCAGCGATCAATTGCGGGAAAAATGCCAAGTAAGTCGCGAAGGTAATGAAACAATCGGTGGGCTCGATTTTCTTTTTTTTGATATCAACGATATAACTGATAGCTTGAAATGTGTAAAATGAGATGCCCACCGGCAAAATGATGTGGGTGAGGGTCCAGCTGGAGGACAATCCGAATTGCTCCACTAAGCCCCCAACCGATTCAGCAAAAAAATTGAAATACTTAAAGAAACCCAGCAACCCCAAATTGATTCCGAGTGCCAGCCATAAAAACCCCTTCCGGCGGCCTTGATCGGATGGCATTTTCCTAATCAATTGATTGGCCCCAAGCATCACGGGAAGAAACGAAAATGCGGCAATGAGAACTTCGCTGGAAACCGTTTTCCCTTGGATTTCAAAAACCGAGCATAGTGCGAGCCACACCCCGGGCAGCAGGGCAAGCGCGGCTATTTTCCCTGGCGATTTCTGTTTGTTGGCAATCCCCAGACCACACAAATAGTAGGTAGTACTCGAAGCCAGTAGCAACGCTACAAAACGTACATCCCATGCCATATAGAAAAGATAGCTGGCCGCAAACAAAAGCCGAATGCGCCATGGCCGCGGGGAAATCCAAAATAAAATGAAGGCAGCAAGAAGAAGGCAGCCATATTGAAATGAAACGAAATTCATTCGACGGGCGTAGAAGGCACCTCCAACATCAGTGAGTCAAGATTTTGTTAATGTAATCGTGACCGCCATTACACTCCACATTTTTACCGCTTTTTCTTGTTTATTGACTCAAAGGCGAGCATAGTCCTCGGCTTCCCTTCGGGGGGAACTTATGGAGCATATCAGAAATATTGCGATTATTGCGCACGTGGATCATGGGAAGACCACGTTGGTGGATTGCTTTCTCAAGCAAACGGGGACGTTTCGGGCAAATCAAGCGATCGCTCAGGAGGAGCGAATCATGGATTCGATGGATCTGGAACGCGAGAAGGGAATCACGATTAAGGCAAAGAATGCGGCGTTTGAGTATCGCGAACATCACGTGAATATCGTGGACACGCCGGGGCACGCGGATTTTGGCGGCGAAGTGGAGCGGTCGCTGAGCATGATCGATGGCGTGTTGCTGCTCGTAGATGCGAAGGAGGGGCCGCAGGCGCAGACACGGTTTGTGCTGCGCAAGGCGTTGGAAGCCGGCGCGCAGCCGATTGTGGTGATCAATAAAATCGACCGCGATCACGCGCGGCCGGATTGGGTTTTGGATCAGGTGTTTGAGTTGTTCATCGCATTGGGTGCCACGGATAAGCAGTTGGATTTCCCTTATATTTACGCGAGCGCGAAGGATGGCTACGCCACGACAGATCACACAAAACTCGGCGGCGATATGACACCGTTGTTTGATATGATTCTTGAGCGCGTGCCCGCGCCGAGCAGTGACGAGGGCGAGGGTTATCGGATTGCGGTCGCTAATGTGAGCTACTCGGATTATCTCGGCCGAATTGGGTTTGGAAAAATCCGCACAGGTACCATTCGTGTGGGCGATCCCCTCTTCG
This sequence comes from Verrucomicrobiota bacterium, assembly GCA_028343615.1. Lineage (GTDB taxonomy): Bacteria > Verrucomicrobiota > Verrucomicrobiia > Limisphaerales > UBA1100 > JACNJL01. The sequence goes on from JAOLZA010000022.1 coordinate 22,511, forward strand.
GCTTGCGCGGCGAGGCCGAGCCGGTGGCGGGCAAAGTGACGGCGCTATTTCATTTTGAGGGGCTGAAGCAAATCCAAATCGAGGAAGCCCACGCGGGCGACATCGTGGGCGTAGCGGGCTTGCCGGATATTCTCATTGGCGAAACTCTAGTGGACAGCCTCGACCGACCAGCACTGCCCTTCAAGCCCATCGATCCACCGACAATTAAAATGGCCTTTGCCGTGAACGACGGACCGCTCGCGGGATTGGACGGCAAGAAAGTTACCGCCCGCAGCATTTGGGAACGGCTCGAGCGCGAGGGCCGCGCGAATGTTTCGCTGCAAGTTGCCCAAACGGACAACAGTAAAATTTTCCACGTCACCGGCCGCGGCGGAATGCAGATTGCCGTACTCATCGAACAAATGCGACGCGAAGGTTACGAGGTGCTCGTCAGCCGACCCGAGGTACTGAAGCATCAAGACGAAAACGGCAAGTGGCTCGAGCCGATTGAAAAAGTTTTTCTCGAAGTGCCGCAGGATGCCGTCGGCGACGTGATGGAAGCGCTCGCCACCCGCAAGGGCAACGTCACCGACATGGCTCCGGCCGGTGATCGAATGACACTAGAAGCTCTTGTGCCCACACGTGGCCTCATAGGGTTTGAAGTGGAGCTTCTGAACTTTACGCGCGGTGAGGGCATTATGAGCCACCTTTTCCACGAGTACGCGCCTGATACTGGTGAAATCCCTGCACGCCGCACCGGTGCGTTGGTGAGCATGGAAGATGGCACTGTGACCGCCTACGCGCTCGACACCCTCCAAGGTCGCGGCCGAATGCTCGTCGTCCCCGGCGACAGAGTTTACAAAGGAATGATCATTGGCGAAAACGCTCGCGACAATGACCTTCCCGTGAACCCCATCCGCGCCAAGCACCTCAATAATTTCCGTTCCCAAGGCGATGGCAAAGGGATTCTGTTGAATGCCCCGATGATCCTAAGCCTCGAGCGTGCCCTCGAATACATCGCCCCCGACGAATATGTCGAAGCCACGCCCAGCACCCTTCGTCTCCGTAAAAAAATTCTCAACGAACACGACCGAAAACGCTCCGAAAAACAACGCTCAATGCAGCTGGCGTAATCCGTACACGAAGGTATTCTATAGCACTTTGGTGTTGAATGCCTCGACTCAGTTGATATCTTGGCCCCGTACCCCAGTTTTTAATCAATCAGACCTATCATGAGTAATACCCCCAAACTTCATAATGCCATGTGGCCCGGACTCGTTGGTAAAGGTGCCGACGAAGGCCAGGAACCGCCCATCAGCCTCGAGCACATGCTCGATCTCACCGCAGCAGCCGAGGTGGATGGACAGAAATTCGATGGCATCGATTATTTTCTTTTCCTGCCGCACACCAATCCCAAGGCTAGCGATGATGAGCTAAAAGGCATCGCTGACCTCATTCAGAGCAAAGGCTTCGACATCGGCTCACTAGTGGCACCTGTTTGGCCCGGCACCGTGGGCGATTCGGCGATGGGCACTGACGAGCAGCAGGGCAAGTTCCTTGAGGCTGTCAAAATGGCCTGCCGTATTGCCAAGGTGTTCAACGAACACGGCGCCCGCAAGCGCGGCGTGATCCGCATCGACTCTGCAGAATTTGGGGTGGCATCGTTCCTTGAAGATCCAAGCAGCAACATTAAACGCATCGCCGCAACCTTTAAAGAAGCCGCTAAGATCGCAGCTGATCATGGCGAACGATTGGCCGCCGAAGGCGAAGTCTGCTGGGCCGGCCTCCATTCTTGGAAAGCGTCATTGGCTTTGATGGAAGAAGTTGGCATGCCTGAATCCCTCGGATTCCAAGCTGACCTAGCACACACTTATACCTTTATGCTCGGGTACAACGCACCGGATGATGGGCTGCTCAAAAAAGATCATAGCGAAGAAGAATTTTGGACGGCCTACGAAAAAGTAGCCGATGCCCTCCGCCCGTGGACAATCGATTTCCACGTCGCCCAAAACGATGGCGAAGTACACGGCGCAGGCGACCACGACAAGACCGGTAAACACTGCCCCGCCGATGATCCCAACGGCAAACTCGATATCACAAAATGCGCCGGCTACTGGCTCAAAGGTGCCGCCGACCGCGGCATCGAACACATCTGCTGGGATGGCTGCATGTTCCCCAACGCCACACTCGAAAAACCCGACACCTGGAACGCCATCCTCAAAGCGATGATCGACGTCCGAGATGCCCACGGCTGGGAGTAATTTTTAAATAATCATGAGCGAAAAGAAATCCCTCAATATCGGGCTCGTCGGCTACGGCTTTATGGGCCGCACTCACACGAATGGGTACAAGCGCGTTAGCGACTTTTTTCCGAACCTCGGCCACCGGCCCGTGCTCAAAGCGGTGTGCGGCCGCACGGAGGACCGCACCAAGGCTTTCGCCGAGCAGTGGGGCTATGAGAGTTACGAAACCGATTGGCGCGAACTACTCAAGCGCGATGACATCGACGCGATTGACATTTGCACGCCCAACGATCAACACGCTGAGGTGGCCATTGCCGCAGCAGAAGCAGGCAAGATGGTGCTCTGCGAAAAACCCCTCGCCCGCACCGCCGACGAAAGTTTACCGATGGTCGATGCCGTTGAGAAAGCCGGTGTGGCCAACACGGTTTGGTATAATTACCGCCGTGTGCCCGCCGTCACGCTCGCCAAACAAATTGTCGACAGCGGCAAGCTCGGCCAAATTTTTCATTACCGGGCCAACTTTCTTCAGGACTGGACCATTAGTGCCGATCTTCCGCAAGGCGGTGAGGGTCTATGGCGTCTGGACGCAGCAGCCGCTGGCAGCGGTGTAACTGGCGACCTGCTCGCCCACTGCATCGACACCGCCCTTTGGCTCAATGGCAGCATCGCCGACGTGTCCGCCGTTACCGAGACGTTCATCAAAGAGCGCGTCCACACCGCCACCGGTGAGAAACAGGAAGTCACCATCGATGATGCCTGTCTGTTTCACTGCCATTTTAAGAACGGTTCGCTTGGCCTATTCGAATCCACCCGTTACGCGCGCGGTCACAAGGCACTGTACACATTTGAAATCAACGGTGCCGACGCCTCCATCCGTTGGGACCTACACGACCTCAACCGACTCGAGTTCTTCGATCACAGCGACGACCCCAACACCCGCGGCTGGCGCACCGTACACATCACCGACGGAGACATGCCCTATATGGACAAGTGGTGGGTACCCGGCCTCTGCATCGGCTACGAGCACACCTTCGTCCATCACGTCGCTGACTTCCTCGCCAGCCTCGACCATGGCAAGCCCTGCGCTCCCACCTTCCGCGACGCCCTCGAGACCGCCCAAGTCTGCGACGCCGTCCTCGCCTCGGCGAAAAACCGCGCGTGGAAGGACGTGTAATCAAAACTAATTCAACAACCCGCGCCCGCAAAAGTCGGCGCGGGTTTTTTGTTGCCGTGCATCCAAGTGATAGTATGATTCATATATGAGCTTCGTACGCACATATCAGCTGGTATTTGCTTTTGGCCTCTTGGCTCAAATCGCATTGGGTGCCGAGCCGCACGCGGAATTGCCCAAGGCACTAGCCGACGCCAAGGCGCACTCCAAGCCGGTTTTCATTTATGTTTACGATTCGATATGAGGACAGTTTTGCCGGGCCTTGGAAAAGAATCCGGAGGCGGACCGTGCGTTCGCAAAACTGGCATCTAAGTTTGTGATCCTCCATTTTGATACCGCCAACGGCCGAGCGCCTCATGTGGGCCTACTGAAAGTAAAACGCAATCAAACCTATGCCCTCGTGCTGCGGCCTGACGGTACGGAAATCGACCGCATCGAAAAGCCCGTCGAGCTCAAGTCGATGGTGTCGCTAATGAAAACATCGCTGAAGGAAAAACGGCCGCTCGATGAAAAACCCACGCATTTATGACAAGAAAATGCCGATCATCGAACATTTTCAAAAAATTGTGTTGAATGAAGGCCACACTTTGTGGCGTCTTATCTGTCCCGCAATTGATTTAGGGAAAACATAACTATAATAAAACCATGCTGAAACACATTTTCACAAAAACATTGATAGTGGCCGCCTTTTTGATGGGCATCGCCGTGACCTCACAAGCCGCCGCCGCGCAAAAGATATGTCCATTGATGATTGAGGACGAAATCGATGAAGAAGAATTCGTCGTCTACAAAGGCATCAAGGTTTACACCTGCTGCGGCACATGCAAAAAACTCTGGAGTCAAAATCCAGATTACTACGCCGTGGTGAGCGTGGAGCAAGCCCCGCAACTCAAAGCCGTGGCCTCCAAGACCATCAAGCCGATGGCACAGCGCTTCTGCCCCGTGTACAGCGATACCCGCGTGCATCCCAAGAGCCCGTCCATGGAATACAAAGGCAAAAAAATCTACTTTTCAAAAGAGCGCGCCCTGACCCGCTTCAAGTCAAACCCCGCGAAGTACGAGAAGAATCTCAAGTAGGTTTCCCAACATCTTTACAAGCCCCCGCTAGCGGGGGCTTTTTTTATACCTCCATTACTTGTGTGGAGCGGGTGAACACCAGTTTACAAGTGATGGCTTTTTCCGATAAGCCAGTGAGCCTCGCGAGCACACGGCGGTAGAGAGCAAGCTGAGGTTGATGATGCTCTGCCGCGTCGGCGATTGTATCGTCATTCACACGGTCGGTTTTGAAATCAATGATGTGTGCTGTGTCGCCAAACAGCACCACGCGATCGAACACGCCGGAACAGAACTCACCCTCCAAGACCAGTTCAAAAGCCCGCTCACGCCACACCGTAGCTTGCTCGATTGGTTTAAACATTTCTGCAATCCCATCCACCCGCAAACATCGCTCTACTTCGTCCGTGGCATCGGGAAAAAGTTTACGATGTTGTTCGAGCGTGGCCGCTGTATTTTCATCTTTCCATTCAATGTCTTCAAATATTGCGTGAACCTCACTGCCGAATGAAGCTGCATCCAATCCATGCGAATCGAACAAATTGGCGCCGCTCACTTTCATTCCTCCGTGGGCTGAGGGCCGACGACGCGATAGGCGGGGGTGCCTGCGCTCAGCTGCCACAGGTTTGTATTTTACAATCGGTAACTCTGCTTTTTCTTCCTTCGTCTTCACCCAACCAAAGTCGCCGGCTTCGAACATCACGTTGGCGGACGCAGGTTCATCACCGAACGGCTTGCCGGCGCCGGTAGCCAGGGTTTCGCTCAAAAGTTTTGCGTAATTTTGAGACTTGCCTGATGGGGCGGTAGTGATGACGTACAGCCCAAACCGCGCGCGGGTGAGGGCCACATATAGTTTGCAAAAATTTTCATAACACGCCTCTGAGCGCGCTTCTGTGAGGGCGTCGGACAACACGCCATCTATCTCACAGATGGCCTGCTTGGGCATGTCAAGAATCCATTCAGGCTCACCGTTGTCATTCGCATGGGTGTGCAGTGCATCCTTCCGGGTGGCATCAAGCCGACTGCCCTCAAGGTCGGGCACGAGGGTGATATCGAAAGTAAGCCCCTTTGCTTTGTGGATGGTCATCACCTGCACCACGTTGGCGCCGGAGGCATCGGTGAATTCCTGCGCGGGCATGAATCTCATGAAGGCATCAATGTCCCGACTACCGCTCTCGTCGAATTGGCGCGCCAACTCGATAAACTGTACCGCACGCCAGTGAGCAAAGTCATCCAGATCAGAATTCAGTTTCTGAATCCAATGACGCGCAACAAGTTCAAAACCGCGCTGGTGAATGTCGCGCTGCAGAATGCGTAATTCATTTTGCAACTCGTCTGGATCTGCTGACAGATGCTTCGCCAATGGCGTGAGTCGAACATGCCCGGTACTAAAACGATCCTTCGGATGCGCCGCGGCGCGAAAGAGCGACAACAATGCAGCACCGAGCGGATTGTCCGCGCCCGGATTGGTGGCTGACTCACCCGTCACGGGCATGCCGGGCAGTTCCTTCCGCAGAAAATTTACGACCGCGCGCACGGTCTTGTTGCTCTGCACGAGGATGGCGCATTGGAGTCCGTTGGTGATGGGCTGCAGTCGTTCCAGCAAATGCGCCACCATAGGCCAACGTTGGGATTCTCCGTCCACCGTGAGATACAACGAATGCCCTTTCTCTTTTTTGCGTGGCGTGGCGGGCTCATGTTTGTTCCAAATCGCGCTCCATCGAAGGGCAGCGGTTTTGTTTTCATCAAACTCCCGCAGCACCGCTTCATCGCCAAAGACAGTATTTATGAATTCCAAGATATCTGGGCAGGAACGCCAAGATTCATCAAGCGATGTGGTGATGAACTCATTGTCAGTTCCTTGGTTATATTGCTCCTCCACGCGATCAAACAGGCGCGGGTCGCCGCCGCGCCATTGGTAGAGGGATTGCTTCGGGTCGCCCACGCAGAAAAAGCTGCGTTCGCCGCTGGGGTCCTGCACCACTTCGTCAATGAGATTGGCCATTGCGCGCCACTGAACGCCGCTGGTGTCCTGAAACTCATCGAGCAGCCAATGGTCAAACGTGCCGTCTAGTCGGTACTCAAGTTCAAACTGATCCTCTCGAGACGCGAGCAGCACGGGAAGGTCGGCAAAGGTCAATCGTCCCTGTCGGCGCACCTGTGTGGCGTATAGTTTTTCAAATACGTCCAGCAATCCGTACACGCCCGCGGTGCGGTCGAGCTTCGCCTCCAGTTCCTCCGCTACGCAATGCTGGAGAATCGAGGCAAGCTTTTGGCTGAAGTCAGCCGTGGTCACGTAGGTTTTTTTGCGAAATTCAAATCCCCATTTTCCTAGATTCATTCGAGCCAATCCCGCCATCGCCTGCTTGATCAGGGTTGGTGATTTTTTAAAGAGATCTTTCCCGACCGCCCACTGTTGCAGGTGCTCTGCAAGAGCGTTCCAGTTGCGATGCACTTCTTTGGAAAAAGCCGCATGTTCCTCTATGTGCGAGCGCCAATCTTCAACCAAATTTCCCAACTCTCCTTTTTGTTTTTTCCACGGGACGCCCGCGGGCCAGATGCGCCTAGAATCGCCCCAGAAATCGGATGACGGCACGCGCATTCGCAGTTCGTGGCAATCCTTTAGGTGCTCCATAAATGAACCGATAAAGTTGCGGCTTTCCATTCCGGCAGTGGCGAGTCGATACGAATCGATGAGGCTATCACTGTCGGTTTTTCGAGTGGAATTTTCGGCCAGCAAATTCTCGAGTATGGTGAGGTGCGCCTGTTGTTTTTCGAACTCGCTCATCATTTCGAATTCACCGCCCAACCCAAACTCCAGCGAGAAAAGACCGAGCACACGATGAAAAAAGCTGTCGATGGTGGCAAGCGACATTTGACCCATGCCCTCCACCAGAATGCGCAGTGCAGCTCGAAAGTCCGCCGGCTTGGTTTGCGGCAAACCAATTTCGCCAGCCAATCGTTTGGCGACCTCAGCGCTTCCCGATGCCTCGGCCAGCTTGGTGAGGATATTCTCAAAAAATTCGCCGGCCGCCTTGCGCGTGAAGGTAAGCGCAATGATACGCTCGACCGGTTGGCCACAAATTAACAGTTTAATAAACCGGTTGGTGAGTTGATAGGTTTTGCCTGTGCCCGCGGAGGCGCGGATCATCAAGTTGGAAACACTTTTCATTCCGTCACCTCCCCGGGCTTGAGTGCTGTTATCATCGGTTGGTTGAACAGGATTCCTTCGTAGTCATCGTATTTCAGATTACCCGCTGGGGGCCAGAAGCGGCCAGAAGCAACATCTGCCACAACACCCCGTGCACAATCCATCGCAGTTTTCTGCACATCGCTGTCGAAGGGATTCAGCAATTCAACGCCCGTGTTGGCACCCACTGCGGGAATGTTGAAATAGCCCAAACTTGTTTCTGGCCCGAGCTCCGTTTCCAATGCCCATGCGTACAAGGGTAGTTGCAGGTCAACCCAACGTCGGTGCCCATTCCGATTATTAATTTTAATTTCAATTCTTGCATACTCCGGCACCTCTTCGCCATCGCATTCCTCATCGAACATCGCCCAATGCGTTTGGGCGGGCGTCTTGGCTGTGTTGGAGGTTTTATAGTCGAGCACCCGAATCGCACCGGTGTCGGCATTGCGCTCGATGCGATCGATGCGCCCTCGGATAAGCAACCCGTCAAGTTTCCGTTCGAACGTCCGCTCACTGCCGATGATCTCCCAGCCATCAGCACGTTCTCCCGCCTGTACTAGCGCTACTTGATAAAGCCGCCGCTCTACGATTTGTTGCTGCACCTGCAATGACAGGGGCGGTGACGCGCCGAAATTCTGCGTAACTTGCCGCTGAAGTTCCCCGTCAAAAAATTTGTGGATCGCATCCGCATCCCGCATTTTCCGGACCTTCTCGTCTTGCCCGAAGGCATCGAGTACATTGTGCACCAGCGAACCGAACCCCCGCGCGTTGAGCTCGCGTTGCTCGACGTCCAATGGTTCCATGCGCAGTGCCTGCCGCAGATAAAAACGGTACGGGCAGGCCAAGTAGGTTTTGATGCCCGTGGGACTGAGTTTCTCCACCGGCTTGGGAGCATCCACGCGCAAAGGCCAAGACGCCTTCCACGCGGGCGGCTGGGGGCCGGGTGGCAACTCGGCAAAAAGCGTTTCAACGCGCTTGGCCAGCTGCCCATCAGGACAACGAAACAACAGGCGCGAAGGTTTTAGAGGCTCGCCACTGGCGCGTTGACGGCCCACGAGAAAATCAACACGACCACCATCCATTCGCGAATTCAGTAGCAGTTCCATCAGCCACGCATCGCGCGCGAAGCGATCGACATTAGTGCGCAGACCGAGCCGAACGCGCATGGTGTCCGGCAGAAAACGGTCACCGCGAATGGACTCGGGCAAGTGCCCTTCATTAATCCCAGCCACGATCAAGTGCGGCGCATCCTCCCAAGCCAACTCCAGCCAGCCTTGGATGTCCACCGCCTCTGCGGGCCGTTCGGGAAACACAGCTTCGCGGTCAACGGCATCTAACAATAGTGCCAATGCCTCCGCCGCAGCGGGACGCTTGCCTTTACCCAGTGCTGCCTCCCACTCACCCAGCCGCGCCATGAACAGCCGCGCGGATTCCAAATCCGCCGCGTCCTCCTCCCGTCCCTCGGTGAAATTTCGTTCACCAAAAGCCGCCTTCAAAAATTCCACGAGCCCCTCGGACAACGAGGTTTTCTCAATCCGACCCAGAATTATTTCCAACTGTTCCAGTGCCGCGCGCGCGTGAATTCGGTTGCCCATATACTTCCCTTCAAAATGCAGTCTTGCGGCAGCACTCAGTCGGCTTGGTAAATGCTCTTCACGAATTTCATCCAGTCCCTTTTGCATGCGCGTGGGCGAAAACTTTTCCAGCACGGTTCCCGCCCACCCCCAAGCATCGGGCATTCGTAGCAATGCATCGGCGTGGTTAAAGCTGGGTTGCTGAAGCAGCGCCTGCAGCGCCTTCAAGAAGGCCGCCAACGGCGCGCGGCGCAATGGCCGACCATCGGGATTGAAACAGGACACCTCAACATCTGCCAACGCACGCTCAAGACGCGGCGTCACGCCGGGATCGGCCACGCCCACAGCCACATGACTCGCGCGTTTTTTTCCATACGCCTTAACTCGCGTGGAAATCTCCGTCGCCTGCGCCGCTTCGTCCAATCGGGAAATCAACTGCCCGTCATCCAGCGGCAACTCTCGGTTTGTCCACTGCTCCGAATGCGGCCTGCCCCATTTATCGAAGAGCGGCTCCCCGTTTTCCGGGCCGAATACCACCACTTCCACCGGCACGCCTTCGGCGGATAATTTCTCCAGCGCCCGTTGCACGAGCACCGGCAAATCTGGCACCCCGAGCACCACCACACGCTTGATTCCATCTTTCAGTACCGGTGCCTCGGCAGCTTGGCGCTTGGCATCCTGCACATCCACCTGCCCGCCCAGCGCCTTGCGATAGGCCGCCTCTAGTTTTTTTAAGTCGCGCCAGCGCGCCGCTTCTGGGCAGTCTTCGACCTCCGTAACGGCGGCGCAATCCAGACCGCCCTCGACCAAAGTCCCTCGCAAATCATGCAAAATCCGAGCCATTTGCTGGCACCAAGTGAAGTCCACCACTTCCGGTGGTTGCGGAAAGAGGCATTTATATTTTTTAAAATCAAGTTTGCCCAACACGCGAATCCACTGCCACAAACACGCCAACTCCGTGGCGGCCTCGTCGGTAGGCCGAACAAGATGCCACGGCGTGGCCGTCATCGGAGGGAACAAGGCACCATCGCGTTGGCTCAACTCCCACGCCAGCGCCTCGTGCAGACGCCGGCCCGCCTGACGCGTGGGTAGGAGCAACAGCCGATCGCGCATATCTGGCACACCCGCCTCCACATCAGACAGCAACCACTCCACGGCGGAAGTGAGGAGCGACTGATTCCAAGGTAGAATAATTTTGTCAGGCCGAAAGGACATGGGCTTCATTTGTACTTAAATAATACCATTTATCCAAGAATACACCACCGCTGGGACAACAGCGGTCCCAGCTAATTCCCTTGCCTTGGGGGCGAGGGGGTTGTTGGGTACGCGGGAATTTGCTGTGAGTGTTCCTGTGTTTCTATTGGCTGATGACCCTGCCTGTCACCGCACCATTGCGGGGCTGACGGTGCTCGACCGGCTGGTGATTACCGCTCATCGCGCAGGCGCGGAGGGCATCACCCTCGTTTGCGCCGGCCAACGCCCCAAGCTCACGCGCGCCGAGGCACTGAGCATTTCGGTGAACTGGGCGGAGGAGTTGCCAGCGCTGGAGGAAGACACACTCGTCGCTTCCGGCCAATTGGTCGTGCAATTGCCGGACTTCAAAAAAGTTCTGACTGAAGGAGGTCGATTATTTTCAGAAACCCGCGAGCCACTGCCGTGCGGTATTGTGGTGGAGTGGAACGGTGCGCTGGAGGATTCGTTGCCGGATCATCCACGTGTTTTCACCGACGGCGTGGCGTGCATGGTGAAGGATGGCCTCAGCACTGCGCAGACGGAAGACGCACTGTGGGATACGATGAGCAGCCCGACGGACGGCCTCGTGGACACGCATTTCAACCGCCCACTCGGCCGGCCGCTTTCGCGCCTGCTCATTCACACGCGCATCACCGCTAATCAAATTTCCATTTTCGGCATTTTACTGGGCGTGTTCGCAGCGTATTGTTTTACGTTTGGTTTGCCGCAATGGATGATTCTTGGCGCGGTGTTACTGCAACTCTCGGCGGTGGCGGGCTGCATAGGCGGCGACCTCGCACGGATGGACTTCAAGGAGACCGCGGCTGGTAAATGGATTGGATTCGGCGGCAACCAAATGGTTAGGCTATGCCTGTTCGCCGGCCTCGGCGTGGGGGCTTATAAATTAAACGGCAACAGCGGCCCAGCTTTGTGGCTGGGCCTTTCGGCGGCGGCGGGAACGGTGGTTTTATTTGTGGTGCTATTGCGCGCCCACCTCCGGCTCCAGCCGTTTATCAACAAAACCGCCAACCACGATTTCTCCGTGCTGCTGCTCGCGCTTGCTATTGTGCAGCGCGTCGATTGGTTTCTGTACCTGGCGGCCATCGGTGTACATTTTTTTTGGTTGATGGCATTGTGGGTGCAGCGACGCAATTACGCGGAGGCGACCGAATGAAAAAAGGGGGCACATCGTTTTGCTCGCCATCGGGCCTTCATTAGCGTGGCGGGACTCTTCATCCTGTTCGGCTACGGGCACGAGCTGGACGCGTAATATCCGTTAGTACGGCGCGGGCGCGATGTGCGTTTGCGGGGCTCGGCTGGTTGCTGCTGTACGTGGGTGAAACCACGTGGAAACCGTTACACACGGAAACCCAAACCGAGGAAGTAAGCTAACAAAGATTGCTTTTCCATCACTGACTTCTACACTCCGGTATGCGCTCTTTTTGGATTCTTGTATTTGCCCTATTGGTCGTCGGCTGCTCATCGGAATCGGATAAGCTGGAAAAAAAAGCGGTCGCCGGTGATGTGGCCGCGCAGTTTGATTTGGCCACGCTTTTCGAGGCCCCTGATGAGGGCGAGCCGAATTTGGTGCAGGCCTATAAATGGTATGCCATCGCTTCCACCAATGGCGATGTAGCGGCCGGGGAATTTCTGCAAGATTGTTCGGACAACATGTCGGCCAAGCAAATTACCGCTGGACAAAAGCTGGTGGCGGCATGGATGAAAACTCATCCACCCAAAGTCACCGCCAAAGCACCAAAGACTAAACCCAAAGAAAAACCCAAGCGTCTATCGCCTCAGGAACGCATTGCTGCCGCTATTCGTGAAGGACTAGGCAAACCCGAAACCGCACCGATCACGCTTGCGGACTGGCAGAAAGTCGACGCCCTCGACCTCGCCTCCCGACAATTGCGAGACATCTCCGCACTGACACAATGCACTGTGTTACGCGAGGTCGATCTCGGGCGAAACGGCCTTTCCAGCCTCGCCCCACTGGCTAACCTCACGAAGTTAGAAAAAATCCTTGCGTACGAAAACCGCATTGCAGACCTCAAGCCGCTGGCCAACATCACTCAGTTACGAGAGCTGCAGGTTTCGCTCAATTCAGCAATTAACGACCTGCAACCGCTGACTAACCTCACCCAACTCGAAGTGCTTGAACTGGAGGGCTGCGCCGTCACCAGCCTCGCGCCCCTCGCACGCAATACCCGGCTTCGACGCCTTGTTATTACCTCCAACAAGGTGACCGACGTAACGCCGCTTCACGGCCTCAAAAATTTGCGCTTTCTTTCCATCAAACATTGCCCCATCCCGCCCTCGCAAGCCGCGGCCCTGCGCAAGGCACTACCAAATTGCAAAATATTCGGCCCATAAATTTTTATTTTCCCGCTGCCATGGCTTGCTATTTATGACACGGCCGGGCAATTATTCGCGCGTTCCCTTTCGTCACAGTTTGCTCATGCGTATTGTTTATCCATCCCTCGCTTTACTGGCTGTTTGCATCGGCCTACTCGGTACGGGATGCTCTGCGCCCCGCAACTACTCACTACCTGATCCCTCCGAACCCAGCGACGCCCTGCTGATAGCTCCCTCGATGGCCGACCCCATCGAGCCGGTGAACCGCGCCTCCTTTGCGCTCAATGAATTTATGTTTGCCGTCGCCGTGGAACCCGCCACCGGTGTTTACAACACTCTCGTGCCAAAGCCCGCACGCACGGGCATTCGTAATTTTCGCAACAACCTGTTTTTTCCACTGCGGCTAGTTAGTAATTTATTACAGGCCAAATGGACCGGAGTCGGCACGGAGACCAAGCGGTTTCTCATCAACACCACCCTCGGCGTGGGCGGCCTCGGCGATCCTGCCACGCACAAATACAAACTCGCCAACACCAGCGAAGACCTCGGTCAAGTGTTCGGCCATTGGGGCTGGGAATCGAAAATGTATTTGTACGTGCCACTGTTGGGTGCCTCATCCGAGCGAGATGTGTTTGGCAGCGCCATCGGGTTGGGACTCGATCCCGCCTCGCTCGTGCCCGCCGCCAGATTCGGCATGGGCTTCAACCACATTTCCTTTAGCAGCCGCGCCCTCCTTCAAATGCTCAAGACCGAGTACGACCCGTACGAACTGGCCAAAATGAACTTCACTCTCAAGCGCGACGCCCAAGTGCGCGACCTTCAGCTCGGCGGCAAACATGAGGACACCGGCCAAACGCAAACGTTGATGGCGATTTATTCGCGCCCAAAAAATCAGGACTTTGCCAAGCTCGCCGATGAACTAGAAATAAACCCTAGAGGCTTCGGCCGGCCCCTCACCGTTTCCCTGTGGCTCCAGAAAAAACGCTCGCCCATCGCGTGGATCCTCCCTGGCCTTGGCGGTCACCGACTGAGTACCCGCGCACTCGCCCTCGCCGAGCAGGCGCACACCGAAGGCTACCACGTCATCTGCATCAGCAATAATTTTAACTGGGAATTCATTCGCAGTGCCCCCGCCGATTATTTGCCCGGCTATATGCCGCATGACCTTGCCGCCATCCGCGCCGTCCAACAAGCCGTCACCACCCACCTCACCGCCAAATACGGCGCAGGGCACATCACCGGCCACTCGCTGCTCGGGTTCTCGATGGGTGCGTGGTACACCCTCAACCTCGCCGCCACCAGCCCGCCTGATACTTACGAACACGCCGTGGCTATCAATCCGCCCCTCGACCTCGTGCACGGCCTCAAGGCGCTTGATCAACTCTACCGCACGCCCGGCAAAGACACCCGCGCCCTACGCCAAACCGCGCTGCTCAAAATTGCCGTCAACCAAAAGCAAACCCCCGAGCAAGGTGCTGGCATGCCCTTCACCGATGCCGAAGCATCGTATCTGATTGGCCTCAGCTACCGAATCACCCTCCGCCAAGCCATCCTCTCCGGTCACCTCAACCTTGACGGTCGCGACGTCGCCGCCCGCCGCCGTTTATATAAGCGTGTCAACGCCCTCAGCTGGGGAGATTATTTTACCAAAATTCTCACCCCCCACCTCGCCCAACAGGCCATCTCTCCCACAACCCTCACCAACGCCAGCGACCTCCGCCAACGCCAAGCAGGCGCCACCACTGCCAAAAGCCTCCACCTCGTCCTCACCAGCAACGACTTCCTCCTCAGCGATGAACACCTAAACTGGTTCCGCCAAAACTTCCCCAACCAAATCATTTACAATGAAAAAGGCGGCCATATGGGCCAACTCTGGAAGCCAGAAGTCTACCAAGCCATTAGTGAAGTGATCCGCTGGAAATAAATCTGCCGAGCGAGCCCCAGCCGTCGCAAAATTAAATGGAATGTGTTTTGGGAATCGAACCCAACGAACATCAAATCCCCCGTTTTCAGGGGAAATACAGCTATCACACAGTTCACTCAGAAAACCCTGAGAGACCCAATTCTCCCAATGTTCTCCCTATGTCTCAGTGATGTTGGTGTGTGGGATTCTTCGTTTGATTGAATCTCAGTGTTTCTCAAGAGAATTGAGGAGAACGGTGGGATTGGAGTGAGAATCCTCTGAACTTCTCTGAATCAGGATGTAGGTGTAGTATTCTCCCGAGCCAGAAAATTATTGTTTCTTTTTCTGGTGGTTGCCTCACTAGAGTTGAAGAGGCACAATGAAAATATGTCTTATGTTTGACATAGAGTATACCCTGAATTTTCAAAGCCTACTTTTTTAGAAAAACTGTATGCCTGAAAAACTCCGCTTAACTCGCCTGCAAATGTCCTTAGCCGGAGGTGGTTTGGTCCTTGCGTTAATCATCATTATCTTTCTGCTATTTGTTCCTATCTATGTGACAATCTATGGGGACCCTTTGGACAATGGTAAAAAGATACCATTGTATCAAGGGATACTCGCAATAGCATTCTTTTGGATTCCTGTTCTTTTTATTGGATGGGTTGCAGCAGGAGCGTGGTGGGGAGAAAGGAAGAAAGAAAGGGACCGTAGAGTTGAACGAGAACAAAAACTGAACCAGCGGAAAAAGTATATACTAAAACGCGAAGTAGAATTGAAAGGTCAACGACTCTCGTTAAACCGCCAAGAAAGACTCCAAAAACTTTCTCCTCTTTACCGAAAGTTGCCCGAAGAGCTGAAGTTCAAACTTGAAGAACATATAATTCTCTTTCAAGAAATTGTGGAATTCAAGAAATGGAGAATTGAAGAGGTCACTGAAATTATGCGAGACATTGTCTCAGTAGACGCTTGTCTGCTAATCATAAATCGAGGCCTGTTGGATTATCTTTACCTAGACTTTGTAGAAATATGGGGAACCCCAATCCGTTTGATGCATTCCGAAAATGAAATGGCAGGTCAGGCTAGGCCCAGTCAGGTAAGGTTAACTTGGGATAGCGTTGAGTTCTCCAACTATGATGGCGGAGACAACTTCAATGTTACCTTACATGAATTTGCTCATGTTTTGGATTTCACCGACGATAAAATCGCCAACAGTATACCGGTCTCAAGAGATTCACCGGAACATTCAAAATGGAAATCGCTCCTGGACCGCGAATACCCAAAACTGCAAGAGGCATATCAACGAAACCAAGCGCACGTTCTTGATGATTATGCCATTACAGATCCCAATAGAGCTGAATTTTTCTCATGTGCAACTGAATCTTTTTTCGAACGATCCGCAGAACTCAAAAAATCAAACCCTGAAATTTATTCGCTCTTCCAAAATTTCTATAAACTCGATCCCGCTTCATGGAAAAACTCGGGCATATAAGTTTAAAATGCTATTCCCACGACCCCGAAAACGGCCTACCACTTCACCCATCTCAATCCTCTCAGGTAAACCTTCAATCACGGTGACACCTAAGTCTCCCGAGAAATCACACATATCTCGACACAGAATACACAGTTGTCTCCACGACTAATTCTCTGAACTTCTCTGAATCAGGATGGTGGGATAGGATTCTCTCAGAAGTGAAAGCACTGATTCCAATTGTTATAGGTTTGTTGGTTGTGGGGTGTGGGAAGAAGGAGCTAAAAAAAGAAGATTTAGTGGGGACCTACGAGGGTAAATTATTAGATACTGATCATACTCAAAATAGAGTCTTAAGAGATAATGGTGAATTTGAGTGGTCTTCTAATCATAGACAAGATGCACCGCCACCACCTCCACATGGTAAGTGGACTATTACTAAAGATGGTGAGTTACATTTGAAACATAAAGGAGGCCCGGATTTGACCTCAACGACTGAAGTCTGGAAAATCAACTCTGATGGGAGCATCACTTGGTGTGGTGAGATAATTGAAGGAGCAAGACATGACTGGTCAAAAGACGATCAATATACTTTCAAAAAAATATATAAACACAAAGAAAGCAGCAATGTTCCGGCTAGGCCCGTTAAAAAGCTAACAGAAGAAGAGAAGAGGTTAATTGGAGAATATGAACGTATGAGTATAGATGGAGTTACTTCTAAATATGTTCTGCTAAAAAATGGTGCTTTTGAGGGTTATAGGGGCGACGGCAAAGCTATGCAGCAATGGCTTGATTCTAAGTGGAAAACAGTAGACGGAGAAATACATGTTAAAATTGTAAGCATACGCGAATGGGTGTGGAGAATTAATGAAGATGACAGCATTACTTATATTGCAGAGATATGGAAGGATGGGCAAAACAAGAAACGAACAGGCGTTCCCAAAGATCAACAAGCTACATACAAAAAAATTAAATAACCCCCCTTCATCCCGATCATCTCAGGTAAATCATCAATCACGTTGAGACCCAATTCTCCCGGGAGATCTCACACTTCTCGACACAGATTGCACAGTTGTCTCCACGACTAATT
>JAOLZA010000023.1 GCA_028343615.1 Verrucomicrobiota bacterium
GAAATGGATCCAGCAAGGCGCGCCGGGGCCGACGGATGCGGATGTGAAGCTGCAGCGCGTGGAGCTTTCGCCGGGCAATTCCAAATTGAAGAAAGGCGACTCGCACCAGCTCGAAGTCATCGCGCATTTTAGTGATGGTACGCGGCGCGATGTGACGGCGTGGGCGCGGTTCAATTCCACCGACGCGTCCGTGGCCATCGTCGACGAAAAAACCGGCAAGGCGGAGGTGGTCGGTTTTGGGCAGGGCGCAATCACGGCGTGGTACTCCGGCCAAATCGCCATCGCGCGCATCACATCGCCTTGGCCGAACACCATTGACGACGCCGTTTTTGCCCAAGCACCGAGGCGCAATTTCATCGATGAACTCGTGCTCGCGCAGTTGCGCCAGCTCAATCTTAAACCCTCGCCGCCGTGCACCGACAGCGAGTTCATCCGCCGCGCGCATCTCGATGTGATTGGCGCGCTGCCCACACCCGCCGAAACCAAAGCCTTCCTCGCCAGTACCGCCAAGGACAAGCGCGATAAACTCATCGATCAACTCCTCGCGCGGCCCGAGTTCATTGATTACTGGACGTATCGTTGGGCCGATTTGTTTTTGATCACCGGTAAAAAACTTCGCCCCAACGCGCTCAAGGCGTATTACAATTGGCTGCGCGGCGAGGTGGCCAAAAATACACCGTGGGATCAGCTCGTGCGGCAAGTCATCACCGCGCGCGGCGACAGTATGGTGCGCGGCGCCACAAACTTTTACGCCATCCATCAAGAGCCCGAGACGATGGCCGAGAACGTCAGCCAAGCGTTTATGAGCCTCTCCATCGGCTGCGCCAAGTGCCACAATCATCCCTTGGAAAAATGGACCAACGACCAATATTATTCGTTTGCCAATTTATTTGCCCGCGTGCGGGTAAAAGGTTGGGGTGGCGATGCGCGTAATGGAAGCGGCGCGCGCACGCTTTTCATCGCCTCGCGCGGCGATCTTCTCCAGCCGCGCACCGGCAAACCCCAACTGCCAGCGCCGCTTGACGGCGCGCCGGTGGCCAATCCCGCCACCGACCGGCGCGCGGTGTTGGCCGACTGGCTTACCTCGCCCGATAACCCGTATTTCACCCGCTCCATCGCCAACCGCGTGTGGGCAAACTTTTTCGGGCGCGGCATCGTGAATCCCGTTGACGACCTCCGCGTTTCCAACCCCGCCACCAACGAGCCACTCCTGAAAGCCCTCGCGACGCACCTTGCGAAAAATAAGTACGCCCTGAAGTCGTTGATGCGAACGATTTTGCAAAGCGAAACCTACGGACGCAGCAGCGCTCCCTTGGCGGAAAACATCGGCGACACACGTTTTTACTCCCGCCAATACCCGCGCCGGCTGATGGCCGAGGTGTTGCAGGACGCCATCACGTCGATCACCCAAGTGTCGCCCAAGTTCGGCACCATCACCCTCTCTGATGGCAGCAAACAAAACACCGCGTTTTACAAAGACGGCACCCGCGCGCTGCAACTGTTCGACTCCGCCGTGACCTCGTATTTTCTAAAAACTTTTGGCCGCAACGCACGCGAAATCACCTGCGAATGTGAGCGCTCCAACAAGCCAAGCATGGTACAAGTGCTGCACCTTTCTAACGGCAAAACCCTCAACGCCAACCTCCGCAACGAAAAAAGCCGCGTAACCCCACTGCTCAAAAAGGACAACGGCGCCCTTATCGACGAAGCCTATTTGCTCTGCCTCGCGCGCGTGCCCAGCGCCGGTGAACGCAAACGATTACTGGCCGTCTTCGCCAACGCGACCGCCACCGACCGCCGTGCCATTGTCGAGGATTTATTCTGGGCGCTAATGACCAGTCGTGAATTTTTGTTCCAACATTAAAATGAAAGTTCTGAAATTAACTTTCCTGTTTGCCGTACTGCCGATCTCCGCAGCGCCGCCGGATTTCCACAAAGATGTTGCGCCGATTTTGCGCGAGTACTGCGCGGGGTGCCACAATGATCAGGACCTAGAGGGCGAGTTTTCGGTGGAGACTTTTAAGTCACTGATGAAAGGCGGCGAAAATGGCGTGGGCATCGTAGCGGGCAAAGCGGGGGGCTCGCTATTGTGGCAGCAAATTGCCAAGCAGAAAAAACCCTTTATGCCGCCGCTCAAGAAGCCGCAGCTCACCGCCGCGCACCTCGCCACTCTGAAGACATGGATCGATGGCGGCGCAAAGCGACCGACGCACGATCGCTCCATTCTCGCCACGCTCAATGTTCCCAAAGTAGCCGCGGCGCATTTGGCGAAGCCTCCCATCACCGCGCTGGCCGTGTCGGGCGGCGGCATTCGGGCGGTTGCGTTTTACGGCAAAGTGCAGGTCGGCAAACACGCGCTCACCGGTCACGCGGGCAAGGTCAATGCCTTGTCATTTTCGCCGGATGAAAATTTTTTGGTGGCGGCCACGGGCGTCACAGGTTTGCGCGGCGAAGCGGTGCTATGGAATTTGAAGACCGGCCAACGCGTACGCACTTTCGGCGAGGGCCATCGCGACACACTTTATGGCGCGATGTTTTCACCAAAGGACGACTTGCTCGCCACGGCGGGTTACGACCGATTGATTCAAATTTGGAATGTGAAAACCGGCAAGCGGTTACGCACGTTGGAAGGTCACAACGGCGCGGTGCACGGCATTGCGTTTAGTCCGGACGGCACCGTGCTCGCCAGCGCGGGCGGCGATTCGGCCGTGAAACTTTGGAACACTAAAACCGGCCAACGCCTCGACACACTCGGCCAATCAACCGGCGAACAATTCATCGTAGCCTTCACGCCAGACAGCCAATTCGTGGTGGCCGCCGGGGCCGACAAACAAATCCGCCTGTGGCGTTGGGTAAGTAAATCCAAACCGCGCATCAACCCGCTCGTCCGTGTGCGGTTCGCGCACGAAGATGAAATCACCGACCTAGTCATCAGCCCCGACGGCCAACGCCTCGCCACCGCCTCGGCGGACCGAACCGTGAAACTGTGGAGCCTCCCAAACCTTGAGCCGCTGCAAACTTTCGCCGACCAACCCGACGTGGTCTCCGCACTCGCCTTTGCGACCGATAGCAAATCTCTGTTCATCGGTCGAATGGATGGCTCGGACGTGCGGCTTCAACTCAAAACCGCCGCCGCTCAATCCGCCGTGCCCCAAGCGCAGCCGCACACGGCCATTGCGGATTCGGCCATTGCGGATTCGGCTGTTGCGGAACTCACCGAGCAAGAGCCCAACAACGTGCCCAAGACGGCGATGGCCATCCGGATTCCCGCCAAAATTTCCGGCGTGATTCTTGATGGCCCCGACCTCTTTCGCTTCCGTGCCAAAGCTGGAGAGCAGTGGGTTTTAGAAATCAACGCTGCGCGCGGCAAGTCGCCGTTGGATTCCAAGGTGGAAGTGCTCGACCGCATCGGCGTGCCCATCGAGCGTGTGCGCCTGCAAGCCATGCGCAAATCATGGCTTACTTTTCGAGGCAAAGACTCCAGCACCTCCGGCGATTTCCGCGTGTTCAAGTGGCGCGAAATGACGCTCAATCAATTCCTCTATTTAAACGGTGAAGTGGTCAAACTCTGGCACTACCCACGCGGGCCCGACAGCGGCTACTTTGTGTACCCCGGTAGCGGAATGCGCCACACGTTTTTTGACACCACGCCACTGGCACACCCGCTCGGCCAGTTTGCGTACATTGTGGAACCCTTACCTGCGGGTATCACGCCGCCGGCCAATGGGCTGCCGACCTTTCCTATTTATTTTGAAAACGACGACGACAGCCAACGCCGCTTGGGCAAAGACTCGAAGCTCACCTTCACCGCGCCGCGCGATGGCGAATTTCTCGTACGCGTTTCTGATGTGCGCGGCGCGGAAGGCAAAGATTACAAATACACGCTCACCATCCGCCCGCGACGGCCGAACTTCTCAGTCACTCTCGGCGGCATCGGTGGTGGTGGTATCCCCAAGGGCTCAGGACGCGAGTTCAGTGTGAGCGCCCAGCGAATTGACGATTACGAAGGGCCCATCCGAGTGGATATCACCGATGTCCCCAAGGGCTTCACCGTTACCACCCCGCTCATAATTGAAGCCGGGCAAAACCGCGCAGTCGGAGCTGTGTACGCTGCAGCTGATACGCCAAAACCGTTGGATGTTTCCTTAAAACCACAAACAAAGGTGAAGGTCACAGCGGATTCTTCAAAATTAGAGCAGGGATTGGTGGGTGCCTGGGGTTTCAATGGGAATACTCAGAGTGAATCCAAGCGTAAGGAGTTGACGGGGAAACTTGTGGGCGGCGCGAAGTTTGTGAATTCACCGATCGGTAAGCAAGGAAAGGCAATTTCTCTGGATGGGAATGATGACGCGGTGGTGATCCCGCGCAACCATTTGATGGATGTGGGGAAGGGAGAGTTCACTGTGGCAGCGTGGATTAATCCAAGCGAGTTGAGGCAGGCGGGTATTGTTTGTCTGGGGCGTTACAACATGGTTCACGGGTGGTATCTGGACATGCCGAATAATCAGGGTGTGTTGCGTATTGAAACAATAAACCCGGAGAATAAATTCAACGGTACTGTGTCCTCTTGGTCAGGGGTCATTCGCCCCAACACATGGCAGCACGTGGCGGCAGTGGTGCGCCGTGGCAAAAACCAGACAAGGCTTTACGTCAATGGTTATGAAGTGGGCATGGGTACGATCGAGCCAAGGGTTTTGGATAACCCCCAGGCGGCTTTGCACCTAGGTCGCATACAGGATTCCCAGCTTTATGGGCTTAAGGGTCAGATTGATGAGGTGTATTTTTACAATCGAGCTCTGGACGTGAAGGAAGTTCAGGCCCTATTGGAACCTGGTAAACAGTTTGTAAAGGCACCCCCGGAAAAGAGAAAGGAATTCGCCAAGGTTCAGGCCAGTGCCACCATTGACGGTAAGCAAATCAAACACCCCGTCAACAGCCTCGGAAACCTTAAGCCTTTGGCTCCGGCCAAGCTCAAAGTCACCGTACTACCGGCCAAGGGTAAACCCGCTCAACAGCCTTCCCCCACCAAGCCATTGGAACTCACCATTGCCCCGGGCCAAACTATTCTGGCGCGCGTGCGCATTGAGCGCAACGGCATCAAGGGTCGCGTGAGTTTCGGCAGCCACGATTCCGGCCGCAACCTCCCTCACGGCGTGTATGTAGACAATATTGGCCTCAGCGGATTACTCATCGTCGAAGGTCAATCCGAACGCGAATTTTTCATCACCGCCGACAAATGGGTGCCGGAAATGACTCGTCGCTTCCACCTCCGTACCACTCTGGAAAAAGGGATCGTGTCGCAACCCATTCTGTTGCACATACGAAAACACTGACCTTACTGTTTGAGTTCTGGCTGTATGGCCGAGCTTGGGCTTGAGGTTTCTTCCTCTTCGCGAGAGCAAAGCTTCAGGCGAACAGGTCGAGGATAGGTTTCCCCTTGCCATCCTTGGTCAGATAAAAGGGTCGCTTCTCGATCTCGTAGTTATGGTCGGCAGGTATGCCGAGAGCGTGAAACATAGTGGCGTGGAGATCAGGTATAGTGACGGGGTTCTTAGTTACCAGTAGCGGTCGTTCGTCTGCAGTTTCGCCATAGAGAAAGCCTTTCTTAATACCACCGCCGAACATCAGAACAGAACCTGAGCCGGTGAAGTGGCGATGCTGGCCATAATGCTTCATTTCTTTAAGAACGTCGGTCTTGGCTCGAGACTGGTCGCGAGCGGAACTACCGGGCACTCCCTCGATGATCATGTCGCGACTAAACTCACTGGCCAGCACCACAAGAGTGCGGTCAAGAAGGCCGCGAGTCTCGAGGTCGAGGATCAATTGGGCGATGGGCCGATCGATTTCCTTTTTCATTTGGCGCAACGTGGTATGCCCGTTCTCGTGTGTGTCCCATTTCTTGAAGGGATAGTAGCCGGTGGTGACCTCGGTGAAGCGAGCCCCTGCTTCGACCAAGCGGCGGGCCAAGAGACATCCGCGCCCGAACTGGCCGGTGTCGTATTTCGCGAAACTATCTTTGTCCTCGAGCGAAATATCGAAAGCTTGAGCGGCTTTCTTGTCGCCGAGAATTCGGTAAGCGTTGTCCATCGAGCGAAGCAGGGAATCCCGTTGGAAAGAAGATCCGTGTCGGGCGATGGGAGAGGTTTCGGCCAGTTTTGCAAATGCCTTGTATCGGTTGCTAAAGCGTGTGACGTCCATTCCCGCTGGAGGCTGGACTGCCTTTGCTGCGAGATCGGGATTGGGGATCATGAAGGGGCCATGCTCGCTACCAAGGAAACCGGCGGAGTGAAAGGCCTTGAGGGCTTCGGTTTCACCACCGGCGTTCATTACTTGTCCAACGTCGATGAAGGGAGGCACGGCGGGATTGCGTGGCCCTAGACTCTTGGCTATCCATGAACCCAGGTGTGGTGCCGCCACCGTCAATGGAGGTTCGTACCCTGTGTGCCAATGGTACTGGTGTCGACTGTGCAGGATGTGGCCTAAATCGGCTACTTTGTGCGAACGTATGAGAGTGCCTCGATCCATCACCTTGGCAATATTCTCTAATCCCTCTGTGATTTTTATGCCGTCCACGTTGGTGTCGATAGCAGGGAAAGTGCTGATAATCTTCTCCAGCGGAACACCCACTTCGAAGGGGACATATCGCTTGGGGTCGAAGGTATCTGGAGCAGCCATGCCGCCACCCATCCACAAAATGATTATCGAATCCGCCTTGGCCTTGGGCCATTTGGAGCGGGGAGCGGAACCGATAGCTTGTTGAGGAACTCCAGCAGCCAAGGCAGCCAGGGTAGCAGAGGAGGCGGTTTTGAGAAATTCGCGTCGGTTGTTCATTGGATTCAATAGAGAAGCTGGAATTCGGGTTGTAGGACGAGGGCCCATACGAGATCCGCGACGGTGGCGGCACTAGGCTTTTCTCCCAGCAGTCCGGCGGCGGCCCTTTTTTCGTCCTGAGTTGGTTTGCGCAGGAAGGCGTTCTGAAAAAGATCCTCGATCAATTGGTCAGGCTTTCTTTTGCTGGAGGCCCATTTCGCGCCAACGTTTTGCACCACCTTGTGCATGATATCTCCGTTGCTCAGCTCGAGGGCTTGTAAAGTGGTCGGACGGTTGTCGCGTGAGGTCGCCACTTGGTCGCGCTTGGGACGGCCGAGGATACGCATGAGGCGATCCAAGTTGCGCAGGCCATGGCGCTGGAAAGCGGGGCGTTTGGCGGGTGGAGCGGCGGCTTCCCCGAGCTGAGCCAATCCATCGAGGAGTTGTTCTGCCCGCAGACGTTTTGTGAGTGGGCCCTTGAAGGTGAAGTCTTCCGCCTTTTGGTTGGGCACAGGCTCGACGGCGGGCAATCGATAAGCCTGCGAGGTGGTCATCAGGCGCATAGCATGCTTCAGGTCGTGACCGTTGGCGGCAAAGTCCCGGGCAAGCCAGTCAAGAAGATCAGAGCTCCACGGCTGGTTGTCCATTTCATCCACAGGTTCTACCAATCCTCTACTGAAGAAGGAAGCCCACATTCGATTCACGATGACACGGGAAAACCGGCCGTTTTCCTTCTTCGTCATGAGGTCGGCCAATTGCTTGAGCCGCACCTTACGGGAGGCCTTTGGGTCTACTTTACCAAGCTCAGGGTAGAGGAAGTTTGCGGCCACCTTATTCCCCGTGGGCTTGTCACAACGATGCTTTTCCATGGGGGCATTAGCGAAGACGGAGGCAAAGGCGTAGGATTGGTCGAGGGTCCAGTCGTTGATGAAGCTGTCGTGACAGGATGCGCACTTGAGGTTGAGCCCGAGAAAGACTTGAGCAACATTCTGGGCAGCCTGCATCTCTACTACCTGTGAAGAATTGACCGTGCCTCGCCATTTTATGCCGTCGATGAAAGAAGCTTGTTCACCGGTATTGGGACTAATCAACTCGTGGGCGAACTGGTCGTATGGCTTGTTTGCCTTCAGCGAAGTCTTCAGCCAGTTGGTCAAACGGTACTTGTTTCCACCGTGATATTGCCGGGTGTAACTGTTACGGAAGACATCGCTCCAAAAGGTGATCCAGTGCTGCATATAATGTTCGTCATTGGCCAAAAGGGCGTCCACCACCTTTTCATATTTAGCTGTATCCTTGTCTCCGGCGAAGGATCTGTACTGCTCGGGCGTAGGAGGAAGTCCGATGAGGTCGAGGTAGGCGCGCCTTAGGAAAGTCCGATCGTCCACAAGTTCTTTTTGTTTCACTCCCTTCTTATCAAAATAGGGCTGGAGGAAACGATCGACGGGATTCTTGAGGCCGTTTTTTGCAGCCGGCAGCTTGACCACCCGTGGAGCAAGTGGAGCCTTACGCCATTCGGCGAAGCTATAGCCTTTGGGCCAAGCGATGCCTTCATCAATCCATTTTTTGATCAATAAAATTTGTTCCGGAGAAAGCGGCTCACCCTCGGAGGGCATACGTTCGTCGGGGTTATTGGAGGTAATGAGCTGGTAAAGCAGGCTCTTGGCACTATCATTTGGCTTGGCGGCCTCGAGAAGAGTGTTACGGGAGTTGATGGAGAACCCCCCCTTAGCCTCATGACCGGAATGACAGCGGGAGCATTTGTTTTTTAACAACGGTTGGATTTCTTTCACAAAATCCACCGCCTGGGCCGGGAACACTGCAACTGAAAAAATTATGGCGATGCCTATACGCACGGCCAAAGCATGAGGCGTTTGCCGGTGATTGTCATGACAAATTCTCTGCTGCAAGCCGTGCCCAGTAGTAGGGCTTCTTGGAAATCGTTGTTTGTTCATTGGAGAATAACTCCCGTCGGTGGAGGATCTGGACAAACAATTTTCAAATAGCTTCATGGTATGCAAGGGTGACTCATTTACCTACTGATTGACTTTGCTTGCCCACACCTATCGCCGCTCGTTTGTGTGAATTTCATGAAAGGCAGCCTCGAGCCGTGCCGCAATCTTGGCATCCGACTCCGCGCGGTTCTTTGTTTCAGCACCGTCTTCCAAAATGTTCGCAAGGAAGAACGGCTTTTGAAACGGCCTGCCCTTAGGGGCTTGGCGTCCGCCGGAGCCGTTTCCGAGGATAAGTTTCCAGTCACCTTCCCGGATGGCGAACATTCCTCCAGAAGAATGATGGATAACCGGAGGTCGCGAATATTTCTTCTCGTTACCGAGTAATAGTGGAAAATAACTATAGCTATCGGCTGCAGCACCCTTGGGGACTTTCGTGCCGGCGACCTCAGCGGCAGTCGCGAAGAGGTCGGTATGGGTAATTACGTGTTCACAATTGCTGCCCGGCTTCACCTTACCGGGCCAACGTGCAAAAAACGGCACGTGGTGGCCGCCTTCCCAGATGTCTGCCTTCGTCCCACGCCAAGGACCATTAGCGGTGTGATTCTTGGCATGATACTGCTGCTTACCAGGCGTTTTCACATGATCATCTTCATCATCCACGCGGTACATGAATGAGCCATTGTCGCTGGTGAATAGAACGAGCGTGTTGTCGGCGAGTTTGTTTTCATCAAGCGCCTTCAGCACCTGACCGACAGTGTCATCCACATTCATCACGAAATCGCCGTAAGGACCCAGCCCTGTCTTTCCGGTAAACCGTGAGTGTGGTGTCACCGGTTTGTGCGGACCGGTCAGTGGCATATAAAGGAAGAAGGGTTTCTTTTGCTTGGTCATACGCTTAAGAAAACCCGCTGCACGCTCACCCAGCATATCCAGACCCTCCTCGAATTTAAGATCCGCTGCTCGTGGTCCTGCGCGAACGAATCCGGGGAACTTGACCGCCGGTTGCTGCAAGAGTTTCGCTTTCACGAAGTGGTCGTTTTCGATCCATACGTAAGGAGCCATATCAAGTGAAGCACTCACGCCAAAGTATTCATGGAAGCC
The DNA here is from genome assembly GCA_028343615.1 of Verrucomicrobiota bacterium. Taxonomy (GTDB): domain Bacteria; phylum Verrucomicrobiota; class Verrucomicrobiia; order Limisphaerales; family UBA1100; genus JACNJL01. Next base: position 9,864 of record JAOLZA010000023.1, read on the forward strand.
GCGAGTGATGGGGCTATCAGCAATTGGCTTGGTAAAATCGACATTACCATCGCCATCCCATCGATCCTTTGCGGGTCTTCCACCTTCGCGCCTGGTCATGTTCATGCCTAGATGCCACTTACCAATTGCAGCCGTATAATAACCCGCTTTCTGCAACACTGAACCAACGGTCGATCGATCCTTTTCAATGAGCGGGGCACTATATCCACCCAGTACTCCCCGCTTTAGAGATGAACGCCAGCAATAGCGGCCGGTGATTACTCCATAACGCGTGGGAGTACACACGCCTGAGGGGCTGTGTGCATCAGTAAAAGTCATCCCTTCCTTTGCGAGCCGGTTAAGGTGAGGCGTCGGAATCTTTGATTTTGGATTCAATGCCTGAACATCGCCATAGCCCATGTCATCGGCCAAAATGAAGATTATATTGGGTTTGGCTGCCTGCAAAGCCAACACAACAAGAAAAGGAGTAAATAAAAGTATACGTTTCATAGACGAGGCCGATCATCCTGTGAGTATCGACCTAGCACAAGCAAAAGCCACGACGATCCATCGTCCAAATCATTTCTGAAATTCAATCCAATTCAAACCTAGTATTCCCTTGGTTTTTGCAACCACGCAGACATCAGTAAGCCCTCCGGCCTTAAGCTGAACAGGCAGTTCCTCGAATTCCCCATCGCCTGTTTCCTTCACCTTAATTGAGGCCAACAAACTGCCTTTGGACGAACCTTTTCGCAGTTCAAACCTGCCCGATTTACTGAGTCCGCCCGCACGCACAATCACATTCTTAATGCCACTCAGGTTGAGTTCGCGAAAGATTATCGCATCACCATTTTCAAAGTGCCCAATAATGCCCTTCTCTCCTTCGACCTGCTCCACGTATTGCATGCCGTGGTTCACATCGTAAAGGGCAGCCTTCTTGCGGCGCGAATGAAGAACAATGGTAGCTTCCCCTCGCAGGGGTGGGACGCCAGCCGCGCCCGCGTCAGTGTATCCGGCAGTCAGCACGAGCACCCCTTCATCCACACGGTTCTTTCGTTTAGCCGGCGCAGTATAAATACCAGCCATTCCTCGACGTGGGGTGCTTGCGTTGTTTTTGTTTAAGGACAATATCCAATCCACCATCAAGCGGGTTTGTTCGATGGTATGCTGTGGATGGGGTGGCATCGGTTGCTGACCCCACACGCCAACCCCACCCTTCAACACCTTTAAGGCAAGGCTTTCTGGGGCCTGATTATCATTGGCATACTTCTTTGCCACCAGTTCATAAGCCGGACCGGCAGAAGGAGCATCAGAAATATGGCAAGCAAAGCAGGTGCTTTTACGCATCATCGCAAGGCCGGGTGTAGAGAGCTCAGCATCGGTATCGGTAAGATAACGCCGGTTGCGAAACTCACCCTGCAACGACACAAGATTGCCATCGATATTGGCCGTCTCAGCATCACTGACTTTCAATTCGTATTTAAGCTTATCCTTCCAGTCAAAAAAAGATCCGTGGGACGGTGAACTGAAGCTCACCTGAGGACGGGCGTTCCCCACCTGAATAGATTGCGTAGCCGTACTCTTCGCTCCACTGTCATCAACTGCAGTAACACTAACCTGATAAGTGCCGGGTTTGGAAAAGTTCAACACCTGCTTGGATCCGGTTTTGCGGTTACCCCAAGTATACTTTAAGGTGTCCCCATCAGGGTCAATGGAGCCACCAGCATCAAGGGTGACCTTGAGCGGATGCTTACCCGCCGAAACGTCAGCAACCACGACCGCTGTCGGTGCCCGATTTCCGCGGCGATAAACGATCCGGGAGATACGACTGTCGGCATTCTCCCACCACTTGTCACCGTATTCGATGAGGTACAACGCCCCGTCGAGGCCTAGTTTCATGTCCACTGGGCGACGGAAATTCCAATCGGGCAAAAACGGTTTCACAGCCGGGCCATCACTGCCGAGCTTACTCACCTGAATCCAGTTACGCATCCATTCATAGATAAAGAGATGGCCGTCTAACTCCTTCGGCAGACGAATGGGCGACTTGCTCTTGGCATCATAATGGTAAACCGGCCCCGCCATGATCGAACGCCCTCCGGACCCAAGGCTCGGGAAATGTTTACTCTTCAGGTTGCCATACCAAATAAGAGCCGGTTGAGCCAGCGGCAGTTTTTTAATGCCGGTGTTGTTGGGCGAATGGTTCACTGCCGACTCCGGCTTAAAAGTTGCCACCACCTTGTTGTTTTCGAAGTCATATACCGGGTACGGCTCGTTTGGACCGATGAAGAGCGGCCATCCAAAATTGGCCGCCTTGGGCGCGGCATTAATCTCATCATAACCCAACGGCTTGATATTTAATTCCGGAAACACATTCGGACCTACATCACCGAAGTAAAGTATCCCGGTTGAATCATCCACTGTCATGCGGAAGGGGTTGCGAACACCCATCGCATAGATTTCGGGGCGGCCGTTCTTTGGGTTTGTAAAAAGATTACCCCTTGGAATTGCATACCCACCCTCTTCTTTAGGTTGAATACGCAAGATTTTTCCCCGCAGATCCTGTGAGTTGCCCGCCGAACGCATGGCATCCCAGCTTTTCATGCCCGGACGGAAATCAATTGGCAAACCCGGTTTCCAGTGACAATTGTCACCGTTGCCAATATAGAGGTACCCTCGACCATCCATAAAAACAGCACCGCCCATGTGAAAAACATGCTCATCATCATAGGACCAATCGAGCAGCACTTCCTCTCCTGATACATCAAGTTTATCACCCTTTACCACAAACCGGCTCACCCGCATGGTGTCTTGTTTTGACTTTGGACAATGAAGCGTAAAGAGATGCCCATTCTTCAAGAAGTCCGGCGATACCGCAAACCCAAGCAATCCCACCTCTCCTTTCGCATAAGTTCGTACGTAACCCAGCATTGTCACGGCGCCACTCTTTGCATCCCAGCGTTTCACTCCACCGGCAAACTCCACAAATATAATATCACCGTTGGCGAGCACCTCGAACTGAATCGCATCGCGACTGCTAGTCACAAGCACTTCACGCTCAAAGCGACCGGGGTCATACGCCTCGGCGAAAGCCCGTAAACAGAAGGCAGACAATAGGACGAGAGTAATAATTTGATACTTTAAACGCATGAATTGAAAATTATGGATCACGTGGAAATCATCCGGTGAGAATCTGTTTCAGACAAGGAAAAGAGTCTTAATTTGAAAAGCAAACCGGTTTATAAGCATAGCCCTGAAGTTAGAACCAATCGTCTGGGCGAAAAAACCACGCCAGAATCTATTTGAAAATCAGTCCTCAATCCATCGGAAATACCGACCGAGAAAAAATGATGACCCGCACAAATTTCATGCTGGGAAAATTATTTTTTGTCCTTCGCTGCATCGAGTTGTTCCTTCAGCTGCGCCAGCCGCGGATCGTTCTCGAATAAATAATCCTGCTGCGCACGATAGGCCGACGCACGTTTTCCGGTGACCTCCTTGTATTCCGGATTTTGCTTGGCCGCCTGTCGAGCCACCTCGCGCTTGGCCTTTATCTTCTCGTCGGACACAAAGAGCTGCGGATAATCCGCTTCTAGTTTAGCCTGTGCCACTGCCGCCGCGGCAAAAAGTTTTTTATAAGCCGGATCGCTCCGGTGCTTCAGTCGAGTGCGTTCCATAGTTGCCTTGCGCCCAGTCGCGGGTCCCTGGTCGATAGCAGGATTTTTATCCACGAGATACGCCTCCATCGCACGACTGGCACGGAAGGTCGCAAAGAGGGTCTGTTTGTAAATAGGATCTTCTCCGTGCAGCTTCTTTCGTTGATCGGAAATTTTCTTACGAAACGCCTTGTTGGAACTGAATACTACGGGAAATCGCTTGGCCTTATCCGCATCGAGTGACTGCACCGCGTCGACCAGATTACGGTAAGCCGCATGCTCCAGATGAAAACGCGCGTGGGTGTTGCGTTTTTGGATTTCATACGCGGCAGCCAGCGAATGTTTCACGGGGAATTTCCCGACAAGACTCTGAATGCGAGCGCGGTTGGTCTCGTGTTCGCGATGACGGCCAGCAGTGAAAACCTGCAAGTTATCTAAAACCGCACCTGCTCGATCCACTTGAAAAGCGAAGTAGGTTCGCTCCTGGTCAACGATCGGGTGCTTAGCATAGACGAGATGCTCGGCACCAAGATGCGCCACTACTTCATCACCCATAAACTCCACTGTCATCGTGTACCATTTACCCGGCTGAAAGGTGTATGCACATTCATCGTGCCGCATGGAGAACCATGGGCCACGATCGTCCATCGCCGTCTGTAGGTAAAAATGATCGCGGCGAATATGAATCACGGTGTTGTAGTAACCTGAAGCACCGGTCACAAGCCGAATGCCATTGGCTTCCTCAAACTTAAAATCAAACCGCACCATTGCGTCTTTGAAATTTGGATTCTTATAAAAAATTCGTTTATTTTCACCGGCAATCTCATTACGACGCAGAACACCTTGCTCCACTTGCCACTCTTTGTTGAAACCCCATCTGGCACTTACCTGCCCTTCGGAAAAGTGATCGCCAAACTTCAGGTTACGCGGCGAAGCCAGAAGCGGTCGTGAAGGAATCCGTGCACCGACTTTCGTTCTCCAAGCTGCTAATCGCGACTGAAGTTCTCCAACGCGCTTGGGTTCCGTCGCAGCAAGATCAGTTTTCTCGGAAGGATCATTAGCGAGATTAAATAACGCATATTTGCCCTTCCTCATTGGGTCAAAAAACTCAATCAACTTCCAGTCGTCCACGCGAATTGCCCCGCCGGAAACGCCGCCAAGGAAATGAGGTTTATCCAAAGGGTAATGCCAGTGTAACGCCTCACGCTTTGGTGCCAGATCAGGGTTACGCCAAGTGGGCAGCAGGGAAACGCCATCAAGCTGTTGCGTCGGATCAGGGTCAATGCCAACAGCCTCTAGGAATGTCGGATAAAAATCGTGGTTCACAACCGGATGTGCTGTTTGGCGCCCTGCGGGCACCTCACCATTAGGCCAGCGCACGATCAACGGCACCCGTATCCCTCCCTCATACAGCTGACTCTTACCGCCACGCAACGGTGCGTTCGAAGTCACGTTGGTCTCACCACCATTGTCGCTGCTGAAAATAAAAATCGTATCGCGATCCACACTCAACTCGCGCAGCTTTCGATCAATCATCCCGATACCCTCATCAATGCTTTCCAGCATCGCCGCCAAATGCGGGTTGTGATTTCCCGCCCAATGATGACACGCGTCGCCCTTAAACCCAGAATCCTGACAAAGATAGCATCGTTCACGGGCACGCGTGCTCGGCCCCGACTTATGTTTACGCCGGTATTTTTCCACGAGATCGGGCCGACCATTGAGAATCGTGTGCGGGGCGTAATGGCTGAGGTAGAGAAAAAATGGCCGGCGATGATTGCGTTCAATAAACTCAACTGCCTCGTAGTTTAGACGATCAGTCAAATACTCGCCTTTACCCAGCTTATTTTCCGGAAGATCAACCCATGAAACCGGTTGTGTACGGAAAACGTAAGGGAAAAAATTCGCGCCATTGCCGACTCCTTTCACCTCACTACCGGTGTTCCAGCCGAACCCATGATCAGTCGGACGCAACTCGAACTCTGCGTCGTGATGCTTATAGCCGGTGAGATGCCACTTACCTATCATACCCGTAACGAAATCGTTTTTACTGAGAATCTCCGGTAACGCCACATGGCTCACCGGCAGGCCATTGGAGGAATTAGGACGTAGATAATCGGTAATGCCCACACGCGCCGGATGTTGCCCGGTCAGGAGTGCAGCGCGATAAGGCGAACACACCGGTGCCGCCGCATAAGCATTCGTAAACCGAATGCCTTCCTTCGCTAATCGATCCAGATTTGGTGTCTGATTAAACGTGTTCCCATAACACCCCAGTTCCGCCCAGCCCAGATCATCGGCTAGTACGAAAACAATATTCGGCCGCCGAATTTGCGCCGCTGAATCCAACGTCAACGAGGCAATGAAAACAAAGAATAAAAATTTTCTCATGGAAATTGTATGACTAAAAACTTTTAGTGTTTATTCGACTCAAGCGCCTTACGTAGTACCGGCTCAAAGGCATCGGCCTGTCGTATGAAGCCTAGATCATTCGGGTGTGAGGCGTCGGTTGTCCCCTCAAAGTCATCACCTAGCAATGCATCGCCTCCCAAATAATGTAATCGCTTTACGCCAGCCCCTTGGAGCTGATCATAAGCCTTGCGCAAGGCTGCGTGATTATCATCGTGGAACTTCGATTTACCCGGTATCAACCAGCTGTTAGCAAAGCGTCGGTCCTCCACAAGCACGATGGGCGTGTCCGGTCGCGCCTTACGCAGTAACTTCACCAGCGGCACGCACCGCTCCATGACCATCGCCGCGTCCATGTTTGGCAGACAATCAATCACGTAACACGCCGCATCCACCTCCGCCATGAGCTTACCCACCGCCTCGTGCATACGACCATTTCCAGAAAAACCGATATTGATGACTGGTATTTCTAACCGTCGGCCGAGAATGGCCGGGTGTGTAATCCCCGGACGCGAGGCACAGGCTCCATGGGTAATGGATGTGCCGTAAAAGATCAGTGGCTTAGCTTTGCGCGGCGCAAGCCTTTCAAACTTTGCGCCTTCAGGTACGCCGACCTCCAAAGATTCGGCACCGTTATAGAGCGGCAAATACAATGCATACTCACGGAGACCCGGTTTGATTCCCCGCAGAAGTGTGGACTGCATTTCCTGCTTGGATGGACGAGTAGCTGCTGCCCAACGCCACTTACCCTTGGCATCTCGCGCATATAAATCCAATCCACTCACGCCACTGGGGGGCATATGTGCCATTCCGAGACGCGGAGAGGTTACCTTCCATTTTGCATGAATGGCATTCGCGTCAGTCTTAAAGCGCACCATCATACCCGCACTGTGTCGACTCAGCCCCCACACAGATTTGGTCACGGTTTTCTCTGCCTTAGCCGGAAAACGGTCAAACCACTTGGACCTTTCCTGATCCACCCAGCCGCGACCTTCCACCCCCCACTGAGTAACATCGTGCCATTGGACTTTGTCTTGAGCAAAAGCGCTAAAGGTATTGAGAACAAATAGAGGTATTAGAAAGTGTTTCATCATATTGATTGGATACAGCCTGGCCGTTAGCTAAAACATCAGCAACGGGAAAAATAGTTCTTCATATCTGCCCTCCTATTGGCTAAGGGCTTTCATTATTTTCAAGGCCACGGCTTGGCCGAGCTTCTTTGAGCCTTCGGCCTTCAAATGAACGTCGCCCGGTCTGACGAAAAGCTCAGCAGGAAAGGAGTCGGTCAAGGCGTTCAAATCGTTGATCTCGACACCGTGCTTTTTCATTACACGAACGGCGGCTTGGTTGTACTTGTCATCATCGCCCACCTTGCGCCCCGCCTCGCCCTCCGGCACCGTGGTGGAATGAGCCCAGATCAACTTGGCCTTGGTCTTCTTCAAGCGGGCGGACAACTGATCCAAGTTCTTCTCGTACTGTTCGAGGGAAGTAGTCAGCGTTCCGCGCTCCTTGTCGCGCCGTCCCTGCACTTTGGATTGAGGATGCCGGTAGCAGAGGTCCCACATCCCCCAGTTGAAATGGATGACGTCCCATTTCGTTTCACCGACCCATCGGTCAAGCATCTTCAAACCCGTGCCGGTGTGTTGGGCGTTGCCCTTGTGGTGCCTAACCTCGACCTTGCCCTTCAAGAAGGCCACGACGTGCGGGGTGTAGCCAATCGATATGGAGTCCCCGATGAGCAAGGCCTTGGGCAAATCCTTGGCCCCCAAGGACGCGGTCAGGGCAAGAAGAAAGAGGGTCCATGCCGTTCGATTTTTCATGAGGCAGGTTATGATAAAAAGCTTACTGCTTAAACCAAGGGGAGCGGGCATTTTCCGCAATTTCGGCGTCGAGCGCCTTCATTCGGGCCTGTAGTTCCTTGACGACTGTGGGATTGGCTTGGGCGAGGTTGTTTTTTTCGCCCATATCCTTGGCTAAGTCGAAGAGGTGGAGTTGCGCCTCACCCGCGTTGTTGCGCCGCGGTTTTTTGACGAGCAACTTCCAATTGCCACTGCGAATGCCCTCGAGGTCGCCACGTGAAGTATAATGCAAAAACTCCTTGCGGGGTGATTTCTTCGCGGTTCCCTTCCAGAGACCGGATACGTCCATACCATCAATCTTCTTGCCAGCTGGCAATGGCTTGCCGGTTAGGGCCGCAATGGTTGGCAGGATGTCGATGGTTCCGGTAAGTTCATCGCAAACTGTGCCTGCAGGAATACCAGGACCGCGCATCACGCAGGGCACGCGTTGGCCGCCTTCGAAAGTGGTTCCCTTGCCCTCGCGAAGGGGCCCCGCGGAACCTCCGTGGTGACGAAACTGGAGCCAGGGACCGTTATCTGTCGTATAAATAACGTAGGTGTTATCGACGAGCTTCAGATCCTCCAGTGCCTTGAGCAAACGCCCCACTTCAGAATCAATGTGTTCAATGGTATTAATGTAGGCCTTTTTGGGATCGGGATCGCGGAGATCATCGGGAACATAGAGCGGGATGTGTGGCATTGAATGCGGCAGATATACAAAAAAGGGCTTAGCCTTGTTGGCCGTGATAAAGTCGATGGACTTCTGAGTGTAACGGCGGGTGACGGTGCGCTGATCAACCGGAAGTTCAACGATTTTCTCATCCTCAAAGAGCGGCGTCTTCCATTTGGTGAGCGTAGACTTCGGGTCGTCCCAGAGAATGTCCATGCCTGCCCAACCGCCTCTGGGTTTCCCCTTGTTGTCGGGATGGTTCATGTCGTTGGAGTATGGAATACCAAAGTAAGTGTCGAAGCCGTTGGAGGTGGGTAACACTTCCTTGTGGTGGCCGAGATGCCACTTACCAAAACAGGCGGTGGCGTAGCCCTGCCCTTTCAAATGATCTGCGATGGTGTGCTCGGTGGCATTCAAGCCTTTGGTCGAGGTCGGAAAGAGCACGTGCTGATGCATGCCAACGCGCTTGGGATAGCAACCGGTGAGCAGGGCTGCACGGGATGGCGTGCATACTGGGGAGGCCACCATAAAGCTCGTGAACTTCCGGCCTTCCCTGGCAATACGGTCGATATTCGGTGTGCGGATGGTCTTGGAACCAAAACAGCTCAGGTCGCCATAGCCCTGGTCATCGGCAAAGATGATGATGAAGTTGGGCTTGGCAGCCTGTAAGGATTCTGTGGCAATAAAGACCATGGCCAGAGCACAGGTCATAAGAAGGTTTCTGTGTTTCATTGTTGCGGGATGGAGTGTGACGCTTTGATCCGCTCAAATAAAGTAATTACTTCAGCTGCTTATTTCTCAACGGAACCATGCGTTTTAGAAGAATTTGAACGACGAAAAAGCATCCTAAAAAACCTGTCAAGGCCGCCCTCTTCGATTTGTCTGTATTTAACCAACTCAGGCGACTGATCCGGATTATCGGGATCAATCTTGATTCCCCACAGGGGACTCACTGAAGTTGGTAACATGGCAAAACGTATGTCTCCAATAACCTCGTCCAATTCAGGGTGTAGGCATAAATAACCATCAGAAAATTTATCAAATCGGGACACATCTTTTGCCTGCCGTGTGTTTTCTTTAAGCTGAGGGAACACTTCTTTTGTGTTAAGCGTTTCAACTTCACCACCAGCATAAATCTTTGCAGATAAACCGGGAAACACGTGAATGGCATCCACATAATAGACTCCATTATGAAGGTAAACCGAACGATGCAGGAAGATGTTTCCAATACTCGGTTTAATAATGTGCTTGGTAGCAATATGGTCCCGCATACTGATTAATTTAGTTTGGGCTATTTCAGCCATGCGATGCTGACTGGCTGCAAAGAGCAGGTAACTCAGGCAGAAAACCACTGCCGCACGCGGAGCCCAAATCCGTCGGCGCCATACGCCCAATATTATCAGAATAAGAAGCGGTAGACTAAAAAATGGATCAATGATGGAAACCAAATTCCAGGAAACTTTCTCCAACGCAAAAGGCCATAAAAAATGAGTTCCATAGCTGGTGCAGGCATCCAGTAATCCATGGGTACTATAACCCAGAAAGCAGGCTATCCATGTTTCCCGAAAAGGAAGCCGGCGCCGGGAAAGAAACCAGATCAACAGTGCCACGATTGATGCACCCAGCGGGATAAAAGCCAAAGCGTGAGAAAAGTGGCGATGATAATCCAGATTCAGAAGCGGATCAGCCGAGGAACTAATAAGAACATCTAGATCAGGAGCCAAACCGGCAATTGCTCCACATAAAGCGGCACGATGTTGATTCTTTGGTTCACAAAAAGACTGGGCAACAGCAGAACCAACAAGTCCTTGAGTCAGTAAATCCATCGAATACTAATCATCACAAACAAGTTCACCCAATCGTAGTCTCACTCTCTAGGATCAATCTTCGGCGAGAACGAAGTTTACACTTCGTCCAACGTTTCGGTGCTTCCACCAAAGCTCTTGGTTTCCACACCCAACTTATGAAGCATGGTGAGATAGAGGTTGGAGAGGGGCAACTCGGTGAAAATCATATCCCCTCGCCAACCGGCATCAGTACTAAAACCGGAAGTCGCCTGTTGCTTCTCATTGCCTTGACCATATTTGAGATATTGGCCGTGCTTGAAACCCAGCTTACGGCCGCCGATGAGTAACAGCGGGTAGTTGCGCGAAAGGTGGAAGGCACTGGATGCCGAGCCGAAAAAGAGCGCAGTGTGATCGAGCATATTGCCCTCGCCACCGGGCTCGGGCGTGGCCTTGAGCCGACTGGCAAAGCGGCCGAGCTCATCATTAATGAACCGGCAGTAGATACCAAAGTTCTTGTAGCCGTTGGGTTTCTTGATTTCATGCGAAAGATAGTGAGAAGCCTTGAATCCCACCGCGCGCGCGAGGTAGTCACTGATTCCCACACCGTTTTCGCGCCCGAGTTGGTAAGTAGCCACGCGCGTGGTGTCGGTCTTAAACGCGAGGTAAATGAGCTCGTACATGGTGCGCAGGAAGTTGCGCGGATCCTCAGGCGTAACATCAAGCTTGAGAAAATCGGTATCGACCTTCGGCAGAGGGATATTTAGCCAGCGCTTGGCTTTCTCCACCTTAACTTCCGTATCGCGCACAGACTGCAAATATTCGGCGAGCGTCTCCTGATCGCGCTTTGAGAGCGAGCGGTTCAGCGAGCGAGCATCCTCTATGAGATCATCGAGGGCGCTTTGGCTGAGAGCGAGGCGGCGCGCGGCATCCGGGCCACTCTTCACGAAGAGCATATCAAAAATGCGCTTGGGCTTGTGCTCAGCAGGGATGGGTCGGCCCTGAGCATTGTAGGACAACGTGTGCGCACCGCGCGGCGAGCCCGTGCCGCCGTCAGTGGACATCACTAGAGACGCGTGCCGCGTGTGCTCGCCGGCGTGCGCGGCAAACACCTGATCGAGTGAAATACTATTGTGATAATCGCCATCAGCACCCGTGTCCGCACCGGTGATAAACTGGTCGGCATTGGCGTGGCCATGCACACGCCGCACGGCAGGATTAGACAGGCCGGAGAAAACGGTCAACTCATCGCGCAACGGCTTGAGTGTCTCCATGCACTTGGTGAGAGTAAAGTCCTTGCGTCCACCATGCGGAAACCAGCTCCAGTCTTTAAAGGAGGGATCCTTCTCCAGCGGCATCGGTACGCCGTCGGGCAGGTAAAAACACGCCAGTCGCTTGCGCTGAACGGACTTGCTCGCGGCTCGGGCGGTGCCGGCAAAAGTTTCCAACCAAGGCAGTGCCAGCGCCACGCCGGCACCGCGCAGAAATTTCCGGCGATCAAGAGAAGATAAATTCATATTCATAGCCTTCGCTCCTCCGCGTTATTTTAACTGGAATAAATCACTTTTCACAATCAGAAAGACGAGGTCCGCCAAGCCGTCACCGCGCTTGCGCAGCTCAGTGGTGATGCGATCCACCTCGGCGCGGTCGCCAAAGGTTAACGGCCGGCCCAGCGCATAGGCCGCCATTTTTCGTACCATCGCGCGCGCGAACTGGTCCTGCCTGTTGACCCTAAGATAGTCTTTCAATCCCTTCATGCCGCGCAACTCATCCTTGTTGAATAACACACTGGCGGCATCAACCGGTTTGCCACCGATCTTATCGCGCCACTGGCCGAGGGCGTCGAAGTTCTCAAATGCGATGCCCCACGGATCGATCTTGGAGTGACACGAGTAACACGCTGGGTCGCTACGGTGATCCTCCATGCGCTGCTTAAGAGTCATTTTGAGGATTTCAGGATCGGCTAGATCAATCTCCGGCACGGCCGGCGGTGGCGGAGGTGGAGGATCGTTTAGCAGATTTTCCAGCAGCCAAATACCGCGTTTGAGCGGGTTGGAATCCTTGCCATTCGAGTTCATGGCAAGCAGGCCCGCCGACGTGAGCAGACCGCCGCGCTTGATTTGATCCGGCAACTTCACTTTGCGCAGTTGATCGCCGAACACTTCGGGCAGGCCGTAATGCCGCGCGAGCCGGTCGTTCACCAGCGCGTAGTCTGAGTGTAGAAAATCCATAACCGGTCGGTTGTGCTGCAGCATCTCAGCAAAAAGCGCCACCGGTTCCTGCTTCATCGCGTCCATCAATAACGGGTCAACTTTACCGTAAGCCTTGGAGTCAATCTTTACATAATCCAACTGGTCCATCCCCAGCCATTGACGTGTGTAATGCCGCGCAAACCGCGCGGCCTTGGGATCGTCCAGCAGCCGTTTGGCTTGTTGCCCCAACACCTTGGCATCAGAAAGTTTTCCCTGCTTGGCTAGGTGCATCAGTTCCGCATCAGGCAGGCTGCTCCAAAGGAAAAATGACAGCCGACTGGCCAATTCGGAACCTGAGATGCGCTGACCATCCTCGCCATTCTCGCCAGCCCGAACGAGGTACAGGAATTTCGGCGAAGCCAATACTGATGCCAGCACCTCAATCATTGCTTCCTCGAAGTCAGCGCATTGCGGACGCAGTTTGGCATATAGCCCCAGTTTTTGGTTCAACTCAGCATCACTCACCGATCGCCGCCAGGCACGACTCATGAAACTGGCGAGCACTTCACGTGCATAGGTTTTATCATCGGCCTTCTTGCGCTCGTGGAAAATACGTGTGTGTGATTGAGTCGGCCATTGGTCAAGCATCGGAGCAATTATCTCGACGTAATCAATTGCCAACGCAACCGGCGTACTGGAGGTATTGCGTAGATCGAGAAACTCCGCGGGGTTGGGCAATTGACCCAGCTTATGAGTTGCTCGGAAAGCGTTGCGCGGAATTTCGGTAAGTGGCACGTCCCAATAATAAAAGCGCGGTTTACCCTGTGGCGCGTCGATCGTGATATCGCGGCCTCCAACATCCACCGACACCCGCGAGTCATTGCTCGCTTGATTGCCGAAATGCAGCCGCAAGGTCGGCCGGTGATTTCCTTCGTCCGAGACACGCGCGGCTCGAATACGCACGCGCATGGTGCCCGAGTCCGGCAATCCGTTGCCTACATCGATAATGAATTTCTGATTGGCCGGTATAATCACAACATCTGATAAAACCGCAGGTATCTCCTGACGCTCGGCCGCAGGCTTCCACGCATACTTCGCACCACCATAACTCCATTGTGTCCTGACGGCATGGCCAGTAATCAAATTCTTGAAGTGCGTACTGCCTGGTTTTAGCCCGTACTTGTTAGCTTCCTTTTTCTTGGCATCATCCGGCGTGACAACACCATTTTCGATCTGCTTCTTTGTCTTTTCCACAAAAGCCGCATAGGTGGCATCGACTTTAGCTGAGGCAGCTTTCATCGTGATCGCGTAATAAACTGGTGCAGGCCGCTCACCTCGCACGGTGGACAGTTCCAGCGCACGGCGCGCCTGTGCTCGGTATTGCGCAAACTGAACGGAAGTCATCTGCAACATTTCAGAGCTATTCTTGAAACCATCCTCCGAAGAGGTCTCTGGTGGTAGATCGCGTGAGAAATCATGCGGCAACCCAAGCAAATCCTGCATCGCGTACTTGTACTCGTAACGCGTCATGCGCCTAAAAGAAGTATGGCCCTGTTCGCTACGTCGCATCTGCGACGCCAACTGAATCTCTCCCGACAACCAATCAATAATCTGAGCCTTCTCCTTATCCGCCAATTGCACCTTCGCATCCTCTGGCGGCATCTCTCCATTACCAATCACGTCAAACACCTCCAACCACCAGCTGACATCCTTACCCTTCAGCAAATCGGGATCCAACGTATCAATGCGGAACTTTCCCTTTTGCTTGTTCGGCCCGTGACATCCCACACATACTCGCTTCAAAACCGGATCCACTTTTGCCCGAAACTCAGCGAGCTTGGCCTGTGGCACCTCAGCCCAAGCTAGGCCTCCAAAGATTCCCCATCCCGCTACTATAAGAATGAACCTCATTATCGTACGTCGATAATAGGACAGAAAAGCTTATGATGCGATTCAGATTTATTCCAATTCCTTCACCCGTATGCGGCGGTATTCCATTTGGCCGCGATCACCTTCCAAACCAATAGGGCCACTGGCTGGAACCTTGAACTCAGCATTAAGCACCTCGCCATTACAGGTGCAGTGGGCCACGCCGTCCTTAACGATCGCCACGATTTGATTCCACTCCTGTGGCTTGTATTTCTTTAAATCCTTCCATGGCCCAGCCAGCACATAATCCCGGCATTGGAGTTGAGGGCGACGGATAAAGATACCACTATCAGCATTGGGTGTGGCACGAAACTCGAGTTTCAAAATAAAATTCTCGGGAAACTCACGCGTGGTCCAGAGTTGCTGGACCCGCCGACCTTCAGCAGGAGTAGTCACCACCAATCGGTCATTAATCGCAACATAGCGGCCATCATTGCTGGCTTTCTTGCCATCAAAGGTGGCAGTCTTTTTCTGCGTCTTCTGATTACGGAAACCCCAGCCGGTTAAATCCCTGCCATTAAAGAGACTCATGAAACCGGACTCCATTTCAAATTGATCAGAGTCAGTCTCCATGAACCCGTGGGTGGCAAGCAAGGGCCGCAGTGCCGCCGCCCATTTGTCGTACCCGATCTGGTTGGGATGCAGGAGATCAGGAAACTCGGGCTTCTTGGCATCACCCTTGGCATCAGCAAAAAGCAGCCAGGTATCGAGCACTGTAATCTGAGCGTCACCCTTTACGCTGGCAAAGTAGAGTTGATTGATCTTTTTAATCTGATCAGCCGGACGCCTCTTGCTAGCTGAGCTAGGGAAGGTGTTGCAAAGAATGATCGGCATCTTAGCGTTGTGCTTCTTGAGTGCTGCAATGATGAGCTTGAGGTTGCCAGCGATAACCTCAGGCGCTGCCTTTTCCTCCAGGTCATTGGTTCCTATCAAGATCACCACACCCTTGGGATTCAAGGAGAGCACATCCTCCTTGAGACGAATAAGAACCCCACGTGTGGTGTCGCCACTAATACCGCGATTGGCCACCTTCACTCCCTTGAAGTGCCCACGGAAATTATCGCCCCAACCCTGCGTAATGGAGTCGCCCAAAAAAACCAGTGCACCCTGATCCTGCTTAATCTGCTTGGCCCAGCCGGCGCGCTTCTTTTCCCAGAGATTTTGGAACCACTGATAACGACGAATCGGACCTTCTCCCGGAAGGCCCTCATCATTCGCCGGAATGGCAAACTTGGATGCGCCCAAAACATCAAAAGAAAAAACAAGAGACAACAAAAAGAAGATGGATTTGATTTTCATAGAGCCCGAAGCCTCAGCTAAGTTTACCCGGAGGGCAAGGTTTGATTAGCGTAGTAACTCCGATCGGGGAAGTGTCGTAATTTCCAATGCGCTCCACACCGAATACATCGAGCTTGGTGGTGGTGGATAAAACGACGCGTTGCGCACTAGTGCCTCCGCGGCCAAAATAAAGACCGAAAGGATCACGGCGAACCCACGGCAATGTCGCCGCTCGATACATCACCTGTTAACTCGTTGGCTGCACATCAAACCCGCAATCGCGCAGCAGGCCCGAGGAATCCGAATCATCCGCAAAATTAAACGTCACCCCTCCCTAAACCATCATTGAAGCAAACCTAAAGACGGCTACTTTCTGCCGCGTAAAAATGCCTCACGTTTATCCGACCATTTTATACTGCGATCAAAAATAGCCCCGTACTGAGAGTAACCATGATAAGGCACTGAATTCTTTTTCCAGTGATTAACGGCCTGATCGTAGGTTTGGCGAATGGCTTGCAAAGCCTCCTTAGCATCACTATCACCGATCACGTTACTCAATTCCAACCGGTCCTTGGCCAAGTGATAGAGTTCATCCGTCGCCTCTAGGTCACCCTCGGCATACGGCCAGTACACGTATTTCCAATCCTTGGTGACTACTGAAAAACTGTGAACTGCCTTGGGGCCCCACACATTGGTGAGCGGCAATGCTTTGTGCGTTTGGGCCTTCGGATTATTGTAGAGCTTCAGCAAACTCATGCCGTCCATATTCTTTGGCACCGACAATCCGGCCAGTTCCAGAATCGTTGGAGCAAAGTCCACATTGCCGGTTAACGACGCACAACGCAGGCGTTTGCCGCTGTTGGCGTGGCGTGGATCAAACATCAATAGCGGTACACGCGATGCCTCCTCGTACGGCAACACCTTTGAGCCGTAACCGTGCGAGCCACAGAGGAAACCGTTATCGGAGGTGTAAATAATCACCGTGTTATCAGCCACGCCATGTTTATTGAGTGCATCACGAACCATACCCACCGCCACATCAATCGCGTAGATCTGCTGATGGTATTTCGCCATCACTCCGTCGTAATCCTTATCATAATTCCAGCTTTCAAAACGCTCATGTTGGCGTCCCATGGTGCTTTGCTTGGAAAAATGTTTGCCATGCTCACGACCGTAGTTAGCAGGCTTTGAAAATTTCTTGCCGGCATACACGTGATCAAACTTCGGATCCGGTTGCACAGGTCGGTGTGGCGCCTTGAAACTGATGGACAAACAAAACGGGGAATCACTTTTCGCCATGTTGGCAATAAAATCCTGACTGAAGGCCCCGTATGACAAAGTCGCGTGCGGCCACTTCTTTGCATACGACCTCATCGACGTATTTTGTGCAGTTCTGAAACTAGTCTGACCAGGACCTCCACCCCAGCGGTCAAAATCATTTTCCGGCAGTCTCTTACTTTTGCCGTCTGGTTGCTTGCTTACCTCGAACCCAAATTTGCCCGCAAACGCCGTACTATATCCTGCCTTACGCAGAACCACCGGATAACTCTGCTGCCAATGCGTCTCAACCATCGTGCCATGCTCGAAGTTGCAACCGGTTTTGTACTCAAACATCCCCGTCATAATATTAGCCCGGCTCGCCATGCAAATTGCTGTGGTGTCGTAATGGCAATCGAAGATCATCCCATCTGCACCCAATCGATCGAGGTTGGGCGTTTTCACATCGGGTGCGCCATAGCAACCCATAGTACGCACAGCCTGATCATCAGAAAGCAGGAAGACGATGTTGGGGCGCGTATCCTTCGCTTGAAGTGCAACCACTACCCAAAGCAGACAACTGAAATAAAGAAACCGCATACCCATTTGTGAAACCAAAAGTAGGGTTAGGTCAATCCTTGAGCTGCCATTCCAGCCGCTTAAAAACCGGCTGTGGCCCCTGCCATGGATCGGCGGCCACTTCGATCGGCTTTGCACCACGAATCGTGGTATTGGCTACTAGGCCGAGTTCATCCAGCTGTTCCCAGTTTTTTAACGGCACTCCGTCAGTCACGTTTTTGAAATCGCCCAAGCCCAGCGTTACAGTTTCGGCCGTGCCGCCTTTGAGTTTCACCTCGGCCACGTAAGTCCGATTTTTACCGCGATAACGGCGCCACGTGTTTTCGTGCAACACCATACCGAGCACATTTGGCTGCTCGCTTTGGATGGTCAGCGCCAGTTTTGCCCCCTTCGGCCCACGCCATTTGGGGTCGGTTACCTTGCGCGTCCAGTACTGCCACAGAGGACGTTGGTTACCGCCAAGTGCGTACCAATCATGAAAACCCCGTTTAAAATCATCAATGACTCGTTCAGTTCGACCGGAAGTTTTCACTCCAGCCTCTTCAAGTGCTTCAGGCTTTGCCTCATGAAAAAGTGAACTGATACAAACCTCCTCAACCTGTTGATTTCGCGGCAAAGCTGCAGGCTTTGGTAATTGATAGTAAATATTGGCAAACGCAAATAACGGGCGCTTCAAATCCATTACGGGTAATTGCGCTTCCCAACTTCCCTCATCTTGGGTTGCTTTTGTGTCACGCCAAAAGCGTGACCTAGAATCCGGATCAACCGAGTAATATATATCGACCCGATTTACAGGCAGCTCTTTGGAGGGTGTAACACGCAATATTGGAATCGACTTAAGCTTCAACTCACTTACCGTTGTTTCTGGCAGCTTCACCCCTCCCTTAAGGTGTTGGTCCAGCCACAGAATGCGAGACACCTGTTGTTCCGGGTAAAACCGGTGGTTAAAGTGTGGGGCAAAAACAAACCTTTGAGGCACCTTTTTACTCACCCGTGCACCCGTCGCGTAAGTTGCATCCATTTGGCCATGGAAATCGTTACTCGCTCCCAAGTGCAGTAAAGGCGCCGTAATGCGTGGAGCATAAAACTGATAACCCATGGTACGACGAAACAGTTCAAGGTCCCCTGTTACTTTTCTTATCTGTGGCAGTAATCCGTAACGCGCATAGGTGCGGTAACCTGAACCACCTACTGATGGCGAAGCCACCTTCACGCGCGAGTCTGAACCCGCGACATACATGGTAAGGTTTCCGCCCATCGAATGTCCGCGAATTCCCAATCGTTTCCCATTAACTTCCGATTGCTGTTCCAGAAATGTCAACCCACGTCGACAACCAAGGGTGATCAGAAACCAGTTACAGTTTCGTGGCGACTCCTGCGCGTCCAAAAACTTTACGCCTGGCAGCAAATTAAAATAACCCTGCACATTATTCTGGGTTGGATCCACTGCCCCCCAATCGGTATTGGCCTCACCGGGTCTGGCCCCTTCCATCGGCTTGCCTCCCCAGTTCACTGACAAGGCTCCGTACCCTTGAGAGGCATGGAATTTCACCAAAGTTAAGTTGGCCCGTTGCCCACCTCCGTGCATGTGCAACACGCCGGGTAAATTCTTCGCGCTTTTGGGGAATGCATAGAAGGCCGCCATCCACGCCGGCTTACCCTTGAAGGTGCCTATGTAATAGCGCAGATAACGAACCACCACTCCATCCTCTTCCCACTCCCGCACCACTTCTGTCCGCAACGGCTCCTTTTGAGGATCGTACCCCGCCCAAAGCTCGGTCACATTTTGCGGCACCTCCTTGAGTGGCGACAAAGAATCCGCCGCATGGGCGACGACACAAGTTGCCAGGAAAATCAAAGGTAATTTCATATTAGAGACGCTTAGGGTTAAAGGGTGTAGTCGGCACTTTACCGCTGGCTTTTCGTTCAAGAAGTTTGCGCAGGCGCTTCATCACGGTCTTGGCTTCAGTATCGGGCTTCAATGCGAGGTTATTAAATTCCATTGGGTCGGCGGCATGATCATACAGTTCCACACCGGATTCGCCTTCCCCCCAATCGGTATAGCGCCAACGCTCGGTACGGATGCTGCGACCCATCACGGGTTTAGGTAAACGTTTATCGGCGGGGCGCAACACTTGGGTAATGGCCGTGCCCTCCCATTCGGTCAAAGGATCTTTTAGCAGCGGCTTAAGGCTACGACCTCCCAAACCCTTTGGGGTTTTTAAACCGGCGAGGTCGGTGAGTGTGGGGTAGATGTCCACAAACTCCACGATGCGCATACTGGCCGTACCGTTGCCCTTCATGCCAGGAGCCCGGATGATGAGCGGCGAGCGCGCGGATTGCTCGAAGAGCGTGCGTTTTTGCCAAATGCCGTTGTGCTCGCCGAGGTGGTAACCGTGGTCACTCCACAAAACCACGATCGTATTATCCGCCAGATTCAGCCGCTCCAATGCAACCATTAACCGGCCCACTTGTGCGTCCACAAACGAAATTGTCGCATAGTACGCCTGCAAAGCCTTGCGGCAGGTCAGCTCGTCCAAGCTATAATGCGGCACGGGATTATTATGCGCGAAGGCCGCGGTGGGGATGTCGTCGCGGTCGCCTTTCGGCGCGTACGGCAGCCGCATATCCTTTAAGGGATACATCGCGAAATATTTCTTCGGCGCAACATACGGTGTGTGCGGCCGGAAAAACCCAACGCCAAGAAAGAATGGTTTTCCACGCTTGCTCGCCATCAGTTTGATCGCCTCGGTAGTGATCATACCGTCAGTCTGCTCCTCATCGGCACCCTCAGCCGCCAGCCAACTCAAAGCACCACTGATTTTCCGATGCGGCTCTGCATTAAAGATTAATGCCTCATCTGCTTTATCGCGTCCTTTCGGATTAACCGTTTTTTGCCACGAAGGCGGATCATCAAAACCATCAGTACCGATACTGGCAGGTACATTGTAATGATAAATTTTTCCTACGCGCCCGGCCCACCAGCCGTTGCGCATAAAGGTTTGCGAGAGCGTCACAGCCTTGGGCACCTCATCGCGAAAATGTCGATCGAGATCGTAAACCTTAATTGTATCGGGCCTCAGCCCCGTCATCACGCTCGCACGTGTGGGATTGCACAGCGGCAATTGATTGTACGCCCGATCAAACCGCACCCCACTTGCCGCTAACCGATCAATGTGCGGCGTCCGCGCAATCAAGTTCCCATAACATCGCAAAGCTGGAGCAAGATCATCAATAGCGATGAAAAGGACATTAGGCTTTTTGGCACCCCAACCGGAGACGGAAAAGCTTATACAAAAGACTGCTAAGAGTAATCTCATGGTTGACGCCCATCATCGTGGCTGAGAAGAGCCACCGCAAGAACTTCTGACCAAACCTATTTATCGCGTCACAACTTCACCTCTACCGCATCCGCTGCTCCCTTTGCTTTTGTGCGGGCTTCATCGATGGAATTGCCACGGGCGATGGCCACGCCCATACGACGTTTGCCTTTGACTTGGGGCTTACCGAAGAGGCGGAGTTGGGTGTCGGAGGCAGCGAGGGCTTTGTTGAGGTTTCCATAACTGACCTGATCACTTACGCCTTCCACAAGGATGACCGCGCTAGCGCTGGGGCCGTGCTGGACGATGTTAGGGATGGGCAGGCCGAGGATGGCGCGAGCGTGCAGCGCGAATTGCGAGAGATCCTGCGAAATCATCGTCACCATCCCGGTGTCGTGCGGACGAGGTGAGACTTCCGAAAACCAAACGTCATCGTCCTTCACAAAAAGTTCCACACCAAAGATGCCGCGACCGCCAAGTGCGTCGGTGATTTTCTTGGCATACTCACGGCCGTTTGCAAGGGCCACGTCGGTCATCGGCTGCGGCTGCCATGATTCGCGGTAGTCACCATCAATCTGTACGTGCCCGATGGGATCACAAAAACTGGTGCCGTCCACATGCCGTACTGTTAATTGTGTAATCTCATAATCAAAGTCTACAAAACCCTCTACGATTACCTTACCCGCGCCCGCGCGCCCGCCTTCTTGCGCGTATTGCCACGAGGCATCGATATCCGCGTCCGTTTTCACAAGGCTTTGCCCTTTACCGCTGCTGGACATAATTGGCTTCACCACGCACGGCAAACCAATGTTTTCGATGGCGGCAAGAAATTCCTCCTTCGTCGCGGCAAACTCAAACGGCGAAGTGCGCAGCCCCAACTCCTCCGCCGCCAATCGCCGGATGCCTTCGCGGTTCATCGTAAGCTGCGTCGCGCGTGCTGTTGGAATAATGGTTGCCTTCCCTTCCGCCTCAATCTCAGCCAGCACATCCGTCGCAATCGCCTCTACCTCCGGCACAACCAAATGCGGTTTCTCAGTTTCAATCACCCGTCGCAAGGCCGTCCCATCAAGCATCGAAATCACATGCGCACGATCCGCCACCTGCATGGCTGGAGCATTGGCATAGGCATCTACAGCGATGACTTCCACGCCATAGCGCTGCAGCTCGATAATGACTTCCTTACCCAGTTCGCCCGAGCCACATAGAAGAACACGCTTGGCGCCTTCCTTGAATGGAGTTCCGATGATATTGCTCATTGAATGAAACCGATGCCATTAAGGCCGAAATCTGAACGAGCGGCTACTTCGAGTTCTTCACAAACCTGAAATAATCGATATCGCCAATGCTCCCCGACGGGCCTTGAGCAAGCATCACCACACGAATAACATGTTTCCCCTTGGTCAGCTTCACACCCGCGCACTTGATAAGTTTGAGTTTGTCCCATCCACCTGTGTCTGGGATGAGGATGGGCAAGGAAAGCGCTTTACCCTTAATCTCCAGAACAAACAACCCTCCCATTTTATTGGACGCCACCGGCATCTCAATTGTGTACGTACCGGACTCTTTCACCTCGACGGTATAATTTAGCCACTCACCCTTGCGAGTCCAGCCGATGCCGTGACCATTGGAAGCATCAGGACGTTTCTCAATATCCACCTGAGTCGCTTTACGGTAGCCGACCCCAAGGTTTTTTTTATCAATATCATGGTAGGCCTTGCCCGGATCACCTTCATCATAATGCTCCGCCTCAATCTTGCCTGGAATCTGATGGGCCTTACCTTTGTAGGGTTTGGAATCGGCTCGAATTAAACCGCCGGTAAAAAAAATTAGTATCAGTAAAATATAATTCATTCTACATTCCATTATTTCTGCCTTGTGTATTTTTATGGCCGGCTACGACCAGCATCAATAATTTCTTGAAGTTCCTTTTTCATACGCTCGAGCACTTCAGGGTGCTGCTTCGCTATATTTTTCTTTTCCTGAATATCCTTGGTGAGATCAAACAAGGCAAACTGTGGCGCCGGCTGATTAGCTAGCTTGTTAGTCACGATCACATTGCGTTTTCGCTTGGAGTCATGGCGCTGGAGCTTCCAGTTGCCGGAGCGGTAGCCGTAATTACCACCACGTCCGTTATCCTGCTGCACAAGATGAGCGCGGCCCTTGGCGCCTTTTTCTCCCAGGAGCGCGCTCAGTACATTGAAGCTATCGGGCACCGCGGCCTTGGGCAGCTTCACTCCAGCAAGCGAAGCAAAGCTGGCCGCCAGATCAATGGTGCAGACCATTTCCTTGGACACACCCTTTTTGATGCGACCGGGCCAATAGCTGATGAAAGGCGTGCGGGTGCCGCCCTCAAGTACACTGTATTTGCCGCCACTAAAGGGGCCGTTGGGCTGATGGTCGCCCATCTTCTCCAGAGCTTCATCCTTGTAGCCATCATCGCCCACCGGACCGTTGTCCGAGCAGAAAACAATGAGGGTATTCTTGGAGAGCTTCAAGCGGTCCAACGTCTTGACGAGTTCACCCACACACCAGTCAAGCTGCACGATGACGTCCCCACGATAGCTCAAGCCTGATTTGCCGCGGAACCGTTCGTGCGGAATGCGCGGCACGTGCAAGTCATGCGAAGAAAAGAAGAGAAAGAAGGGGTTATCCTTATTGGCCTCAATCCATATATTAGATTGTTTCACCCACTCATCAGCCAGATCTTCATCACGGAAACGAGCCTTATGGCCACCGGTATAAAAGCCGATACGGCTGATGCCGTTATGGATGGTGGAATTGTGACCATGGCTCCAATCCATTTTCAAAGTCTTCCGATGGGTGACACCAGTAGGATGATCAGGGCTTGGTTTCTTTCTGCCAACCCACAACGGATCTTTGGGATCGAGGTTCTTTACGCGGTGATTTTCGACGTATACCTGTGGCACCCGATCATTGGTGGTGGGTAAAAGGAAATTGTAGTCAAACCCAATCTCGCGCGGCCCCGGCTTCAGCTCGCCATTCCAATCGGGGCCATCAGGACCACCCAACCCGAGGTGCCATTTGCCGATTACCGCGGTCTTATATCCGCCTTTTTTCAGAAGCGAAGGCAACGTCTCCGGCCCCGGCTGAATGACGGCGGGGCTATTGGGCGGAGCAATGCCGGTCCCCTTTTGACGAAATGCATACTTGCCAGTCAGGAATGAAAACCGGGTAGGCGTGCAGGTGGAAGCCGAGCAATAGCCGCTAGTAAACTTCAGCCCGTTGGCCGCGAGTTTATCAATGTGCGGAGTCTTAAGGTTCTTGGGTTTGGCACCGTAGCAACCTACATCGCCATAACCAAGATCATCAGCCATGATGACGATGATATTGGGCTTTGACGCTGCTCCAGCTTGCGTAGTGAAAAATAAACCCGCCGTCAAAATGACCACGGCACGAGTAAGGACAAAAAATACTGATTGATGTTTCATAGAACGCCCGCAGGATGCCGGAGTTGCTTATGAGATTCAAGGTGTGAGTTCACTCATAAACCCCATCGTGAACTATGTGGCCTTGGCGGCAATAAGGGGCTACACAATCTTAATATCGCGAATAAAACCGCCCAGTGGCGTGGAGCCATCACCGGGCTTAGGCACATTAGAATAACTGCTCGATTGGATTCCCATCACGCACCAAAGTGATGGGGCGGCCTACGTTGGCTTGGAATTCCATCTTGGGATCAATCCCAATATTTCTGAAAAATGAGGCAGCCAAATCCTCCGGGCTCACGCTTTCATTCCTAGGTTCGGCTGCCTTGGCATCCGTTTCCCCAATTACCTGTCCTCCACGAATATCGCCACCTGCCATCAGCGCAAACATAGCTCGAGCCCAATGGTCGCGTCCGCCCTGTCCATTGATTTGCGGAGTCCGACCAAATTCACCAGCCACCATAATGGCTGTGGAATCAAAAAGACCGCGTTCCTTAAGCCGGTCCAACAAGCCCGCCAAGCCCTTGTCGAAAGGCGGCAACAGTTTCCGTAACCTGGAAAAATTATCTGCGTGCGTATCGAAATCAAACTCAGCGGGCCGCAAACGAATGGTGACAAAATGCACACCTGCTTCAATCAAGCGTGCGGCCAAAAGGAGGCTTTGGCCAAACTCATGTTTACCAAACCTCTTGGATTCAGAAGATTTTTCCTGCCCCAAATCAAAGGCCTTACGGGTAGAGGGCGAGCTGATAATATCATGGGCCTGCTCTCCAAACCGATCCAAGCCCCTTACCGGCGCGTCCAGTTTTTCGTAACCACGGAAGGCCGTGTCCAGATCATCAAGCAGTCGTCTTTGGGATTTGTATTTCTCCACAGTAAGGCCATCCTCAAGCGAGATGCCCCGCACACTGTAGGGAACCCCAAAAGTTGGTTTACCGGCAGTTAATGCACTGAATTCATTCCCCAAATAACCAGGTCCAACAAACGATTCGTCAATGGATACATAAGTGGGAAGATCCCTTGCCGATGCATGCATCTTACTGACCACTGAGCCGTACTCAGGATAGCTCAAGGTTTGTGAAGGTCGATTACCAGTCAGTAGGTATTTTTTTCCCAAGCCATGATCGGCAATGGTATGGGTGAGGCCGCGGACAATAGTATAATCCTTCATGCGCTTGGCCAGTTCCGGCAAATGCTCGCAAATGTGAATTCCGGGCACGGCGGTCGGGATCGGTTTAAACTCGCCACGGTAACGCGCCGGAGCATCCGGCTTAAGGTCAAAGGTGTCCTGATGCGAAGGACCGCCCTCAAGAAAAATAAAAATGGCTGAACGCCTTGAACCCTTTTCACCGGATGCCGCCTGTGCTCGCAGGTATTGCGAGAGCGTTAACCCTCCAATGGCGCCCACCTTGAGCATTTCACGTCGGGTAAAGAGATGGCGGTTTTTTTTCATCGGTTTAAAATGAATTCCTTGCTGTTCATCAGTGCCCACAACAAATCTCTCATACCATCGGCAATGGACTTAGCCTCCTGCAAATGCTTCATGGCTCGTGTCTCTTCGGAAACAGAAGGATAGCGGTTAAAAGCCCGAAGCCAGGCTTCTCGAATCATTTTCTTCTTATCCTTCGCCCGCTTTTCAACCAGTTCATTAACCCAGCCACTTTCTGACAAACGCATACGCACCAGCGGATCATTCTGCAGGAAGATGGATTGCAGAAGTGTGGGCTCATTCACTCGCTCACAATCGCAATTGGTGGCCCGGCCCGGCTTGCCGAAGACTTTCATCGCATGTGTACCGGCCATTCGCATGGAAAGGTGACCGGTGCCACGCCGCTCAAGATTGGTTCGGACAGCATCCAGGTTGTCCGAAGCCGCCGTCACCTGTTTCATCGCATCATAAATAACTTCAGCGGGAATGCGGCGCGGGATAGCCCGGCTGTAATTGCGCCGATCCTCGGCATTCGTCTCGTTGGGCCGCCAACTGCGCTGGTAGGCAAGGCTACTGGTAATTTGGCGGTGCAACCATTTCATGTCGTAGTTACTCTTGATAAATTGCTCGGTCAACCAGTTCAATAATTGGGGATTACTCGGGGGATTGGAGGGGGTGAATTCATCGGTCGGCTCCACAATGCCTACATTGAAATATCCGGCCCAAACCCGGTTTACAAAGGAGCGGGCAAACCAAGGGTTATCCTTTTGGCGCAGCCATTGCATAATAGGCCTGCGTGGATCATTGCCTTCAAGCTTAACCATACGGCTGCGCAACAAGCTCAGTTCAGTGGTTTTTCCGGTTATATTTCCTGAATTTTTCCGGCGGCGACCGGCATTAAAAACCGAAGGATCAAAGAAACCGGCAAAATCCACAAAGTCATTTTGGGTCCATTGATCAAAGGGGTGCTTGTGGCATTCGGCGCATTGCAGCTGGATACCCAGAAAACTGTGAGCCATCGACATGGCGGTATCCTTGGGCTCCTTGAGGCTTTGCCGGGTCCAGAAATAGGGCATGCCTTGACCAACTCCCCGGGCAGGATCAGCCAGAATAATGCCTTCAGCCAAATCGGCATAGGAGGCGTTACGGGAAATTTTTTCATAGATCCAATCATACCATTGGCTCGCTTTGCGGTATCCCTCCTCGGTGGCAACTTCCAGAAGACTGCTGATGGAAGCGGGATTACAACCGGTAAAGTCACACAGCTTATTGGTCCACCATGCGGCGTAAGCCGGACGCTTCAAAAGCTCTTGAATCTTACGGTTTCGTTTGTCCTTGGACTTGTCAGCCAGAAAAACCTTCACCTCATCAGGCGAAGGTAGCGTGCCGGTCAAATCGATACTTAAGCGCCTGAGAAACTCAGCATCAGTACAGGTTTCTGATGGAGTTATGCCAAGCTTAATCAATTTGGCTGTGACAAGCTGGTCAATCGGATTGGTGTATTTGGCAACATCCAATTGGGGGAGATTGTCAGTGAGTGGGCGTAAAACCGGAATCGCCGCGATACCGTTATCATACAGGGCAACAATATGAGTATCGCCCTTGCCCGCCGATTGAGCCAAGCCGCTTTCATCAACCTTTACCACCGTATCATCCTTGGTAAGGAAACGGGTTAGATCAGTGACATCTTCCCGCTCACCATTCCCCCAACGAGCAATAATCCTAATTTGACCAGTTTCTTCCTTATTCTGGAAAAGCAGTTCCTTTGGTTCATAATCAAGCCCAACCAACTTTTCCCCTGACTTAACCGGCACAGCCCCAGAACCAACCGGCCATGGGGCACCCATACGAACCCAATCTTCCAAATCGGCAATTTCCTTGGGTTCCAGCTTACGTTTTGGCGGCATTTGTAAATCCGGAT
>JAOLZA010000024.1 GCA_028343615.1 Verrucomicrobiota bacterium
ATGTACGGCGATTGATTCCGATCGGGTTCATCATTAGTCAACGTACAAAAATGCGGCAGAATTAAACAACGCGTGGCACACCACCGACAACGCCTTGTTGCGTTGGCCAGCTTCTTTTGCCGCCACAAATTGACGCTCCAGTTCCTGAATCGATTCAGTCATCTCTACCAGCTCTTTCTCTGATGGCGGTCGATTAACGATCTTGCGATACGCCAACCTAGTGGCCGCCTCGATGGTTTTGGCTTCCTTCTGAATCTCCGAAGCCAGCTTGCGCGACAGGTCGTAAATCACTTTGTCATGCAATAAAAACAGCGGCTGCTGCACCACAGTGGAGTTGATACGCGTGACACAATTGGGGTTCATCGCCGGCAGATCGAACGTCTCCAACAACGTCATCATATGTATGCGGCGTTGGCGGATGTAAACACTACGGCGCCATCCCCCTTCCCCCGGCTTGCCCGTGACATAACCTCTTTCACGCACCTGCACATCATCCGGCTTGCCTCCCAAACGGGTATTCAATCGACCGCTGATAGCAAGCAGTCCGTCGTGCAATTCCTCCGCATCCAGCCGCCGCATGCGCATGCGCGAAAGCCAGACGTTATCGGGATCCTTCATCGCGGTATTTTTGGAATTAAGAGAGGATTGCCGATAAGCGGTGCTGGCACAGATGAGGCGGTGCAGATGCTTGGTGCTCCATTTGTTTTCGACCAACTCGATGGCCAGCCAGTCGAGCAACTCAGGATGCGTGGGAGCACTACCGAGCTTGCCAAAGTTATCGAGGCTCGCGACAATTCCCTGGCCGAAATGATGTTTCCAAATGCGGTTCGCCCAAACCCGTGAGGTAAGCGGATGATCCGGCTTGGTAATCCACCGCGCCAACGCCAGCCGATTACCCGTCTTGTTTTTACCCATCACTTTAGCGGGCTGGAAGGATTCTTCTGAAAACACCCGCGGCAATGCAGGAACCACCAACGCCCCTGGGCTCCCCAGATTACCACGCAGGTTTACATAAGTCGGAGAAGATTCACCACGATCCCACAGCGCGCGAATGAGTGGCATGGTTTTCTTCTTTGCTTTCAGCTCGTCTATTTTCTTTTTCAACTCCTTGCGCTCATTTCCTTTTGCGGATGTGAAAGTCTTCTCTAATGGAGCCAACTCTTCTTCCAACTCCGCGTTGTACGCCTCAATGGGTTTACGTTCCTCAGGCAACGCCACCGGCAGATGTCGTCGTGTACTGCCGGCCCATTGATTTTTAAATGGCTGTGGTGTCAGCCAGTTATACTCATCATACGAAGCCTTAAAGATGGCTGCGAAAGAATAGTAATCTCGCTGGCTGATTGGGTCGTACTTGTGATCGTGGCAACGCGCGCATTCCATGGTTAGCCCCATCACGCCACCGGCGAGAATTTGCAATTCATCACCGATGACTTCAATTCGATCCTCCACGCGATTTACGGGATTAGCACTGGTGCCATCGGGGGCCATACGAAGGAAACCTGTGGCGACCAATTTCTCGATGACGTTTTCATCGATCGCCTCGGGATCCGAATAATCCACCAACTCATCACCGGCGATTTGCTCCATAAGGAAATCATTGTATGGCTTGTCGGTGTTGAAAGAATTGATGACATAGTCGCGATATTTCCACGCGTAATCACGGACCATGTCTGCGCTACGTTTTCCCTCAGAATCTGAATAGCCCGCTAGATCCAGCCAATGCCGCCCCCAACGCACCCCGTAAGCGGGCGAAGCCAGCAGCCGATCTACAACTTTCTCATAAGCCGTAGCGCTTGTATCTTTTTCGAACGCCACCATCTCCGAAGACGTGGGGGGAAGGCCCGTGAGGTCGTAGGTGACCCGCCGTAGCAACGTATGCTTTGATGCTTCAGGTGAGTAACCTAGTTTTTGAATAGCCAGCTTTCTCAGCAGAAACACGTCGATGGGATTTCGGATCTTGGGTTGAGGAATAGCAATCGTTGGGATGGTCGGGCGTTTCGGGGGCTGGAATGCCCAATGTTTACGAGCTTCGGGTTTTAACTTCACCGGCTTCAGCGTTTGCCGTACTTCCGGCGCCCCAACACTGATCCAGTCGCGCAGGGTTTTTAACTCGATTGCACCCATGCGCTCAATACCGGCCATGCTAATGTTTTTATCTGGCGGGCATTCACGCGAAACAATGCGCTGAATTATTTTACTTTCAGCCGGTTTTCCGGAAACAAACGCACCGCCCTTGAGCATGGCCGATTTGGTACGCAGATCGAGCCCGCCCTCACGTGCATCCTGCCCATGGCACATCACACACCGCCGCAGCAACACCGGAATGGCGTCGTGCTGCGTAACCTTGGGACCGGCGGTTGCGGAAAAGGACAACAACACGACCGATAGCCAATGATGAATTCGCAAATTCATGCTTAAAAAATTCTCCTGTTAGAAGCCCTCTACGGCAAGAGTATTCGACGATATATCGTCTTGAAAATCAGAACCAACTAGTCGGTTCCTTCACGGTTGGCCCGCCTAATTGGGTATACCCCATGGGGCACCAGGCAATCCACTCCAGGCCCATTTGGCGGCGGAAGCAACAATGAGTAGGGTCGCGGTCATGATGATAAGCAGGCTGCCCCAACGGACTTGGAGACCAGATTTGTCTGGTTTGAGCACGGGCTGAAATTGGCGACGACTGGGAGGGGGGGCGAGTAACCAGCCGCTCTCAGTTTCTTTGACTTCGGTGAGGCAAATGCCCAACGCAAACAGACCAGACAGAATACCCAACACAATCCAAAATGGCTGGTTGGTTGAATCGGGCCAAACCAGCCAATCGCAAATCAAGGCCACGATGCCGGGGAAAAAAAGTATGTTCATCCAGTTGCGCAGCAGGCGTGGAACGGTTTGCAATGCTGCCAGTGCAAGAGTGATGCCCAGACCGATCAGTGGGGTGATCCACCACAGTTGCAGCCAATGAACCTGCCCAAGGAGCATCACGCAGCCGGTGGCCAACAGCGTGATTGTCGTAAGCAACGGCAGGTTGAAAAACGGCAGCAAACGAAACTGACCGGAGCGAGTGATGGGTAGCGGCTTGATTTCTTTTTCCTTGGAGATGAGCTTCGCGCCGTTCCAGCAACAAGCCACAACCATACCGATGCCCAACGACCACTTGAGCCAAAGATCCCACCAAAGACGTATAGGCTCTACGAATGACACAGAAACAATGGCACCAAATATCAACCCCATTAAAATAATGTGCCAAATTTTTCGTAGGGCAAAACGCACAACCGCAGAGCTCGCGATAGTTGATTGCACTTTTCGATCCAACGTGGGCATGAGGTTCACACCCGCCGCGCCAAGTAACATAATCCCTAAACCAGCCAAGCCCATACCCGCAAGCATCCACAAAAAAGCGGATCCAACCTTATAGAACACCAAGCCATTCGCATTCTCGAAAGCGTGAATACTAGCAGTGTCCCAAATCAACACCACCGCTCCTGTGGCAACAGCGACGAGCACGAAGCCGCCTTGGGCGGCAAGGAAATGGCGAAAGCCGTGCCAGAAATCAATGTAGCCGATTTTGGCGGCGGCTTGTTTTTCTTCGGATGTTGGGAACATTGAATCCTCCACGCGGCGCATTTGCAAACCGCCAAGGCCGAGCGCACAGCCGATGGAGAACACAACCACCAAACGCCCAGTGAATCCGTCGGCGGGTTTGAAGGCACTGACGGATTCGCCCGGCGACTCGGAAGGTTGCGGAGGCGTGACAGGCGGCTTGGGGGTGATGGGTGACTTAGGCGGTGTAGGTGTGATGACTTTGGGCGGCGTAGTGCCTTTGGCGATTTCCTTGGGTTTAGAATCCGTGACGCTTGATTGGTTAAAGGCGGCGATCCACAGACCGAGGACGACAATCGTCGCCGCGCTGAGACCGATGCTGCCGATGACAATTTTATTGTGTTGTTTTACCCAATTCCACACCGTGGTGGCTTGAGTATCGGAGGGCGCGATTGTCTTGCGTTCGCGTTTGATGACGTAGATGAAGCTGGTGATGAGCACCAGCAAACCGAGGACGAAAAGCCAACCGACCATGCCCGGAGCGACATCAGAATTATGACGCACTATGAGCACAATGCCCGTCACGAAAGAAAGCAGTGCGGAAGCAATTGCGGTGAGGAAAAACGGGCGAGCCTTAACCCACGCCCACGCGGCGGAGGGTTTGGTGGCAACTTCGGGTTGGGGCTGCGGCTCGGGCTGGACGATTACCGGCTCTACGACGGCGGGTTCTTCGGCGACCGGCTGGCGATTCTTTTGCAATTGCGCCTCGAGAGCGGCGCGGAGTTTATCGAGGTCCACCGAGCCATCGGTCGGCAATCGCAAGCGCAACTTCACATCACCCGCGCCTCGCGGGGCCGCGGTGCCACGAGGTTGATGTCGGGGTTTGGCCACGGTTAACTGAAGTTACGCCAAAGTTTGTCGAACATTCGGGTGAAAGCCTTGAGCAATTCAGTATCGCCGGTGATGAGAAAATTCTCATCGTTGTGCAGCGAGGCGGAGCGGGTCCAATTATAACTGCCGGTGAGTAATTTGGCCTTATCGAAGATGGCGAATTTGTGATGCATATGATGTTCGGATCGATCCATGCGCACAGCGATACCGGAGCGCTCGAGGCGGTCGATATCCGATCCGGCGTCCATCGATTTATCGTCATCGCTGATCACACGAATTTGCACGCGCCGCCGATGAGCTTTTTCGATGGCATCGGCGATGCGGTTGTCGGTGATGGTGAACACACAAATATCCACCGAAGCACGCGCCTGCGCTAAGCAATCGATGATCTTGCCCACGCAATTATCGTCGGGGCTGAAGAACGCGGAAGACCCCTCGGCCTTGCCGGTATTGGGGAGGTTTTCGGCAGGATGTAGAGTTTTTACTGTATTTTCCAACCACTCCAAAACCTGATGACGCTGACCAGCATCGGCACTGGCGAGGGATTCTCGCGCAGCGTCGAAGGCCATGCTGCGGTACAGAGCACGGCGTTGCTCGTTGCCATTGATAGAATCAGTAAGCGCACGGACATCGTTGCGTTCACTTCGTGAGAGCTGGAAATCCTCCAGCGTTGATTGGAAGAGGGCTTTGACCTCATGATCTTTCATAATAAAATATGTGTCCCGTCTAGTTAAATCGGGACATTTGGCGCTGGGATTAAGACTTTAACCTTTCTAAGCCCAATCGCCAACGAAAAAGGTTTCCCAATTAGGTTTTATTTTGTAGTATTTCCTGACCCACGCGACGAGTGAAACCGTCAACCAAAGATAATCATATGGCCAAGTTTATTAAAAATCTGAAATCAAAAGTCGACCAATACAAATCCAAAGTCGACCAATACAAATCCAAAGCGGAGGAAATCCGTGCAGCAATTGAAGAAGGCGCGGAAACTATCCGCGAGATTCGAAGCGATGTGGAGAGCACGGTAGATGATCTAAAAACGGACAGTGAAGAAAAGATGATGGAGAGTCTTGAAAAAATCCAGGACGCTGAGCGAGTTTTCAAAGAGGCAGGCTACCGCTTGCAGGCAGTGCGACTGGAGATGGGCTTCAATCCCAAAGTAGTGTCCGTATTGCGGCGCGAATCGGAAATTAGTTCCAGCAAACAGGAACGCCTACTCAAACAGCACACGGATAATAAGGTGTTGAGCAGTATGTTAAAATCACTTTTCAAAGCTGAAGCATTGGAGGACAAGGTACATCTGCGCCGGTTGACATTTCACGAGGTGAACATTGAAATGGGCGTGGTTCCGGCGGTACACGTGGTGTGGGAAGATAAAAGCAATACGTCGATCGGTGCACCCGTAGCTGAGAAAACAACGGGGACGACATACTCGAGCCCCTTTACCAGCGGTCAAAGTTCATTCACCAGCACTAGTTCATCATTTCCGCGCAGTTCATTTTCGGAAGTTGAAGTAGAGGCAACTCCGGAGCCAGAACCTTTGCCTCAGCCTGAATCCGATGAGGAAGTGGTGGAGACGAATGAAGAGGAAGAATCATTCACCGCACCATCGGTGTCTGCTTCCGCACGGGATCCGGAGGATGACAAATGGACAAGTTTTCCGGATATTTCATTCCCGGGAAGTAAATAAAAACGGAATTCTACTCTTCTTCGCCTTCTACAGGCGCGGACGGATGCTGTTGTACTGCCTTTTGCTCCTGTACTTCCTGTAGTTGGGCAAGGAGTTGTTGGATGAGAGCGTCGCTGTCATCCACCATTTCCTGGCTCACATCCACTACCACCTCGCTGGGCCCAGCGGCATCAAGGCGTTCGCGAAGTTCGCGATGGCTATTTTGGTAATTGGCGAAGAGTGTGCCGACGTTCGACAGCGCGGACTGTATTTGGTTCGCCTGTGATTGGGATTGGGATTCGGTGATGGCCGCAGCAAGCGTGGCATTACTTTGCTCGATACACTCCATCATGGCCTGGTGCCGCTCGGCCATGGCGAGTTGATTTTTCCCTGAATCGACAGATGCAGCGCCCGTCTGCTCGAGGTATTTCTCAAATGCACCGCGCAAAGAAGTAAGGTTTTCGTTCATCTCACCACCAGCAGGGGCTGCCCCTTCCACGGCGGGTGTGAGGGATTCCTTGCCGCCAAGGTGCTGGGCGATTGTTTCGCGAAGACCCTCGATGCTTTCGTTCATGCCGCCGAGATCCAGCTTGGTAGTACGTGGCTTGGAAAGTTCTTCCTTGAGCGTGCCTTGAATAGAATCGAGTCCGCCGGTGAAGAGTGACAACTGGCTAACCACACGGCTGACAGGATCGCCCTGATCGCCGCCCTGCAAAAACTGATTGCGGCCGAAAGTCTTTTTGATGTCCTCCCAGCGCGCTTCCTCTTCTTCGCTCATCACGCCGATGAGCTGTTTAAACTTCAGAAAGTTTGCCTCTGCGCCGGTGGTGAGTGTTTGACTTTCGCCTTTGTAATGGTCGAGAACAAGATCCATTAGCTCCTGCTCATTCATGATGGGCAACACCTTCTCGGCGAGGCGATTCATATTGCGATACGAGCCCTGCATTTTGAAGGCCGGCTCGGTGCGGAATTCATCCGACTGCCCGGCACTCTCGATGTATAACTGATTCACATTCAATACCACATCGCGTAAAACCGTAAGCTTCTTGAGGACATTCAATAATTCCTCGGTTTCGTTTGCGGAATAATTTCCCTCTAATTCAACGCCCTCGCGCTGGCCCGTTTCAGCCATGCGAATGAATGCCTGGATATCCTTCTGCGCGGCTTTGGCTAGCGGTTGCAAAACCGGATTGGAGGTGATGGCGTTCTCGATATAACTGCCATTGAACGCTTCCTCGCGGCCTTTCATATCATCACCGAGATTATATGTGTCGGCACGGTTGGCGAGCATATCCGGAATGCGAAATTTTTCACCGCTCTCGGTGTAGGGGTTGCCCGCCATTACCACCACCACGCGGCGACCTCGCATGTCGTAGGTCTTGGGCTGGCCCCGCCACACACCTTCAATCTTACGTTGGGCATCGCAAAGTGAGATGAATTTTTGCAAGAACTCCGGATTACAATGCTGGATGTCGTCCAGATAGATCATCACGTTGTCACCCATCTCCAATGCGAGATTGAGCTTGTTGACCTCCGCACGCGCACCGGCGTTGGGCGCGTCCTCGGGATCCAGTGACGCTACTTCATGACCGAGTGCCGGGCCGTTGATTTTCATAAATATCAACCCCATTCGATTGGCGAGATATTCCATGAGCGTCGTTTTACCATAGCCCGGCGGAGAGATGAGCAGTAGTAAGCCCATTAAATCTGTACGTTTGCCTTCTCCGGTGACGCCGATTTGCTTGGCGAGATTGTCGCCTACGATCGGCAGGTAAACCGTGTCTACCAATTGGTTTCGAACGAAAGATGACAACACACGCGGCTCAAATTCGTGTAGGCGTAGTAATTCTTTTTCGTCCTCGATGAGTTTTTGCTTCAACTCTTGATATTGTTCAAATCGCGGCACCGATTCGCGCACGAAGTCACCGAGTTTTTCTTGGAACGCAAGATAATCAAAACCGTAGCTACCTTCCTGAACGGCGTCGTGCGCGCCTTGCAATCCGGTAACGGCTTGGGCGGTAGCGGCTTTTACGACGGCTTGTTTGTGATGATGGCCGCAGAAAATCAGCGCGGCAACTTCCTCGAGATATTTATTTTCGCCATTGCGTGAGAGTAAGAAGCCGCGCACCCAGTCGCGGACGAGTTGATAATGGCTGTGCGGATTTGCCTTGAGCGGTTTCTGCGCCTTCGAAAATTCTGACTCACTACCTTTCTTGACGAGATGGCGCTCGAACTCCGTGAGTAATTTATCCGCTTCCTGGCTGACGGCCCAATCATTGCCATTCGTAATCTCGTAAAATAAATAGTCACCTGCTGGCACTGCGTCACCTTCGGGAAACAAACCCGTCTCCTTCACAAAACCCGCCACCAGTTCCTGCAGCGCCGCGATGTACTCACGCTGAGTAGGATCGCCGGGGAACAGCTCGTTGCGTTTGGCGAAGCCCTCAAGCTGAGCAGTCCACAGTTTACGCGTATCTTCAGGACAAAAATGATGCCAATACACCGCACCACACGCCCGCACGCGGGGATGGTAGCGCGCCAGCTGCAATGCGGCATGAGTGTTGAGCAGCGCGGCAAGGATCTTACCTGCGTCCTGGTCATGGATCCCTTTGGTATAGGCTTCGGCATAGCGATCGCCCATGAACTCCTGTATAATTTTGAGGCGATCGGCTGCCTTCATGGCGGCCACCTCGGCAAGACGTTCGCCGCCTTCGTGCTCAAGTTTTTGCCAGAGCAAATAAGCGAGGTATTCGGCGCGGTAAACTTCTTTATCCTCACTGATAACCTGCTGATCCCAAACTGCGCGCGTGGCGAGGAAAGTTTCGTCCTCGATGGGATCGAAATACTGAGTACCGGTGAGGTGTAAATTCTGCTCGTCACCGCGGCGCACTATGGTGAGGTCGAGCGGCTGGATGTTGACGGCGAACTTGTGCTTGCCGAACTGAATGACATTTTGGCCATCCACATACAGTTCTTTTTTATCTTTGAGCTGGCGAACTGCCTCTTCGTGAATTGTCTTGAGTTGGGATTGGATGCTCTCCGCCTCACCAGCTTTGCCAAGGTCCTCGGAAAGTTCCTTCACACGTTCATCGATGGATGTAATCAGCCGATCGGATGCCATGTAGCCGTTAATATCGGTAACATCCTCGAAGGTGCCTAGCTTGTGCTCAATGCTCTTAAGCATGCGCTCGGCAGAAGACACCAAAGCGGTGGCCTTCCGGTTGCGGGTTTCCTCGAGTTGCAGGCGCTTCTGCTCAAAGGCCGCTTCCAGCTCCCCGCGTTTATCATCCAACTGCTCGATGTACTCAGGGAAATCTGCGAAGTCGCCGCCGATATCCTCCAGTTGGTTGATAACGTTACTAAAATACTCGTCGCATTTCTCCGGCGAATCGGACATGTCCAAATAGTTCACCGCTGTTTGGCTCAGCAACAAAATCTGGGCATTAAATTGAGCAGCACCCTCGACGCTCATCAGAGTGCGCGATTTATTCTTAAGCGCTTCCTTCACCTGATTCACCACCTGATAAATGGCGGTGATAGACTCGATGATGCGGGTTTGTTCTGTGGTGTCATCGATCTGCAAATTGCGCACGATATCGATGAGCATCTCGAGATCTTCACCAGCCTGGGTGATTTCAGCGTTCAACTCCTTGGATTCAGCCATTTTCGTGACATCCTCCACCTGGCCCCGCTGTGCATCCGCACGTTCGCGGTAGGGATCTAGTGCTTCGGGTTGCAGAAGAAATTGCACGCACTTCTGCGAAAGTGTCTCCGCCTGTTCATCCACCTGCGCTAAAAGGGTGTCCATGACAGCGATATCGACGAAGCGCACCTCCTTCTTAAGGGTGATAATTACCCCACGCATCCGACGCAGTCCACCGAGATTGGCAACGAAATCGTCTACTGTCCGGAAGTCCGCGCGGAGGACTTGGTTGAATAAAGTTTTAGCGTTCTTTTGGATTTCATTGGTCTTTTCTTTAGCATCGAGTCGAAGCCGCCGCACTTTATCAAATTCGGCAATGGCCTTATCGGCGGAGCTGCCGATCTCTTTCAGAATTTCTGTTACTCCGCCGCCTTCGCCTGAAGTCAACCACGCGTATGAATTGGGGATACTTTCGCAACGACGCGCCACATCCGCGTAAAGATCTGCGTAGGGCGATTCTTTTTGGATGAGAATGAGCACCTCATTGCATTCGGCCATCGCGCGCACCACGGATTTATTACCCACTTGGTACAAGAACGAATCGCGGTTGCCGCTCTCAGGTTCATAGCCGGGCTGATAAAAAGGCGATTGGCGAAGTTGGATGGTATGATGCTTTATAGCCTCTTCCTCGGCACGGAAGCTCACCAGGTTGCCACCGGGGAAGAGCGAAAACCCATGGCAGGTGATACGCTCGGAGACTTCCTGCTCGATAAGGCGGTAAGGCATCAGCGCGTAGAGGCCGGTCATACGATTGAAAAAGACGTACAGAAAATCCTCACCGTTGGGAGATTGCACCGTGCGCTCGAGCACCATCTCACCCAGCTCACCCTCGTAGCGTTTCAGTTCGCCAGTTTGTAGATAGTAGCCATCGGGGAAAATCAACCCTTGCTCCTCGGGCAACATCACACACGATTGCCCAAGGGTATCCACGCGATGCACAGCCTGCAGTTTTTCGTTAAAAATAAAATAGCGTGTTTCTTTTTCGCGATAGGGCGTCATCTTCAGCAAAATCAACGAGCCTTGAATCGCGTACTGGATTTCGGCGTCGCCAATCTTCTGGTTGGCGTCCAACACCTCCTCAGCGTAGATACCCTCGCCGGAGGCCGTGTTATCCTCCACCTTGATGGTGAGGTCCCCACCCACGCATTCCACAAACACACGGTCTTCAATGGACACGTGTGGATTATCGCCGTGCCGAACCGCACTGCGTGCGGGAGTTTTCCACTCGAAATTATACTGACCGGGAAAGCCTTGTTGGATATAGTCCGCCGCGCTGCGATCATCCTCGTACACTAACTCGCCGTCTTTGTAGAGCCACTTGAATACAGTCAGATCGTCTACCATTCGGCCGGTGCGAAACACCATGTAAAGATGAGTTCCGATAATAGCAAACCGGTGGAAGGTGGCCGACTGGTCAATCTTAAACAGTCTTGTAAAGGATTCCTTAAAACCCTCATCCTGCAACGAATCCAAAGATCCCTCGTGAAAGGATTGTTCTTCAGCGTTATATTCAAACACGCTGAACACGTCACTCAATTGCCCCTGTTTAAGCCCGAGGTTGACATTAAAACCGAAGAGGAAACGGTTATTGCCAAGCTGAATCATGTCGCGCGGTTCGCAGTTGAGCTGCGTGGACACGCGATCCATCTTCAAGAGCTCCAGCTTGCGCGTGCCGAAAACTTCCGCGCGCTGTTCGTCTAAAACGCCCAACCGCTCTCGCAGCACCTTGCCCTGATCGGTCAGGCGCTGCTTGATGAGATCGTATGCGCCGCCTTCCAGCGCGGTTGATGCGCCTTCCTCAGGGGTGCCACTGTCAGGAGGTTCCGCCATGGAATCCAATCCATCCGGCCGAAGCCGGATTGGAGAACGGATTTATTTAGCCGCCTTATCGTCCAGCAACGCGCCGGAAATCATGCTGCCGATGCCGGATTCTTTCACCGCCTTTTGCGCCTGACGAATGATCGATTTCGTACCGCTATCATCGGATTGGCTTACCAACTTGGTGAGCAGCGCAGAGATGGTAAGGTTTTTCACGTCCTCACTGGAGACTCCGAGATCTTTCACCCAACCACGCAGCTGGGTTTTGAAATAATCGGGATCACCGTTGAAGAAGGTGTTCTTCACGTCGGTGATGGATTGGCTGTTGTTCACCAGATGGTCGACCGATTTGCCGTAGCTCACCGAGCGAACAACCTTCTCGAAGAAGTCGTTCTCGCCGCCCACGATGTCGATGTTTGCGCTCTTAAGCGCTTCGCCCACGACGCGCGCCTGAGCTTCGGCCACGTCCTTTTGGATTTGAATCTCGGCCAAATCCACGTCGCGATCCTTGTTGAGTTGCAACCGGAATTCTTCGTGGTCCTGGGAAGCTTTGTTGAAGACCTCGATCGCCTTGGCCATTTCCGTTTTGGAGATCGCCTGAGCGAGGCCCATCTTCTCAGTGCCCTGCGCTTCAGCCAATTTCACGGCCTCAATCGCTTCACCTTCGCCCTTGCCTTCCGCTGCCTTGGCGATACCACTCGCTTCGCCTTGTTTGGCAATCACCGTGGCCTCAGCCTCGCCTTGGGCTTGCTCAGCCTGGGCATCAATTTTCTTAGCTTCTGCTTTGGCCGTAATCACGCGCGCCTCTGCCAATCCATCGGCACTTCGCATTGCCGCGGTGCCTTCAGCTTCCTGTTGCATCGCGTGGTTGCGTTTCTCGCTAGCCTTGGCTTCCGCTTCAGCGATGGTGATGACCTCATCAGCCTTCTTCTCTGCAGCTTGTTTGGATGCATCAGCACCAGTAACTTCGAGATACAAATCCTTGTCGGCAATTTCTTTTTGGGCCTGATGTAGAGCCTCGGCCTGTTTCACTTCTTCCACAAGGGACGCTTCAGCTTTGGCAGTGGCTTCCACCATGAGCACACGTTTGGCGCGGTCGGCAGACATATCAGCTTCCACATCCAATCGGCCCTGATGTTGCTGGGTGACTTCTTTTTCCTTGGATTCCAAACCGGCCTTGCTCTCGGCCACTTCAAAGGCCGCCGCGATGATTTTGGCTTCCTTCTCCTGCTGCATTAGGCCAATACGCCGTAAGCGATCCACCTCGGCTTGTTCGCCGGACTCCAATTTTTCCTGCTCCAGTCGCAATAAATCCTGATCTTTCGCGTACGTGGCGCTCATGACCACGCGGTCTTGCTCCACTTTACGTTCCTCGATGTGCTGATTAGCCTCGATCTCCGCCTTCTCGGACACCTCGCGATTCTTATGCACCTCTACCTGCGCCGCTGCGCCTTCGCGGGCCTTGGCTTCATCAACCGCGCGGGTTTGTTTGGCTAAATCTTCTTCGTTCGTTTTATCCAACTCGCGCTTCTCCATTTCAGCCTTGATATTGTCATTCTTCAACTCAACATCTTTTGCCTGCGTACGCTTGTTGGTTTGCTCTTCCTTCTCGGCGGTGATGCGGTTGATTTTCTCAATACCCTGCGCGTCGAGCACATTGGTGGGGTCATGATCTTCGCGGGCGGTTTGCTCCAGATAATCAATTGCCACGTCCTCCAGTTTATAGCCATTCAAATCCTCGCCAATTTCTTTCACAATCATATCCCGGAATGTAGAACGCTGAATATAGAGCTGGTCAAAATCCATTTGCTTGCCCGCCGCCTTCAAAGCATCGGAAAATTTCGCCTCAAACAAATTGCGCAGCAGTTCAATTTCCGAAGCGCGCTCACAACCCACTGCCTCGGCCACTTCCTTAATTTTCTCTTCCTCCGGCGCAACACGCACATAAAATGCCACCTCAATGTCCGCCCGAATGTTGTCCTGACAAATCAACCCGTCCTTGCCCTTCCGTGCCACCTCCAGCTTTTTCACCTGAATATCCATGATATCCCAGCGATTCAGGAAAGGGTAACGGAACATCCAATCCTTAGTGACTTGCAGACCACCAAATCCCGTACGCACACCAGCTTCACCAGCCCGCACTTTTTTGAGGCAGAACACCGCAAGAAAGAGTCCTAAGAATAACAGACCAACAACAGAGCCAATAATAATTGCTGCTGTGGTAAAAATTTCGCCAAAAAAAACAGGAACAGG
Organism: Verrucomicrobiota bacterium; assembly: GCA_028343615.1. Lineage (GTDB taxonomy): Bacteria > Verrucomicrobiota > Verrucomicrobiia > Limisphaerales > UBA1100 > JACNJL01. Next base: position 13,875 of record JAOLZA010000024.1, read on the forward strand.
TTCAATCATAATTTTCTCCGAAACAGTTGAATAGTTAATTGTACAAACATGTCATGACACAGGACACCGTACGCGTTGGGAACCACTCCAATAGGAGCAATTTGTGGTGTCGGGAAGACTTTACACGAAACACACAAAGTCGCGCCACTATAATTTTTAAGAAAGTTTATAATCATAATTCCCCGATAAACCAGTGGTGCTGCGGGCTCGGATGAGATAAAACCCCTCTATGAAGACCACGCTGCTTGCCCTTACCCTGCTGACCGCACTCGCTGCCGATGCCGCCGATCCGCCTTCGTTACTAAACCGATTGAAGGACGAACATGCCCGTGGGCAAAAACAATGGATCTATAACGATTATCAAAAGGCTGTGGCCATGGCCAAGGCCACGGGCAAACCGATCTTCGTCACCTTCCGCTGTGTGCCCTGTGAAGCATGCGAGAGCTTTGATGCTGAGGTGGCCAAGAATAATCAACGCATTAAGAATCTGGCCGAGAAGCAATTCATCTCTCTGCGCCTTGTGGAAATGAAAGGCGTGGATTTAAGTCAGTTCCAGTTTGACTACGACCTGAGCTGGGCGGCGATGTTCATCAATGCTGATGGAACAGTGTATGGTCGCTACGGCACTCAGTCGGCAGCTGGAGCTGATGCGTACAACTCAGTTGAGTCACTCGAAAAAACGATGTATCGGGTTTTAAGCACGCACGCCAATTACTCCACCTACAAGAAATATCTGACTGACAAACGCGGCAAACCCAAGCCCTACAAAACCGCCCTGCAAATGCCCGGCCTAAGCCGGGAACGTAAGGAAAAATTCCAACTGCTCACTGAAAGAAAAAACTGCATCCATTGTCACAACATTCACGATGCAGAAAACAATCAACTCAAGTTGACCGGAAAATGGTCAAACGATGCACTCTGGCGTTATCCATTGCCTGACAACATCGGACTAATAATCGACCCCAAGGACGGACTGAAGATTAGTAAAGTGATTGACGCTAGCCCGGCAAACAAGGCCGGACTCAAGGCCGGCCAATCCATTGGCTACATCAACGATCAACTCATCCTCTCAATCGCCGACATCCAGTGGGTACTACACAATCTTCCCAAGGGCCCCACCCCCATCAAGATCCGAACCTGGACTGAAAAACGCGAGCGTATCCTCAATATGGATGCGGGTTGGAAAAAAACTGATGTCTCCTGGCGGGGTTCCATGGGAAGTGTGGGTCCTTTCCTGGGTGTCTGGGCACCAACAGCCACGCATCAAGAACTGAAGAAACTCAACCTCCCCGTCGGAAGAAATGCCCTCAAGGTGAAATGGATCAATAAGGGCACCTCTGGCGGCCGTACGGTATTCAAGGCCGGGCTGCGTGAAGGTGATTATATTCTGGCCCTTGAGGGTAAACCATTTGATGAAACCATAACCCCCCAAAGATTTACCACCCACATAAAGCTAAATCACAAATCAGGCCAAAAGCTAAATGTAACCCTCATGCGTAATAACAAGCGAATCCCGTTCCAATGGCCCTTGCAATGATCACCGCCATTATGACTTATGAAGGCGGGTGCATATACTGTCGTTCTTGAACCTAATCTTTTATCCTAGGTACCCTTGTTGGCTTGCTCTAGATAACTAATCGCCACGTCCTCCAGTAGGTAGCCATTCAAATCCTCGCCAATTTCTCTCGCGATCATTCCACGGAATTTGGAACGATCGGTGTAGAGCTTGCTGGAATCCATCTGCTTAACCGCCACGTTCAGTGCATCTAAAAATTTGTCCTCAAACATATTCCGCAAAATTTCAAGATCTGCAGCCGCTTCGCAACCTACCGTTTCCGCTACTTCCCTGATAGACTCTTCATCTGCTCCAACACGCAGATAAAAGGACACCTCGATATCCACACGAATGTTGTCCTGACAAATCAGGCAGTCCTTGCCCTTCCGTGCCACATCCAGCTTTTTCACCTGAATTTCCATGGTATCCCAGCGATGCAGGAAGGGGTAACAGAACAGCCAATCCTTAGTGATTCGCAGACCACCAAAACCCGTACGCACATCGGCCTCACCTGGTCGCACTCTTTTGAGGCAGAGTACGTTGAAGCCTAAGAATAACAGGCCCACAACAATGGCAATAATTAATAATATCAGCGTGCTAAGAAGGCCAAAAAAAGGAACAGGTTCAATCATAATTTTCTCCATAACAGTTAAATGGTTAACTACATAAATATGTGCGGAACACAGGACACCTCACACGTTGGGAGCCGCTCGAATGGAGCCGATTTTGATGCATAGATATAATTATATAAATCACACGAAAGAGCGGCAAGACATTCTATTAGAATGTTTATAATTAACTTTGTAAAAAAAACCGGTGGCACTTTGCTTGCGGGGCAGCTAATTTGCATCGATGAAAATCAACTTGGCGCTGCTGTTTGCCTTCAGCACCTTTATTATCCAAGCTACTGAGCCGTTATTCCAATTCGGCGCAGTGGCCGACTGTCAGTACTGCAAGCAAACCAGCGCCGTGCGCAAGTACAGCCAGTCGACCCAAAAACTCACTGAATGCGTCGCGCATTATAACAAGCTCAACCTCGCCTTCGTTGTACACCTTGGCGATTTTATTGACCGTGATTTTGAGAGCTTCGCAAAAGTAGTGCCCATTTATAACCGCCTCAAGGCACCGCATTATCACGTGCTAGGCAACCATGATTTTTCCGTGGTGGATGAAAAGAAAGCGAGCGTGCCGGCTCAACTGGGCCTAAAAAACCGCTACTACGATTTTGCTCACAAAGGTTGGCGTTTCATTGTTTTGGACGGGAACGATGTGAGCCTATACGCCTATTCGAAAAATGATCCGCGCACCAAGGCGGCCACGGCCTTCCACCGCCGCCTCAAGGCCGGCACCCCCACCTGGAACGGCGGCGTGGGCGACAAGCAGCTTGCTTGGATTGAATCCAAATTAAAATCGGCCACGAAAGCAAAGGAACGGGTCATTCTCTTCTGCCATTTCCCTGTGCATCCAGCCAATATTCATAACCTTTGGAACCACAGCGCCATCACCGAACTGCTTGCCAAATATTCCTGTGTGGCGGCCTACCTCAACGGCCACAACCACGCCGGTAATTATGGAGAGAAAAACGGTATTCATTATCTTAGTCTGAAGGGAATGGTGGACACAGAGAAGAATTCTTACAGTGTGATGGAAGTGTATGCCGACCGCCTGATTCTGAAAGGCTTTGGCCGGCAGGAAAATCGAGAGATGAAACTTTCCGCGCCCGCCAAGCCCTAGTTCCACTCCGGCTTGTGAATGTGTGCGCGAATGCGCCAGTAGAACAGCCCCACCGTAAGGAGCGCGATGGCCGCGGTGGAGAAGAAAATTTCCTGCGACCCCACGCCCAGTTGGCGCATCAGGAAAAACAACCCCGTGCCGATGATTTCCAATACTGCGTCGATGGCGTTAGAAGCACCAATATATTGCCCGCGCGAATTGGTCGGTGAAAGTTTTTGGATCAGCGCCTGCAGCGGAATCACATACAAACCAGCGCACACGCCCACAATAAAGAGATACCCCACCACCCGCCAAATATCCGCCTTGCGCGCCTCCACCGCAGTAGCCACGAGGCCGGTGGGCTTGCCATCGCGCTCCAATTCATAGTAGCCGGCGGTTTTCTTTTGATCATCGATTTTGCGCGCCACCTTCTTTTTGTTATCAAACGTATCGAGGTATGCCGACGAAATTACCATCGCCCCCACTTCGCCATTTTCCACCCGCTTCAATCGATCGCCCAGCGAAATGCCCTCGCGCTTAAATTTCAAGTCCGGCCGCAACTCGGCAAGCCGATCCTCCGCGCGATCCAAATAATGACTCACCGTGATCCCATTGGGTAATCCGTCCAACCCCTTCTCCCCCATTGCGCTGTCGGCACGATGAATCACCATGTAACTCGAGGGCGCCCAAGCTAGTAACAGGCTGGCCACCACCAAGCCGATTGCGCCCGCCGGAATCAATCGCGGCTGAATCCCGTTGCGCGAAATCAACCCCGCCGAGATGCTTCCCACGCCGATCGCTACACCGATGGTTCCCAAGAGATAAACGCCTACCTTGGTTTCTGGCAGGCCCAGTACCACGGTGTAATCCGCCAGAATCAAAAGAAACATAAACGCCAACATCCCAAACCCCGCCTTGAGCAGGCACACGGTGAAGATGGGCGAATCACTTTCCCGCATGCGACGAATAGTGCGCAGATGCGGAGCAAAAAACTCCCACTTCACTTTTAGATTCTCCGCGCTTGCCTTGAGCTTGGGCATTTGCAGCGCCGCGATCAGCCCCACCACCGCCACCACCAAGAGCGCCACGCCCGGCAGCCAAATCAATCCTTCCGGCACCGCAACCTCTTCCGGCCCGCGATAGGCTTCGTAAATTGCCCCCGCCACCAACGTCGCCGCGATGACAGCCACGTTGGTCAGCATGTTGATAATACCATTTGCCATGCTGATTTTTGAAGTGTCCACCAACTCCGGAATCACCCCGTACTTGGCCGGGCCAAAGAACGCGCTTTGCGTTCCCAGTAAAAACATCGCCAACAGGCACAAATAAACGTTGTTAAAATAGAAGCCCGCGAACGCTGCCATCACGATGAGAAATTCCGCCTGCTTCACGCGCACGGCGACAAGTTGTTTACTGTACCGATCACACAACTGCCCCGCCACGGCGGAAAACAGTAAAAATGGAAGCGCCAACACCGCCGCCACATAGCTTTGACCGCCATCGCCCAGTGTGCTGTTCCAAATGCCCGCCGCCGCCAAGCCGAAGGTGAGCACTTGCTTGAGGAGATAATCATTACCCGCACCAAGGAATTGCGTGACCACCAAGGACAAAAACCCTTTATTGGCCAGCTTGTTTTTGGGCGTTGCTTCGCTCATTGCGGCGGCACGTTAACGCAAGCGGCGGGGGAATGGATAATTGATTCGGCGGGAGTAATCATTGATGGGGTCGATGATCTCAAAACGTCTCTGCACCCGGATGGAGATTCGTGGCGTTGAGTTCATCCAACCCACTTTGCACACCCTGCTCGAATTGATCCGTGAGGCTAGCCATTGCTTCGCGCGGCTTGGCGGCAGCGGCTAGTTGCTCGGAAACATCAATTGGTTCACCCAATCGTACGCGAGCAATGCGTTCCGTATAAGGCGGGAAATCACGCGAATATAAATCCTCGCGCATTTTTTCAATTGTCTCACCCACCCGATCAAGGCTCGGCTTTTCGCTGAGGTAATTGCCCGCGTAACTAAGAATCCGAAAAGCCAAAATCGCCTCATCCGCCCACGTGGCCGCCACGGCGTGGTCGATCTCGCGTGCGGGGCTGGTTCGCACCTTGTGAATTTCCCGCCGCGCGCTGCGAATGCGGTCCATCAACTCTGCTCCTGCTTTAGGTTCGATACCAATTTTATGTTCGAGCTTTCCAATGATGAGTTCCGTGGAGGCGCGCAACAATGCCGGCAAATCGTCATAATTCGGGTTGGGCGGCAGGAATCCACGCATCGTTAAATTCCGCCGCACCATTGCGATGCCCACGCGATGCACATTAGCCACAATGTCGCCGGCAGGATTGATTTCCACTTCCAACGCCGTCGCCATCTCCGCAAGTGTTTCCCGTAAGCTGGGCCGCGAATCGGTCACGTGCGAAACCTTAATGGAAACCGGAACGGCGAAAATGCGACCAGACTCCTTCAGTTCCTGCTGCGCCTTCATGGCAATGTATGCCGGCCCATCTAAAAACGGCGTCACGCGGTCATTCATGAAATACACATTGCCCTCCGGAAAAATCGTGAGCGCGTAACGCCCATCGATCACCGAACGCACAGCCTCCTTTAAGCTCTGCCGGTCGCTGCCATCGCGATCTACGGAAAAAGCCCCCATGCGCTGCATTACCCACGCCACTTTTGCGTCACGCTCAAACACATCATACGCCGCCATAAAAAATGACCACAACCCGATTTGCCGACACGTCTCCACCATGATTTGTGGATCACTGTGTGTGGAGTGATTGGGCAACAACAGCACGCGTGCCCCGTGTTGGCTATGGACATCCAGCAACGGCCGGGCGTTTTCCACTTCCACTTTGGAAATGAGATGCCTCGTCCCTGGCAAATGACAGCGGCCATTCCACTGTTCGCCCAGCCATGCAATGAGGCGGTTGGGCTTGGGCGGAAAGTAGCGGTACGGGTTATCGGAAAACTGCAACATGCAGACTTGAGTTACCTTACAAAAAAACGGGCGATGTTTCAAGACATCGCCCGATTGAAATCGTGTGAATACTACGCCTAACCTTTAAGCGCCTTCTGTGCTCCCTCGGCAGCCACCGCAAGGCATTCCTGTATATCAGGAATCGGATTAGCTGCATTTTCCTCATACTCAAGGCTCAATGCACCATTGGCTGGGAAACCAACCTTCTTCAGTGCCTTAAATACACCGGTCACATCCAGATGCCCCTTACCTAGGATAACCCCGTGCGTCTTTTTCTTCTGCTCAGCGAAATCCTTCAGGTGAACCCCGTACAATCGCTCCCCCAGCTTGTTAATCACTTCTACCGGGTCTTCCCCACTACGAATGTAATGACCGAGGTCTGCGCAGAAACCGATACGCTTGTCATGTCCTTTAACCGCCTTTAGCCCATCGCCTATCTTATCATATAAGGCATCCGGCCCATGGTTATGGATGGCGATGCGGATATCATATTTTTTAACCAGCTTATCAAGGCTTTCAAAACTATCAGGCTTAGGGTTCGCGCTGATATTCGGGATACCGGCCAGCTTGGCGAACTGGAAGATCTTCTCATTGGCCTCATGGTTTTTGCCAAAGGCATTCACTCCATGGGAGCTCACGCTCATGTCGTGCTTGGCCAGCTTGGCATTCATCTCAGCGATCTTCGCCTTATCCGGCGTAATCGGGTAATGCCGCCCGAAAAACTCAACCCAATGCAGCCCCAAATCATCAATCTTTTGCAGGGCCCCTTCCTTGCCATCAATACCGAAGGCCCGCAGCGAATAGCTCTGGATTCCCATAGGGAAACCCCCGTATTTTTTAAGGGAAGCCGCACGCGCCTTGGAGAGCTTGGCTTCCTTGGCAAAAATTTGAGGCACATCAAACCAAGTTGCACCCGCTACGGCTGCAGTAGTGAGTGTGGTTTTTAGAAAAGAACGTCGATTCATATTCATAATAAAAAGTGTAACAACCGAAGGATGAGCCTACTTCACCCCACTGGCAAGGCCAATTGCGGAAGGGCTTGTTGGGACTGTTGCCTTGATTTAGTGAGGAGCGGTATGGTTTCGAAAATGCAGCTCATCCTGCCATAACCGCTTATTCTTTATGTGCCTTTTGGCTGCGGGGAGAGAATCAGTGGCCCCGAAGTTGATTCCGTTAAAGGGGTAACGACATCTTTAACGGATAGTTACCCCGTAAAATTTCGCTGCATTCTTCCAGAAGAGTTTTTCGGTTACACTCTTTCCTTTGGCTGAAAAATATTCGTGGATGATTGCTAGTTGCTCGCCATATTTCCCGCCCCGATCGGTCACCGGCCAGTTGCTACCATAAATAATCCGATCCTCTCCAAAAGCTTTATAGATCACTTCGAAAATCGGTGTATAATAACTCACCTTTTTCGGGGCCGGACTGCGGTTACTGCGCTGGAAGATGCCCGAAACTTTGCAGTACACATTCGGATGTTTCGCCGCCGCCTGCACTTTTTTTGTCCACACTGCCTCAGCCGGAACGCCATTAATAATCAACCCTGTAAGGTGATTAATCATAATCTTCAGTTTTGGCAGGCGCTTGGCGATCAGGACAATGTCATCCAGATTGAAATTTGACATCAGCACATCAAGCACGAGGCCTTTGTCGGAGAGAAGTTGCAGGTCACGCCAAACCGCATCATTAAACCCACTCACTCCCTCAGGAAAACTGCGCAGCCGGATCCCCACATAGCGCTTATCCTTGGCAAACCGCTCCAGATGCTTGGCAAACCCCGGTGTGCCCACCGGAAGGTTCCCAACCACTCCCACGTAGTGCTTGGGATTATGGGCCACCAGATCAAGAATCCACTGGTTATCCTCCACCCGATCACTCGCTTCCACAATCACCGTGGCCGTAACGCCATTGGCTCTGGTGACTTTATCATAATGCCTTGGCAACACCGGCCGGTAGAGCACCTGATCTGATGGCTTTGGCCAGGGCACCCCACCCGCACGCGTGGTGTCATACAAATGAATGTGGGTATCGATCACCGGAATTCCACCGGTCATGCCCGTCGGTATGGCGGTGCAGCAACCGGCAAGCCCCAGTGCAAAAATAAAACCCGGAATCATGGAAACAAATTGGCGCATGCGGGAATATCCAACGGCCATTCATCAATGTCCACTGAAAATAGATAGGATAGGGAGAACCTTACTCCTGTTAGGAACTGTGCTTTATTTCAACCGCCAAGTCCGGCAAATACATCGGTGAACTGCCACACATAACAACGTCTGCACCAGCCCCAATAAAGTCTTCAAAGTCCGCCGCACTGGAAACCCCGCCCACGGCAGCCAATGCGAGCGGGAGCTTTTCCGAGTCAATCACCGCGCGCGCCTCGCGTACCGCCGCCACGCATGGCTCGTGGATGATGCGGCCCATCACGCCCGCCTTTACATAATCATCACCGAACACCGGCTGCCCGTCAGCATGCCTCACTTCGCGCGCAATACCATTCACCAATGTGATGCCCGAAGCGTTATCGGCCACCGCATGTAAAAATGCGCGTTGTTTTTCTGAATCAGGAAACACTCCAATCTTAAGCAACAACGGCGTGACACCAATCGCACTACGAATGGTTTGCGTAACCATCTCACTAAAGCTCGCATCGCAATACACCTGCCCTTCAGCGGAACAGACATTCGGGCAGGAATAGTTGGCCTCGATGACGTCCGCACCGACCTCAGCAGCCCATGCGGCGCATTGGGCGTAGTCATCAGCCACTTGCTCGGCACTCCAGCCGGCCTCCGGACTAGCCACCACAGAGACAATTAAGAGTTGCCCATCATGTAAAACCGTCTTCGCGCGTGCGATATCTTCCCGCCAGAATTCCGGGGACATCGACGGCATACCAAAACACACAGCCGAGCTAATATCCGCCGGATCATCCGGTAAGTCATCGGTTGCATAAACCGGCCCCTCGCCGGCATCGGCATTCACAAAAGCCCAATTGGGCGGCGGATAACAAGCGCGCACGGACGAGCGCACAGTTTTGTATGTCAACAAATCCCACCCGCGGTCGGCGTAGCCTTCAATCCACTTCGCATTGAGCAATAAACCGGCGGCAATCCCGAGGCGACTTTTGACAGGAATGCCGAGAAATCCGACCCGTTCGTTTACGGAACTAACGGAAATATTGGGTGGCGATGAAAGCCGCGGCCCGCGCTGAAAGTTTTCCGCATAAGTCGCGGCGAGATCGTAAGCACAGTGCATTCGCGAGGATAACCGCGTGCGCGGTGGCGGGCAAGCGCGGCTATGGCCTTACAAAGCGGTAGGTACCGTCATTCTCGCGCGCGATACGCTGGAGAATGTCCGCCCCGCCTTTGTCGTGAAAGGCGAGGGTGTTAATGCGAGCCTTGAGTTGGCGGTTGCCAGCGGCAATGGCATGGAGTGCGGGGCCATCGGCAAACTGGCCGTCGGTGAGCAACCACACGGTGTCGGGTCGCAAATTAAAACACCAACTCAGGGCCTGCGTGGGATTGGTTCCCCCGGCCACACTACGCCCACGCACCCAATCGATCGCCCATTGGATGTTTTTAGGTGTCCCTGCCAACATTGCGCGCGCGGGCATTGCCTGGGCGGCGTCACTGAAAAAATATATCATAAACTTGTCGGTGGGTTTTAACCCTTTCAGCGTGCTGCATAGTTCCTTCTTTGCAGCGGCCAGACGGTTGCCTGACATGCTGCCGGATTTATCTATGATGAACACAAACTTGTTTCCGCGGCTAACGGTGCCAAAAAAGCTCACGCCCTCTTCGGGCTTGGCGTGCAGCATCTTAAGATTCTCAACCGCCACCGGGTGCCGCTGGCGCGCGGCAAGGTTCCACCAATATTCAGCAGCAGCCTTGTTGACATCTGCTCCGCGGCCCTCGAAAAAAACATTCCCTAGATTCACCTGCGCATGGGGATTGCCGGCCTTGGCGTGACGAACCAGTTCGGCCATCTCAGCAGGGGAAAGAACCGGCGCGGGATCGGGCGCAGTATCATTGGCTGCTTCAATCTCTTCGCCTTCCGCCACCACGGTTTCAGAAGAATCCTTTGCCACCGGCACAATGGGCTCGGCAGCGATCAGTTGGCCGGATTTTTCAAGGCGCGGATTGGCGGCTGGCTTAGCCTCTTTTTTAGAACAGCTAGGAATCAAAAGGGCATACAGGGAAAAAAGAAGCACACCCAAAGTCGGGATTGCAAAACGCCTCATCTTTTAATATAGCACAATTATCAGCGCCCCGCAATCGGGTCACTTCGGTAAATTTTTTCGGCCACGGTAGAGGGGAAGGCCGAGGACCGAAATGTTATCCCGAATGGCGTTACCGTAAACGGGACCAATGGAAAGCACATGCTTACCGTTAGCACGCTCGAAGCCGGTGATTGAAATACCGGCACGCCCGTGCTGAAGGTCGCGCTTGAACACGGGCAATTCGGGAGTGCTAAAAGTGCCCACGCCGGGAACAGGAATGGGGATGGCGGGGATGCCAAGCATGGTTTCGGATTTGTCGATGCCCACTCCGGAGGAACGCGCCTCGATGATGATCTCGGCATCGGCGGATTCGGCCACGAGATCCGCACCGAGTTGCAACAGGCGGTCACGCAGTTCGCCATGGGCGAACTCAACGTCAACGGTTTTCAACATCGACAAATCGAGCATCACTTTTTTGCCTGCCACAGCATCGGCCTCAATTTGCCGTGCGGCATCGATCACCGCGTGGCTCAAAATGAATTGCTCCGTCGCCGTGCGAACTGGCTGAGTTTCACGCACGGCCGTGCAGCCAATGCTTAACGACACAAGTAAAGCGATGAGGACAAGCCGAACCATTTTAGCTCCCCCACCCCTCCGCCAACCTCACGAGCGTGCGTACGGCGATACCGCTGGCGCCTTTGCCGGCGTTGGGTTGGACTTTGTCGAACCACGCCGTGCCCGCGATATCTAAGTGCGCCCACGGGGTGCCTTCGACGAATTGTTCCAAAAACTTGGCGGCAGTAATGGTGCCGGCCTTACGATCGGCACCGGCATTGCGCAGGTCGCTCATATCGCCACGCATTGGCTCCAGATAATCAGGATCCATCGGCAACGGCCAAAAGCGTTCGCCGCATTCGCGTCCACGCATCGCAATGCCGTCGCCGAGCGCCTTGTGGTTGCCGAGTAACGCGACGCGCACACTACCAAGCGCGACACTCACCGCACCGGTGAGCGTGGCGGCGTTGATGATGTGCGTGGCACCGAGACGATTGGCGTACGTGAGCGCATCGGCGAGCACGAGGCGGCCTTCGGCGTCGGTGTTGATGACCTCGATGGTTTTTCCATTCATCGCGGTGATGATATCGCCTGGGCGCGTGGCGGTGCCGCTGGGCATATTTTCCGCCATCACGAGCAGGCAGGAAACACGCACCCGCGGCTGCAAACGGCCGATGGCAGTGATGGCGCCGAGCATCGTGGCCGCGCCGCCCATATCGTATTTCATTTTTTCCATCGAGTTGGCGGGCTTGAGCGACAGGCCGCCGGTGTCGAAGGTAATGCCTTTGCCAACCAAAAATAAATGATCGTCATTAATGGGATCCTCGGGAATCCAACTCAGCCGCACCATTCGCGGCGGGCGCACAGAGCCTTGGCCCACGGCGAGCAACGCACCCGCGCCCAGTTCGCGCAGGGCAGCTTCCTCCAGCACTTCCACTTCCAATCCTGCGGTTTCGCCTTCGCGCGCAGCGCGCATTGCAAATTCTTCCGGACCCAAATCGTTGGCCGGGATTTCCACCAACTCGCGCGCTAGGTTCACGCACTCGGCGGTGATACGTCCGGCATCGGCGATGGTTTGGTCTCCGGTGGTCAGCAAAACCACTTCCTCGACCGGCCACGGTTTTTGCTCCGTATAACCGCTCGGCCGATGCTTGCCAAAGCCCGCGCCCTCAGCAGCCAAACGCGCGCAGGCATCGTGCGGCAGGAGTAGTGCTACCGACCGGCACTTGGCCTTGGCCGCAGCGCGCACAGCTTGGCCGGCGGCGGCAAACCAATGACGCGCCATCGGCGCTTCACCGAGACCAATCAAAAACAGACGTTTTACGGCGCTATCGGGCACGCGATGGATGAGCGTGCACGCGCCGGCTTTGCCGGTGAATTCGCCGCTGTCGATGAGTTCGCTGGGCAAGCCGCCGAGGCGCGCATCGAGCGCGGCGTCAACAATACTGCCCTTGGCCATCGGCACGGCCAGCGCGTCGACGTCAAGTTCTTCCCAATTTCCAGAATGAATAGTTATGTTCATAATCTTTTTCCTAAAATTAAGTTTTATCCGGCCCCGGCTCGATTGTCGCAATGGCGTGCAACAAATCAGTGGCGGCTTCGTGATATAATTTTTTGAGCTGTTCTTTGTCTTTGGTTTCGTTTGCCTTGGCACGAAGGTCGCGGAAGTCGAGCGGTTCGCCAAACTTTATTTCCACCCGATAGGGGCGCGGAAACCAATGATGCCGGTTGAAGGCTTCGTACGAGCCGAACAATTTGACGGGAACGACCGGCGCATCGCTCTTAAGGATGATGAGGCCCACGCCCGGCTGCGGGGCTTGGATTTGACCGGTGTACGAGCGGGTGCCTTCGGGATACATCATCACCGCATCGCCGGAGCGCAGGCGGGTGAAGAAAGTTTTCAAGCCACGACCACTACCGGATTGGTCGACGGGGATGACCCCCCAACTGTGCAGCATTGTCCCAAGCAACGGGACTTTGTAGGCGCTGGCACGCGCGAGTGCGATAACCAATCGCCGCACGGAGCAAACCATATAAAATGGATCGAGATAACTCACGTGATTGGAGGCAAGAATCACGCCTCCGGTTTCCGGAACGCGATCGTTGTGCAACACGCGGCGGCGAATCCAAGTGCGCGTGAACAGCCCCGAGATGAACCGGGCCAGCCAATACGAAAAACCAATGCGCGTGGGCGTTCGAACCATTGCTATTTCCCCTGTCCTCGAAAAACACCCAGCACTTTGCGGCGCAACAGCGCGGGCCACAGTGCCTTGAGAATCGGTGCGAGGCGCAAGCGCGGTGGAATAATGAGTTCGCGCGCGCGATTGTGCATTGCGTCGATAATCTCGCGCGTGCATTGTTCCAGCGTGATGGATTCGTGATTGTGCGAGCGCTTGCTTTCGCCCATCGCCGCACCATCGGCGGTGCAGGCGTTGGCGCGCATATGTGTGCCTTGGATCCAATGGGGATGGACGGTCAAAATATCAACGCCGGTTTCCTCCAGTTCGTAGCGCAGTGTATCGCAAAATCCTTCGAGCGCGTGTTTGCTGGCGACGTATCCGGAATGCGCGGGCACGGCGATTTTGCCTTGGATGCTACCGATGGAAACGATGAGGCCGCCGGTCTTCTTGAGCGCGGGCAGCGCGAAGTGCAATGTGTGCACAAGACCGAGATAGTTGACCTCCATCAAGCGGCGAAACAAATTGAGGTCAGTCACTTCCTCGAACTTTGCCCACATACTGAGGCCGGCGTTGGAGATGAGAAAGTCAATGCCGCCAAAGCGCTCCGTGGTTTTGGTGATAAGGCGTTCGCAATCTTCGGGCTGCGTAACATCACCGGTGACGGCCATTGCCTCGCCACCAGCCGCTTCGCATTCGGCCACGGCCTCGGCAAGGGCATCGGCATTGCGGGCGAATAGTACCACGCGACAACGCCGCGCAGCAAGATCACGCGCGAGTTGGCGGCCCAAGCCGGAGGAGGCGCCGGTGATAATAACAACTTTTTCGGCAAACATCAGTCCGCCTTGTTGAACGACTCAATGGCCTCATTGGTCAAGCCCCATTCACGCAGGGGATCGGGCCCGGGAAGGATTTTGCCGGGGTTCATCACGCTCTTGGGGTCAAGGCCGTCCTTTATGGCGCGCACGGCTTTGAGTCCGGCGGGCGAAAGATCAGCCTCAATCCACGGGAGATGCTCGGTGCCCACGGCGTGATGATGGCTAACGGTGCCGCCGTTTTGCAGGAAGGAATCTTCAGCGGCTTTTTTGATATAAAGATATTGGTCCAACTCGCGGCCCTCGATTTGGCGACAGCCGAAGGTGAAGTAGAGACTCGCGCCAGTGTGATAGTTGTGGCTGATGTGGCAGCCGACCCACGGATCCACGCCGGTGTCGCGAATGGCTTTTTGAATATTGGTGATGGTTTTGGTGTAAAGATTGTGAAGATTATCCCATGTGGTGGAGGTCTCGCTCACGTCGCCCATCACGCCGCGGTCCATCAAATAATCGCGCACATGCGGGAAATCATACTTCGCTTCCTTAAACGAATTGCCCGGCCCTTCGCCAAGGTTCACGCCGCCATATTTTCGAAAAACCCGATTGGACTCCCGACGCTGCATATGGAATGTATCGTAATCGCCCTCGTACGCAGTGGTCATCATACAGCACTTAGTGAAATCAATCCCTTTGATGTTGCGCAAATACCATTTCATCACCGCCCCGATTTTTTGTTTCAGCGGCGGCTCCACTTTTTTGAAGGCCGCGCTGAGTGCCGTCTTACCCGGATCGTTGAGTCGTGTAATCACTGGCATCGTCCCGTGTCGCATACACTCGTGGATGGCGTGAATGCCGCTCTCGAAATCCGGAAACAGCCAGCCCTCAAACATTTTATATTCCGGCAAGCGATGCACTTGCATCGTCACTTCCGTGATGACGCCGAGTATGCCCTCGCTTCCCACGCACAAACTACGAACGTCAATGCCGTTGGAAGTATTGGGAACTGTCCGCGTGACTATGGTGCCGCTGGGCGTAACCATCCGCAGCGCGATGACCATGTCCTCAATCTTGCCGTACTTATCACTTTGCATTCCCGCCGAGCGCGTGGCCACCCAACCGCCGAGCGTAGAGTGCACAAATGAATCCGGAAAATGCCCCAGCGTGACGCCTGCAGATTCAAGCTGTTCCTCCATATGCGGCCCATAAACGCCGGCCTCGATGCGGGCGAGGAGGGATTTTTTATCAACCGCCAACACGCGATGCATCCGGCACATATCGAGGCTCACGATGAACCGCTCATCGCGATCCTTCGGCTCAATGCACCCGGCGATATTCGTGCCACCGCCAAATGGAATGAGCACGGCGTTGTGATCGTGGGCAGCTTTGACAATCGCCACCACGTCGGCCTCGCTGGCGGGGTAGGCGATAAGGTCCGGCGCGAAATCCACTTGTCCACGCCGCAAACGAAACAAGTCGCGAAAGGCTTTGCCGGCGGCGTGGATAAGCCGGTCTTTTTTGTCGACGGAAAATTGATCGTGCGCCAGCGCGTCGCGCAGCGCGGTGATAAACGGCGCATTCTCTTTGGCGTCGGGCAAATGCACGTCATCAAAATTAACCGGCGGCGTGGGTTCGACCTGCTTCAGCCCCAACTCACCGCTGAGGTAAGGCCACAGCTTTGGCTTGTCTACATCGCTGAAGCTCACGTCCTCATGACCCCAGCCCCACCATTTCATATGGCGAATCTCGGGATCAGCCATGAAGTTCCTTCAGCTTGTGAATGCGGTTTTCCATCTCGCGGGTGATGGCACTGTAAATCATTCGACCGCCACCATGTTCCTCGCGAAAGCGGTTAGGGTCAATCGATTCCCCGATGTAAACACGCAGTCGCGTGGGTTTAAAAAACTTACCGCCCTTCGGATACGCGCGGTGCGTGCCATTAATATAAACTGGCACAATCGGTAAGCTCAACTCGGTGGCGATCATCGCCGGCCCTTTTTTCATCGGGGCCATCTCGCCAGTTTGAGAGCGTGTGCCTTCGGGATAAATAATGAGGCTGCGATGGCCGTGGTTGGTGAACTCACGGCACGCGATCATTAGTTTCACGATGCTCTCGCGATTGGCACCGCGATCGGCTGGGATGAGATTCATAAGGCGAGAGAGAAAGCTGTTACGCTTTTGGTTATCGAAAAAATAATCCTTGGCCGCCACCATTCCATATTGGTCGAAATCCTCGCCGCCGGCGTACATCAACGCCGCGCTATCCATATGGCTGCAGTGATTGCTACAAAACATAAAGGGCGAGGAAGGCAGATTTTCGCGGCCCACCACTTTCAGCGGACACCACACATTAAAAAGCACACGGCAAAACAGCTCGAAAAACTTGTGCCACATCGCCGTACTGCCGCGCGGAAATTCGCGCAGATAGCCATACTCCGGTTCGAGTTCCGCCTCTTTCAGCAATTCCTGAAAGCTCGACACGCCTTATCTCCCGAATTCCGCGTGGGCCTTGGCGAACTCGTTGCTCACAATGGCACCCGCCAGTGAAATTTCCAGCGCCAACGCAGAAGCGCAGATTATCTCCGCCAGTTTGCGCGATGAATTTCCGCCACCGGCGCAGCCCAATAATTCCAAGTTCGCGCGTTGTGCGTGCAAGCGTGTGGCACCGCCCACCGTACCCACTGTCACGCTTGGCATGCTGAGCGTGGCGTACAAATCGTCGCCGCGTTTTTCGTACGTCGCGATGCCGATGGCGTTCTCCGCTACACACGCGACATCCTGCCCCAGCGCGAGGTAAAGCGCGGCCAATGCGTTGGCGGTGTGGAGGTTCATTCCCAACATACCGGCCATTTGCGAGCCGAGATGTTTGTCGGTGAGTGCCTCGATGAGTTGATCGGCCGTGACACGCAGTAATTTTTTTAGGATGCGATTGGGGATTTGAAAACTAGCGATGACGTGATGGCCGCGCCCTTTGATAAGGCTGCGATGTGCGGGGTTTTTGTCCGCGTTAAAATTACTTTCCAACAAATATCGCAACGGCGTTTCACCCGAAAGATTCTCGACGATGTAACGGCACGCGGCGTCAGTGCTCAAGGTCACCATGTTTTGTCCGGCGGCTTCAGCGGTGTGATAAATGAAATCGAGTATCACTCGGTTATGGATGATGTGCTTATCGATGCGCAAAAGTTTACCATGGCGAGTGGTGCTTTCGGCGGCTTTTTTGATGTCGTCGTAGCGCGCGTCGATGGTTTGCAGAAAGGCCATCGCCTCTTCGATTTCATCAAATCGGAATACCGGCGCGCGCGAAAGTTCCTGCTTTACGTGACGCGTCTTGATTCCGCCAGCGCGGTGAGTCAGGTAAAACCCGCGCGTCATAGAAAGGCTCAGCGTGCCCTCCACCGTGCATAGTGGCACATAAAAAATCCCCTGCGCGTAGGTGCCTTCGATTTTCAGCGGGCCCGAAATGCTCTGTGGTAAACCAACAAAACCCACGTGATTCTCGATGAGCCCCTTGAGATTTTCCGGCTCATCCAGCGCAAACTCGGGAATGGTGTGCCCCGTTTGCTCCTCCAGCCAGCGTTGACGCTCCTTAGCATCCGCTTGGGTGTACCCCCGCGGTGGTGTCAGTTTATTCATGGTATTCGGCCAAAAACCGCCCGAAAAGGCGGGCCCGCAGCGTTGGGTCGCTCATTGCAGGGACGGGCAATCTAGCGGCAAACCACAGTCAGTCCAGCTTTACTTGCCCGTATTGCCCACATCACGCCCCAACCAGGCCGGCAACAGCCCCAGCGCAGCAAACAACGCACCCGCTAAACCTGCCGACAATAATAACCCAAAATGTACCACCGGAGGGAAAGACGAAAAAGCAAACACACACAAAATCCCCGCCAATATCACCGTGGTGCACACAATCGGCCGACATTTCACCTCCATCGTTTCGCGCAACGCCGCCTCACCATCAAGACCGCGCGCCCGTGCCATGCGCCAGTGAGTGATGAAATGGATCGTATCGTCCACCGCAATACCAAACGCCACGGCTGCCACCATGATGGTGATAGCGTTGAGCGGCACGCCGGCGAAGCCTTGCAAAGCCACCACTAGTCCCACCGGCAGCACGTTGATGAACAGAGCGATGAGCGCCAACGACAGCGAACGCCAAATCATCACCAGAGCCAGCCCTACCAATGCGCACGTGATCCCCGCCGTGTTCAATTGGCTGTGCACGATCACGCGGTCCGCCTCGAGGATTTCATGGATGCCCTCCGTGGCCGAGACGCTGATGGTCGCATCCGACCGCGCTTCCTCTAGTTCCCGCATCAGCGTATAGATCATCGCGATGTATTCCTCGGCCGGCATGAAACGCGTGCGGACGTATAAATAGGTCTTTCGTCTTTCCTCATCAAACAAGATGTCCATCAACGGCAGCATTTCCTCGAAGGCGTTCGAGCTGAGAATGCGCAGCATATTGGGCTTCACCAGTTTCTCCGCCATGACCCGTACCAACTTGGATTCATCATCCACCGCCGCATGATAAATCTGGTCTAGCACCCACGGGAACGCGTACGCCACCTCCACCTCCTCCCGCGCCACCGCAATGGCCCGCGCGCGTTGCAGGTATTCTATGAATTTCGCATCCTCCACCCCATTCGTACGGCCGGAATCGATCTCAATGCGCAACACATTGATACCGCCGCATTCGCGATCACACAGTTCCACCACCTGACGCGTAGGACTTTCAGCCTCCAAAAATTCCGTGGCGCGAATATCCGTGCGCACCTTCGACCAGCCCCAAACCATCGTGCCCACCAGCAGCAACGTGCCCACCGCAATGGCCGGACGCCAGTGCCGCACCCGGCCTAGCCAACGCGAATAATCCAGTGACCGAGGCCGTTGCTGAACCGCCACCGGTACGCGGCCCCCATGCAAAAAGCGCAGCAACATCAGCGCCGGGCCAAACGTGATGGCGAACATCAACACCATCCCCATGCCGCCGATGAGACCGAATTCCCGTACCGACGGAACCTCGCTCGCCATCAATGAAAACAATCCCGCCGCCGTGGTCAGTCCCGCGAAGGCGCTGCTGCGAAACACTTTTTCAAACACCGTCCGCACCGCATCCTCCGCCGATTCCCCCTCATTACGCGCGCGTTGATACGCCGTGCCCACGTGAATGAGCATTGCCAAGTGCAGGCCCGACAGCAACGGAAAGAGTATCACCGTAAACACATTCGCCTTGTCACTAATCAGCGTAATCAACCCCGGCAACGCCGCCAGCCCGATTGCCTGACCGAGCAACACCGCCAGCAACATCCACAACGAAAAACGAAAGGTGAACAACAGCACCCCCAGCAAAATCACAAACGCGATAGGCAGAAACATCCACATATCCGCCCACAACGTCGCACGGATTTCCTCTTCCCCGTGCGGAAAGGATAGCACTTGAAACCGCTGGCCCTGTTGAGCGAAGGGCGCCAACGTGGCGTCGATGGACTCGACATATTTTTTGTTAGATTCCGCAGTACTCACATCCGCTTCGCACATCAGCCACATCAGCGCGCGGCGGTTGTCGTCCGTGACCAAAAAATTTTGCAGCAACGGCAGCCGGGCTTTGCAATACCTACGCGCTGTTTCCAACTCCGTCGCGCTCAGGCCCGCTATGAGCGGCTCCATTTTCAACGGCGGGACGGATAACGGAGCCACCACGGGACGAAACGGCGGGTGCACCAAACTCAGCGCATGATACACATTCGGGTTGTCCATGCAGGCGGCGCTAATTTCCCGCAGGCGCGTGATGGCTTCGGGTGCGAATACGTCATCGAATTCCACGACCACCAGCACAAACACAAGATCCTCTTCCAACTGCGCAATCCGGCTGTTGACCGATTCGTAGCCTTCGAGACTGCGTTGATCGCCCGAGAGCAGCACCTCCATATCCGCCCCCAGCTCGAAGCGATCCATCCGTCCGATCAACCCCATGCACAACAGCGCCACCAGCACCGCCCAAAGCCGGAATGGATCGAGATTGAATTTACCCTGCGACGCCGCCACGGCGGTTCTTCTACATTGCTCAATCAACCAACTCGACTATTTTTTCCCAACCAACTCTAGCCCGGCAGCGGTCATTGCAGTGACACCGATTTTCAAACAGGCGGTATCCGACGCGAATTGGGCAGAGTGCAACGAGGGCAACTCCCCGTCCACGTGTTCACGAACCGCCTTCTGCGAAGGCGCGGCAAAAACAGAGGCACAAAGAATAAGTGAGAGAAAAAGGGTGGATTTCATCCGCCGAGCATAACCACTTGAACCCAAGTTGTTAATCATAGATTTCGCAGATGAACGTAGACCGCCACCCTCTCCGTGGCTACACTTCCGTATGATTTCCCGTCGCAACTGGCTTCTTTCCTCGGCAACCGCCCTGCCGTTCTTGGGCTGCACGCAACTGCGCTCACCTGCAGCCCGTCCGGGACGCGATGAGCCGGGGCTACGCATCAAGCACATCCGCCGCACAACCATCAATTTGCCATACCGCGCCGTGCCCGCGCGCAGTATGGCACGCGAGCTGCCGCACTGGGTGTACGCCGAGATTTGCGAAGTGGAACTGGCCAATGGCGTCACCGGCTTTGGCGAAACAATGCTTTATTATACTTGGGGCGCTACCTCGGATGCGGATTTGGAATTTGCGCGCGGCAAAAACGCCGCCGCCATTATGTGGCGCGACGAGCTTGGCGCAGGCCTGCAAATGGCGTGCTTCGATGCCGTGGGGCGTTCGCTCGATGTGCCTGTGCACGCGTTGCTCGGCAAACAGGTTCACACGCAAACCCCTGTGGCGTGGTGGAACATTGACCTCCCTCCGGAGGATGTGGCCAGCGAAGCGAAGACGGCCGCTACCGCTGGCTACAAGGCGTTCAAAACCAAAGGCCGCCCTTGGTTTGATATTTGGGAACAAGCCAAACAAGGCAACGCCGCCGCACCGGAAGGGTTTTCGATTACGTTTGACTACAACAACACATTGCTTAACGCGAAGCTCGGCATTCCGATCCTCAAAGACGTTGAAAAATATCCCATCACCAAAATTGTCGAGACGCCCATCCCGCAAGGCGACATCCTTGGCAATCAACAAATTCGCCGCGAGACGAAAGCTGCCGTGGCGATGCACTATGGCAACCCCGCGCCCGTCACCGCCATCCGCGAAAGCGTGTGCGACGGATTCGTGGTGGGCGGCGGTGCGACCAAGGTAATGAACGCCGGCCGCGTGGCTGCGATGGCCGATATGCCCTTTTGGCTTCAGATCGTCGGTAGCACCATCACCGGCGCGTGGGCGCTGCACTTTGGTGCGGTACTCACCCATGCCACTTGGCCGGCGGTAACGTGCTTCCAACTCTACGCCGATTCGCCCCTGCAACAACCCATCACCGTGAAAAACGGCTACTCAAAAATCCCCAACGCCCCTGGCCTCGGCGTGGATCTCGACTGGAACATCATCAAAAAGCTCACAGTCCCCAAACCACCCGCCCGGCCCGAGCCCGAGCGCCTGCTCGAAACCCGCTGGCCCAACGGCCGCAAAATGTATGTCGGCAGCAACGGCACCGTGAATTATATGCTGCGCAAATTTATGCTCCCCAGCAACCTCCCCTACTTCGAACCCGGCGTAACCACCCGCCTCATGCCCAACGACGGCTCCAAGGATTGGCGAGATCTGTATACCCGCGCGCGCGTGAAACCGGTTATCACTAACACTTAATGAAACAACTCATTCCATTTGTACTCGCTCTCAACATTCAAGCCGCCAAGTGAGCGCGGGACATTTGCTGCGCTTGCGCGATTTGTTCGGGGGTCATACAGCGCGCGGTATGGCGTTTGTTTTTCTCGGCAATCTCCAAGCCGTGCGATGACGCACGATTGAACCACACATACGCAAGTACATAATCCTCCGGCACACCGCGACCGCGCAAATAACAATCGGCCAAAATCAATTGCGCCTCGGGCACCTCCTGCTCGGCGGCAAGCTGGCACCACTTCGCCGCTTCGCCCGCATCCGCCTCCACACCCTCGCCGTGATGATACAGTGACGCCAACACGTGCTGCGCCACCGCGTGTCCCTGCTTAGCCGCCTGGCGATACCACGTGACGGCCTCATTCAAATTGGCCTCCCCAGCGCGCCCGAGATGCAGCATCACAGCCAAATTATACTGCGCCCGCGCCAAGCCTTGATCGGCGGCCAATTCGTACCAACGCAAAGCCGAAGCAAAACTCTGTTCCGTGCCGCGCCCTTGTTCATGGAATACACCCAGATTGCACTGGGCACTGGCGATACTTTGTTCGGCGGCGAGGTTGTAATACTTGAGCGCCTTTACGTCATCGGCGGGCACGCCGCGCCCGCGCGCGTACATTGCGCCGAGGTTAAACTGCGCCGCTGCGTGATCGGCATCTGCCGCAAGCGTGTACCAATCGGCAGCTTCCTTGAGATTTTCCATCACGCCATCGCCGCGTTCCAAACTCACCGCCAACCGATACTGCGCCTCGCGCACTCCCCCTTCGGCAGCTTTGCGCAGCCATTTCACCGCGGCGACCGCGTCGCGTGGCAGTGTAATGCCATCATCAAGCGCGCGACCGAGCAGCCATTGCGCCTCGGTGTGGTCGTCGGTGGCTGCTAATTCCAACCAACGCGCGGCTTCGAGCGAATGGGATTCCAAAAGATTTCGGCCCAAGTTGAATTGCGCGGGCAAACAATCCTGTTCCGCCGCGCGGCGATACCATTCCACCGCTTCTTTGATGTTCGCCTCCACGCCGATGCC